>JAGWPU010000078.1 GCA_028870355.1 Gammaproteobacteria bacterium | reverse complement strand
GCCTGCGCCTGGCGCGCGCGCTCGACCGCGGCGTCGACCTCGCTCGCCCCCGCGACGGTGAAATGCGCGAGCACCGCGCCGGTCGCGGGATTGATCGTCGCGAAGCGCTCGCCCGCGCGCGGCACCCCGGGGGCGGCACCGTCCGCGACTCGCCGGGACCGCGCGTCGACCGCGGCCAGGGACGCGATCTCGCGCAGGCGGCCGTCGACGAACGCCGTGACCAGCGCCCTCGCCGCCTCGCTGTCCGCCTCGCGCCACTCCGACAGCGCTGCCCGCAGATACACGCCGTCGATCATCGCCGCGATCATCGCCGCGATCCGACCGGCCTGCTCGGGCGGCACGAGTTTCGCGAGCGAGGCCTTCAGGGTGGAGAGCGTGCGGCGCTGGTACACCGACTGCACGCGCCGCAGGCCGTCGACCTGCAAGGCCTGGCCCCAGAACTGCAGCCACGCGGTCCCGCTGCGCCGCTCGAACTCCTCCGGCGCGAGATTGGCGTCGATCACCGCCTGGATGCGCCCGCGCGGCGTGTGCGCACGACGCAGGCGGGCTCGTACGTGATCGCCGACCCGCCGGGCGAGCGAGCGAAACGCGGCGACCAGCAGACCGTCCTTGTCGCCGAAATAATGCGCGACGAGACCGGGAGAGACGTCGGCGCGCGCGGCGATCTGGGCCAAGGTCGTGCCGGTGAATCCGACTTCCGCTAGGCTATCGATCGTGACCTCGATCAGCTGTCGCCGGCGCATGTCCTCGACCGCTTCACGGGACGCGTCGGCACGGGGAGTTGAGTGACTGTTCAATCGCAGGGCCCTCGCTGGCTGCACGGTCGACCGTGATGGACGGCCGCCGGAAATTCGTCTACGATCGGAAAAAATAATAATCGATTAATAATTTCAATTGATTAGGAAGCAATCGGTGAGCGCTGGCGAGACGAGATTAAACGCACGTTCAAACGACCGCTCCGAGGCGTCATCATGCCGCCGCGCGGCGGTCCCGGTCAATACCCGTCGAGCCCGCGCCGCGGCATGGGCCGGCGTGCTCTGGGGCCTCGTGGCGATCACGTTCGCGGGCTGGCCGAGCGCGGTCCGGGCGGCGGCCGATCCCGCCGAATGCCGGATCGTGCGCTTCTCGGACGTCGGCTGGACCGACGTGACCTCGACCACGGCGATCACCACCGAGCTGCTGCGCCGGCTCGGCTACTCGCCACGGATCACCGTGCTCTCGGTGCCGGTCACGTTCGCGTCGCTCGCGGACAACGACATCGACGTGTTTCTCGGGAACTGGATGCCGACCCAGGAGGCGGACCGCCGCCGCTTCATCGCGGCCGGTACGATCGACGTCGTGCGGGCGAATCTCGTCGGCGCGAAGTACACGCTCGCGGTCCCCGCGTACACCTATGCGGCGGGCCTGACGCGCTTCGCGGACATCGAGCGCTTCGCAGCGCCGCTGAAAAACCGGATCTACGGGATCGAGCCGGGGAACGACGGCAACCGCAAGATCCTGATGATGTTGAAGAAGAACCTGTTCGGTCTCGGCAATTTCCATCTCGTCGAGTCGAGCGAGCAAGGCATGCTCGCTCAGGTCGCACGCGCGTACCAGGCGAAACAGCCGATCGTGTTCCTCGCCTGGGAACCGCATCCGATGAACATGCGGTTCGACCTGCGGTACCTGAACGGCGGCGACGCGGTGTTCGGGCCGAACTTCGGCGGCGCGACGGTCTACACGGTCACGCGCGCGCACTACCTCGAGCAATGCCCGAACGTCGGGCACCTGCTCGAGAACCTGCAGTTCTCTCTGCAGGGCGAGAACGAGATGATGGATGCGATCCTGGATCGGCACGAACAGCCGCGGGCGGCGGCCGCCGCCTGGCTGAAGACGCACGCGAGCACGGTGAACGGCTGGCTGAAGGGCGTCACGACCTTCGACGGGCGCCCGGCCGGCGCCGCGGTGATCGTCGGGGGCCCCAAGCACACGCCGGCCGACTTCGAGGAGTGGATCGTCGCCCACAAGATCCCGGTCGGCAATGCGGTCGCGGAGATGATCGACGCGATCAAGGCGCACGGCACCCGCTTCTTCAACGCGGTGTCGACCGCGATCGGCCGGACCGTGGACGGCCTGACCGCGCTGATGCGCGACGTGTCGGCACCGGTGTTCATCGTGATCGCCGCACTCGCGGTCTGGGCGCTGCGCCGCTCCTGGGGTCTCGCCGTGTTCGTCGCGCTCGGTCTGCTGTTCATCCTGAACCAGGGTTACTGGGCCGAGACGCTGGAGACGCTGTCGCTGGTGATCGTCTCGACCGTGCTGTCGACCCTGATCGGCGTGCCGCTTGGAATAGCGGCGGCACACCGACCGCGGCTGTACGCGGCGATGCGGCCGGTGCTCGACCTGATGCAGACCTTGCCGACGTTCGTGTACCTGATCCCGACCCTGGTGCTGTTCGGACTCGGCGTCGTTCCCGGCCTGATCTCGACCGTGATCTTTGCGCTGCCCGCGCCGATACGCCTCACGCATCTGGGGATCTCGTCGGTGCCCGCCCGCTGATCGAGGCGGGCGAGGCCTTCGGGGCGACGCCCGCGCAGCTGCTGTGGAAGGTCGAATTGCCGAGCGCGTCGCCGACGATCGTCACCGGCGTGACCCAGTGCATCATGCTGAGCCTGTCGATGGTCGTGATCGCGGCACTGGTCGGCGCCGGCGGCCTCGGCGTCCCCGTGGTGCGGGCGCTGAACACGGTCCAGGTCGGCATGGGTTTCGAGGCGGGATTCGCGATCGTGCTGCTCGCGATCATTCTCGACCGCGTGAGCCGTCCGAAGGAATCCGGAGCGCCCCGATGAACGTCGCGATCGAATTCAGGTCCGTCGACATCCTCTTTCCGCCCCACGATCGGCGCGACGGCCGCAAGGCGCTGCGCGACGCGCTCGCGCTCCTCGATGCGGGCCGCACCCGCGCCGAGATCGCGGAGAAGCTCGCGGTGATCGTCGGCGTCGCCGGGGCCTCGCTCGCGGTCGACCGGGGCGAGATCTCGGTGCTGATGGGACTGTCGGGCTCGGGCAAGTCGACCCTGCTGCGCGCGGCGAACGGATTGAACCGGGTCGCACGCGGCTCGGTGCTCGTCCATGAGCCGGACGGCGCGATCGACGTCGCGAATTGCGATGCGACCGCGCTCCGGCGTCTGCGTCGCGAGCGGATCGCGATGGTGTTCCAGCAGTTCGGGCTGCTGCCCTGGCGCACCGTGCGCGACAACGTGGGGTTCGGCCTGGAGCTGCGCGGTGAATCGGTCGCGGCACGCCGCCGCGTCGTCGACGAGAAGCTCGAACTCGTCGGCCTGACGCAATGGGCCGACCGTCACGTCGCCGAGCTCTCCGGCGGGATGCAGCAGCGGGTCGGCCTCGCGCGGGCCTTCGCGACCGATGCGGACATCCTGCTGATGGACGAGCCGTTTTCCGCGCTGGACCCGCTGATTCGCGGAAAGCTGCAGGACGAGCTCCTGGCGCTGCAGGCGCGCGTGAAGAAGACGATCCTGTTCGTGAGCCACGACATGGACGAAGCGCTGCGGCTCGGTGACCGGATCACGATCCTCGAGGGCGGCCGCATCGTCCAGACGGGCACCACCGAGGACATCGTGCTCGCGCCGGCGAACGAATACGTCGCCGAGTTCGTGCGCCACATGAATCCGCTCGACGTGCTCACCGGCGCGATGATCATGCGCGAACGGGGCGCCCTCCCCACGGGCGACGGCGCACTGCGCCTCGATCCGGCCGGACGATACGCGCTCGCGGTCGATGCGGACGGCCGTCCGGGCGAGGCCCGCGCGGACGGCCATCCGCTGGCGCTGGTTCCCGTTCCCGCCGACGGGGCGCTGCCGGCCGCCATCGCCGGGCTCGCGATCGCCCCGGCCTCGCTGTCCCTGCACGAGATCATCGCGTTGCGCCAGCGCTCGGGCCACCCCGTCGTGCTGACCGAGGGCGGCTGCGTCGTCGGGGTCTGCGGCGAGGAGGAGATCCTCAGCGCGCTCGCGGGGGCCCGGGCGCGCGCCGCCGCCTGATCGGCCGCGGACCCCGCCCGCCCCCGCCGGCCGTCGCGTCTGGTGTAAATATTATCGTCATGATAATTTGACCGGACCACGCCTTCCCCTCAAGGACTCAGGACCAGGAGCCGCCATGAACCACGAAGTGATCATCAGCTGCGCCGTGACCGGCGACGACACCAAAGTCACCAAGAGCCCGCACTGCGCGGTCACGCCGGCCGAGATCGCGGCCACGTCGATCGAGGCGGCCAAGGCCGGCGCGGCGATCGTGCACATCCACGTTCGCGACCCGGACACCGGCGCGTTCAGCATGGAGACCCGCCACTACCGCGAGGTCGTCAAGCGGATCCGCGAGAGCGGCGTCGACGTGATCGTGAACCTGACCTGCGGAATGGGCGGATACATCGTCGTCGGCGACAAGGGCCTCGCGGACACCCCGGGACCGGGCAGCGACTTCGTGAACCAGGAAGATCGCATGCGGCACGTGATCGATCTGTGCCAGGAAGGACGGTATCGCCCGGAAATCGCGACGCTCGACTGCGGCAGCCTGAACTTCGGCGACGGCAACCGCGCGTACGTGTCGACGCCGAACTACCTGCGCCAGGGCGCGGCGATCCTGAAGGATCTGAAGGTCAAACCCGAGCTCGAGGTGTTCGACACCGGGAACCTCTGGTTCGTGAAGCAGATGATCAAGGAAGGTCTCCTCGAGTCGCCGTCGCTGATCCAGCTGTGCATGGGGATCCAGTACGGCGTGCCCGCCGACATCGGCCACGCGCTCGCGATGGTCAACGCGCTGCCGCCGGACTGCAACTGGGGAACGTTCGCGATCAGCCGCATGCAGATGCCCTGGGTCGCGCAGTCGGTGCTGCTCGGCGGCAACGTTCGCGTCGGTCTCGAGGACAACCTGTACCTCAGCAAGGGTGTCTACGCGAGCAATGCGCAGCTCGTCACGAAGGCCCGCTCGATCGTCGAGGCGATGGGCGCGCGCGTGCTGACCCCGGCCGAGGCGCGCGGGCGCCTCAAGCTCGGCTGAGCGGGAGCCGCGCGGGATGGAGGCGTTGAAGCCCTACGAGGTCGCGATCGAGCCGACCTGGATCGATTACAACGGCCATCTGCGCGACGCGTACTACGGCGTCGCGTTCAGCCTCGCGATCGACGACGTGATGGATCAGCTCGGCCTCGACGCCGACTATCGCGCACGCACCCGGGGAACGCTCTACACGCTGGAGATGCACTGCCACTTCCTGCACGAGGTGAAGCAGTCGGACGCCCTGCGGGTGCGTTGCGTGGTGCTCGATGCCGACGCGAAGCGCATCCTGATCGCCGGCGTGTTCGAGCGCGGCACCGACCGCACGGTCGCCGCGGTCCTCGAGGCGATGCTGCTGCACGTGATCCAGGGTGAACCGACGAAGAGCGCGCCACTGCCGGCGGCGATCGCCGATCGCGTCGAGCAACTGAAGTGCACCGCCGAGTGGCCGTCCGACTGGCCGCGGTCCCGCACGCTCGCGATCCGTCGGGGATGACCGGGATGAGTTCCACCGCCTTGCGCCGGCTGATCGCGCCGCGCAGCATCGCGCTGATCGGCGCGAGTGCCTGGACCGACGCCGTCGCCGCCGGCAGCCGCACGATCGGCTTCGCGGGTCCGATCTGGCGCGTGCACCCGACCCGACCGTCGACGCCGGACGCCCCGGTGGTTCGCTCGGTCGACGAATTGCCCGATGCGCCCGACGCGGCGTTCCTCGCGGTGCCGAACACCGAGGTGCCCGGAGTCGCGGCGGCGCTCGCGCGCCGCGGAACCGGCGGGTTCGTGTGCTTCAGCTCCGGCTTCTCGGAGACCGGCACCGAGCTCGGGCGGCAGTTGACCGCGGCACTGTGCGAGCGTGCTGGTGACCTGCCGTTCTTCGGCCCGAACTGCTACGGGTTCGTGAATTTCTTCGACCGCGTCGCGATGATGCCGGACCAGATCGTCGGCGCTTCGCCGGATCGCGGGGTCGCGATGATCTGCCAGAGCGGAACGCTCGCGCTCACGCTGATGTTCAACCAGCGATCGCTCCCGATCGGCTATCTGTTCTCGGTCGGCAACCAGACCCGCATCGCGGTCGAGGACCTGATCGAGACGCTCGCGCACGACCCACGGGTCACTGCGTTCGGCCTGTACCTCGAAGGGATCCAGGATCCGGCCCGCTTCGCGCGCGCCGCCGAGGTCGCACGGCGCGCGGGCAAGCCGATCGCGGCGATCAAGTCCGGCCGCACCGCTGCGGCCGCGAGGACCGCGCACAGCCACACCGGGGCGCTCGCCGGCGCCGACTCGGTGTTCGACGCATTCTGCCGGCAGGCCGGCATCGCCCGCTGCGACACCCTCGGCGCGCTGTGCGAGACCTTGAAGGTCTTCCACGTCGGCGGCCCGACCGGCGGCGGGAAGATCGCGATCATCGGCGCTTCCGGCGGCGACATGGCGATGACCGCCGACGTCGCGCGGGATCTGCCGATCGAGTTCCCGTCGATTCCGGCGCCTCAGGCCGAGCGTCTCGCGGCGCTGCTTGGCGATCGCGTGAGCATCGCGAATCCGTTCGACATGCACACGTACCTGTGGTTCGACCCGCCGGCCTTGCGCAAGGTGTTCGCGGCGGTGCTCGAGGGCGGGTACGACGCGGTCGGCTTCATGCTCGACTGTCCGCCGGACGGCAAGACCGATACCTCGGCCTTCGACGTGGTGATCGACGAGTACATCGACGTCGCAGCCGGGGCCGGACCCCGCGTCGCGCTGCTCTCCTCGCTCCCGGAGACGATGGGCGAGCGGATCCGCGGCAAGTGCCTGCGCGGCGGCGTCGTGCCGCTGCAGGGCCTGCGCGAAGGTCTCGAAGCGCTGTCGGCGGCGGGAGCGGTCGGCCGCGCCTGGCGCGGCCCGGGCGTCGACCTGCGGATCCCGCGCCGGCGCATCGACGCGTCCCGCGCACGCGGATCGGACGAGCGGGACGGCAAGGCGGTCCTCGCACGCCACGGCGTCGCGATCCCGCGCAACGCGGTCGCAACGCCCGCCGAGGCGGCCGACGCCGCCGCGGCGATCGGCTTCCCGGTCGTGATCAAGGCCCTGGCGGCACACCTCGAGCACAAGACCGAGGTCGGCGGCGTGGTGCTCGACCTCCGCGACCACGCCGCGGCGACCGCGGCGGCGGCTCGCCTCGCCGCCCTGTCGGATTCGCTCCTCGTCGAGGAGATGATCGTCGACGGGGTCGCCGAAGTCCTGGTCGGCGTGATCGTCGATCCGCAGTTCGGGCAGGTGCTCGTGCTCGGCGCGGGCGGCGTGCTCACGGAGTGGCTCGCCGACTCGGTTGCGCTGCTCCCGCCCTGGACCGACGAGACGATCCGGGACGCGCTCGCGCGCACCCGGGTCGCCCGCCTGCTCGCGGGGTACCGCGGCAAGCCGCCGGGCGACGTGGCCGCGCTGGTGGAGGCGATCCGGCGGGTCGGCGAATTCGCGGCGATGAACGTCGAACGGCTCGCCGAGATCGACGTCAATCCCTTGATCGTGAGACCGGTGGGCCGCGGAGTCGCGGCCGTCGACGCATTGATCCGTTGGACGGAGGAGTGAACGATGTCCGAAGCGACGATGAAGGATGGCATCCGGACCGAGGCGCGTGGCGCGATCCTCGAGGTGACGATCGACCGCCCCAAGGCGAATGCGATCGATCTGGCGGCGAGCCGCCGCCTGAACGACGTCTTCAGCGCGTTCCGTGACGATCCGGCGCTGCGGGTCGCGATCGTGACCGGCGCCGGCGACCGGTTCTTCTGCCCGGGGTGGGATCTGAAGGCGGCCGCCGCCGGCGAGAAGTCCGACGAGGACTGGGGCGTCGGCGGGTTCGGCGGCTTGAACTACCCTCGCAACCTGAACAAGCCGCTGATCTCGGCGGTGAACGGGATCGCCTGCGGCGGCGGCTTCGAGATCGTGCTCGGCACGGACATCATCGTGATGGAGGAGCACGCGAAGTTTGCGCTGCCGGAGATCAACGTCGGCGTGCTCGCCGATGCGGGCACGATCAAGTTGCCGCGTCGCATCCCCTACCACGTCGCGGTCGAGTTCCTGATGACCGGCCGCTGGATGGACGCGAACGAGGCGAAGCACTGGGGCCTCGCGAATCACGTGGTGCCCAAGGGTCAGGCGGTCGCGAAGGCTCGCGAGATCGCGCAGCAACTCGCCGACGGCCCACCGCTGCTGTTCCCGGCGATCAAGCAGCTGATCCGCCGCACCGAGGCCGTCTCGGAGAACGAGGCGTTCCTGCTGCACGACGCGCTGGACGCGGTACAAAAGGTGATCCGTTCCGACGACCTGAAGGAAGGCACGCGCGCGTTCTCGGAGAAGCGCGAACCCCGCTGGACCGGGCGCTAATACCCGGTGTCCGAGCGAAGCGCTCCGAGACGAAGCAAGGCCCCGCTTCGCCTGCGGAGCGTCTCGCTCGTCAGCCGCCGAGCGGGCGCAGCAGCGCGCGCGAGATGATCAGTCGCTGGATCTCGCTGGTCCCCTCCCAGATCCGCTCGATGCGTGCATCGCGCCAGATGCGCTCGAGCGGCAGGTCGCTCATCAGGCCCATCCCGCCGTGGATCTGCAAGGCCTCGTCCGCGACCATTGCGAGCATCTCGCTCGCCTTCAGCTTCGCGATCGCCATGTCCATGTCGGTCGCGGTCTTCTGATCGTATTTCCACGCGGCGTGCAGTACCAGCAACTCCGCCGCCCGCAACTCGGTCACCATGTCGGCGAGCTTGAAGCCGACCCCCTGGAACTTGCCGATCTTCTGGCCGAACTGCGTGCGCTCGGCGGCCCACTGGGTCGCGAGATCGAGCGCCCGCTCGGCGCGGCCGAGGCAGGTCGCCGCGACCTGCAGGCGGGTCGCACCGAGCCAGCTGTTCGCGACCTCGAAGCCCCGGTGCACCTCGCCGAGGACCGCCGACTTCGGCACCCGACAATCGTTGAATTCGAGGATGCTGTTCGTGTAACCGCGATGCGAGACGTTGCGGTAGCCCGGGCGGATCGTGAAGCCGGGATGGCCCCGATCGATCAGGAACGCGGTGATCTTCTTGCGCACGCCATGGGTCCCCGTCTCCTCGCCCGACGCCGCGAACAGGATCACGAAGTCGGAATGGTCGGCGTGACTGATGAAGTGCTTCGTGCCGTTGATCACGAAGTCCCCGCCCGAGAGAATCGCGGTGGTCTTCATCCCGCGGACGTCGGAACCCGCGCCCGGTTCGGTCATCGCGAGGCACTCGACCCGCTCACCGCGCACCGCCGGCAGCAGGTAGCGCTCGCGTTGCTCGCCTTCGCAGGCGAGCAGGATGTTCGACGGACGTCCCACGCAGGACCAGTGCAAGGCGTAGTTGGTCGCGCCGAGCTCCTTCTCGTACAGGATCCACGCGACCGTGTCGAGCCCCGCGCCGCCGACCTCGGCCGGCATGTTCGCGGCGTAGAGTCCGGCGGCGATCGCCTTCGCCTTCAGCTGCGCGAGGAGTTCGTCGCGCAGGACGCCGGTCGCCTCGATCTCGGCTTCATGCGGATAGAGCTCCTTGCGCACGAAGTCCCGCGTGGTCTTGACGATGAGTTCCTGTTCTTCGGTCAGCGCAAAATCCATTCCGATCGCTCCTCATGAATTCGCCGCTGCGCGCGTCTGCCGCGACTCGGCCCACGCACGCAGCATCTCGAGCTGTTGACGCAGTTGCGCGAGCTGGGCGGTCGCTGGCCAGTCGGCCGGACTCGTGACCGCGCTCGCGGTCAACCCGTTGATGAAGGTCACCGTCGACTTGAGCACCGTGTCGCGCACGGATTTCGGCCAGCGCGTCGACGCCGGCCAGTGTGCATCGAAGCAACGCGCGTACAGGCGCATGTACTCCCGGTGCACCCACGCGTTCAGACGGCGCAGCCGGCGATCCGCCGACACGTGGCCCCAGAAGGCCATCCAGAACGCACACTCGGTGTGGCGCTGCGCGTCGATCGGCAGCGTCTCCGCGAGCACGCTCAACAGATCGTCGACGCCGCGCTCGTGGCGGCGCATGAGGCGAGACTCGACCCGGCGCAGCATCAGCCGCAGGCTCGCGAGGATGATCTGCTGCTTCGAATCGTAGTAGTGCGCGACCATCCCGGTCGTGTATCCCGCGGCTTTTGCGATCCTGGCGACCGTCGCGTGCTCGAAGCCGTGCTCGGAGACGACCTGGCAGGCGACCTGGGCGATCTGCTCGCGTCGCTCGGCATGGTCGACGATCTTCGGCACGGGCGCCTCCGTCGGATCAGACGTTCCGGTCGCCGATGCGCCGCCCGGCCTGGACCGGCCGTGCGAGGCCCGCGTGCGCCTTCGCGATCCGGTCGAGCCGTGCGCGGACCGCCGTGCCGAGCGCCGCCGCCTTCGCCGCCGCGGTGTCGACGTGCAGGTGCATCTGCTCGCCGGTCGCGAGCAGTTCGCCGTCGGCGCGCCGGCGCAGCGCGTGGAACACGTGCAGGCGCTTCGCATCGGCCGCGAGCACCTGCGTCTCGACGCAGATGCCTTCCCCGGCCTTCACTTCCTTCAGGTACTTGATGTGCGTCTCGACGTCGTAGAACATCCGGCCGCCCTTGCGATAGCCCGCGTCGATCCCGATCAGCCGGTACAGCACGTCCATCGCATCGCCGAACACGGTGAGGTACTGCGCGTCGGTCATGTGCGCGTTGTAGTCCACCCACTCCGGGCGCACGACGGTGTCGATGAGCCGCAGCGGCTTCGGCGCGTCGATGTCGAGCGCCTGCGCCGATTTCGCCGCGTCCGCGTACAGACGCTCTTCGAGCGCGCGCAGCGTCGATCCGGCACCGATGTCGTACTGGCGCAGCGCCTGCTGAACCGCCACCAGATAGTCGTCGCGCAGCCGCTCCAGTTCGCGGATCGACCGCCCCGCGGCCTGTGCCTGGGTCCCCTCGACCATGCGGTCGATCAGCGACTCGGTGAGCTCGGGCGCCTCGAGACGCGTCCACGGCCATTTCAGGCAAGGCCCGAATTGCGCGAGCATGTGCCGCATCCCGGTCTCGCCGCCCGCGAGGTGGTAGATCAGGTTCGTGCCCATCGCAGCCCAGCGCAGTCCCGGACCGTAGATGATCGATTCGTCCAGCTCGCCGGTCGTCGCGGTTCCGTCGTTCACCATGTGCAGGATCTCGCGCCACAGCGCTTCCTGCAGCCGATCGGTCAGGTGTCCCGGCACCTCGCGGCGCACGGGCAGCGGGTGCATTCCGATGTAACGGAAGTACACGGCGGCCGCCTCGATCGTCGAGGCCGCGGTCGCCTTGCCGCCGACCAGTTCGACCAGCGGCAGGAGGTACACCGGGTTGAACGGGTGCGCGACGAGAAAGCGCTCCGGCGCGACCATGTCGCGCTGCAGATCGCTCGGCATCAGCCCCGACGTGCTCGACGCGATGATCACGTCGGGCGCCGCGTGGCGGCTCGCCTCCGCAAGGATCCGCTGCTTCAACGGCAGCTGCTCGGGGATGTTCTCCTGGATGAAATCGGCCCGCTCGGCCATTTCGCGCAGGTTCGTCGTGAAACTCAGGCGGCCCTTCGGCGGCAACGGAGCCGAGGTCAGTCGCGCGAGCGCCGGCTCGGCGTTCTCGACCGCGCCGCGCAGCCAGTTCTCCATTTCCGGCTTCACGTCCGACGCGATCACGTCGATGCCAAAGTGCAGCGCGCGCGCGGCCCAGCCGCCGCCGATCACGCCGGTCCCGAGGAGTCCGAGGGTCTTCACTTGTCTCACGCGTGCGATCCTGGCCAGCGGCCGTGGTTTTATAATGTCATCAATATAATATAAAGAGGGCGCGCTGGCCACCGGCCGACCGGCGCCGCGCATCCCGCACCGCCGGCATCAATCGCGCAGCAGGATCCCGGCGTCCGCGCTCCAGCACAGATACACCTCGTCGCTCCAGTCGATCGCCCATTCGGAGGTGCGACGCTCGTTCTGGGCGAACACGGTGACCAGCTTTCCGCTCGCGGTCTTGACCCGGTAGGTCGAGCGATTCCCGAGGTAGCCGAGCTCCCAGACCGTCCCCTTCAACTGGTTCACGCCGACCGCGTCCGTCGGCTGCTTGGACAGCTTGATCTTCTCCGGGCGCACCGACAGCCACACGCGATCGCCGCCGCCGTAGCGCCCGGGATCATCGACCAGGAGGTCCGATCCGGTCTCCGGGCAATGCAGCGTCACGTGGCCGCCGTCCTGATGGCGCACCGCCCCCTCGAACAGGTTCGTGGTGCCGACGAAATCGGCGACGAACCGGTTGGTCGGAAACTCGTAGATCTCGGCCGGGGCGCCGACCTGGAGCACGCGCCCCTGGTTCATCACCGCGATCCGCGTGGACAGCGCCATTGCCTCGTCCTGGTCGTGGGTGACGAAGACGAACGTGATCCCGACCTGATACTGGATGTTCATGAGCTCGAACTGCGTCTGCTCGCGCAACTTCTTGTCGAGCGCGCTCAGGGGTTCGTCGAGCAGCAGGACCTTCGGCCGGCGCATCAGCGCCCGGGCGAGCGCGACGCGTTGCCGCTGGCCGCCGGAAAGCTGGTGCGGCTTGCGCTTCTCCATCCCCGCGAGCTGGACCATCTCGAGCGCTTCGCGGATGCGCTTCGCCTTCGTCGCCGCCGGCTCGCGCACGCGGCGCAGTCCGTAGCCGACGTTCTCCTCGACCGTCATGTGCGGGAACAGCGCATAGGACTGGAACATCATGTTCACGGGCCGCTCGTACGGCGGCACGTCGGTCATGTCGGCGTCCTCGATCAGGATCCGGCCCGTCGTCGGCTGCGCGAAGCCCGCGAGCATCCGCAGCAGCGTCGTTTTCCCGCATCCGGATGCGCCGACCAGCGCGAACATCTCGCCCTTGTAGATCTTCAGGCTGACCTGCTCGACCGCGGCGAACCCGCCAAAGCGCTTGCTCACCCCGTCGATCACGATCTGCGGCTTCGCGTTCGGATCGAGCCACGGTCGCTCGGCGAGCGACTGCTGTTGCACGGAGACCATCGGCGTCAGAAATCCGCCGGCGGCGTCGCGCGTCGCCGTTCCGGCGCGAAGAACGTCCGCTCGACCACGCGCGCCCGCGTGATGCGCCGCTCCCAGACGAGCTCGCGGTTCAGATAGATCTCGGCCCACAGCGAGGTGCCGAGCGCACTGAACGGCGCATCGACCCGCGCGATCGCGATGTTCCGCTTGCAGGTCGGCGACCAGACCGCGGACGTCACCGCGCCGATCTCGCGCCGGCAGCGCGCGTCGGCGTAGAGGAGCGCCGCACGGGCGGGCTTGTTGCCCTCGACGTCGAGGCCGACGAGGCAGGAGCGCGGTCCGCGACGACGCTCCTCGAGCAGCGCGCGACGGCCCGTGAAATGACCCTTGTCGAAGTCGACGAAACGCTCGAGCCCGAGCTCGAGCGGCGATCGCGCGCGGCCGACGCGAATCGCGTGTTCCGCAGGCACGAAGTCGATCCAGGGGCTGAGGTATCCCGCCTCGATCCGCGCGAGGTCGAGCGCGCGGGAGCCGATCGCGCGCAAGCCGCGGCTGCGACCGACGTCGAACAGGCGGTCCCAGACCGCCTCCGCGGCCGACGGGTCCATCCAGATCTCATAGCCGAGATCGCCGGTGAAGCCGCTACGCGAGATCGTGAGCTCGATTCCGTCGAGATCGTAGCGACCGATCGCGAACGGCGGCAAGGTCGCGACCTCGCCGAGCCCCGCCGCCTTCAGGATCGCGCAGGACACCGGACCCTGCAGCGACAGCGCCGCGATCCGCTCGGTGACCTCCTCGATCGACACGTCGAAGCCGATCGCCGACGCCTCGAGCCAGTCGATCTGGCGCATCGCGGCGCAGAGCCGGAACTCCGACTCGCCGAGACGGAACAGCGTCCCGTCGTCGACCAGTTCACCGTCGTCGTTGCACCACAGGCAATAGCCGAGCCTTCCGGTACGCAGCCGTGCGACGTCGCGGGTCACCAGGCGATCGAGGTACGCGACCGCGTCCCGGCCCGCGATCCGGTACTTCGTCATCGGCGTGATGTCGTACACGGTCGCGGCGTTGCGGATCGCGAAGTACTCCTGTTCGACGGTCGTGTACACGTCGACGGTCGAGTACCCCGACCACGCGACGTACTGGTCGACCTGAGCGAGCGCCCGCGAGCGCGCGTGGAACGGCGTTCCGAGCAGCGGCTGGCGGTAATGCGGCGCCGCCGTGCCCGAGCTTGCAGTCTCGATCATCGCCACCGGTCACTCCGATTGCCGAAGGATGAATTGTGCCGCATTGCGCCCCGCGAGTCCGGTCACGCCACCGCCCGGGTGGCAGCCGGCCCCGCACAGGTACAGGCCCGGGACCGGCGTCGCGTGGCCGCGGGCCCCCGGGGTCGGGCGCAGCAGGTGGAACTGGTCGAGCGCGAGCTCGAGATGATGCCAGTGACCGCCCGCGATCCCATACTCCCGCTCGATGTCCGGCGGGACGAGGAGCTGCGCCGCGACGACCGAGCGGCGCAGTCCGGGCGCGTGGCGCTCGAGCGCGTCGAGCAGCGCCTCCATCAGGCGCGGGCGCTCGAGCTCCCAGCCGCCCGCGACCGTGTAGGGCGCGTACTGCACGGTCGCGGACAGCACGTGCGCCCCGCCCGGCGCGAGCGACGGATCGGCGAGGCTCGGCAGCGTGATCTCGAGCGCCGGTGCGGTCGACCATTCGCCGTATTTGGAGTGATCGAACGCCCGTTCCACGTAGTCCATCGACGGCGCGATCACCAGCCGGCCACGCAGTCGCGCAGGGTCGACGCCGACGATCTGCGGCGCGCGATCGAGCGCGAGGTGGAGCTTCGCCGCAAGGCCGGTGTTGCGCAGGTGGCGAACCGTGCGCACGAAGCCCGCGTCGAGATGACGGGCCCCGAGCAGTCGCAGCAGGGTCGTCTTGGGATCCGCTCCCGAGACGACCACCGCCGCCTCGATGCGCTCGCCGTCGTCGAGCTCGACGCCGGTCGCGCGGTCGGCCTCGACCAGGATCCTTGCGACCGGCGCCCCGGTCCGCACGGTCGCGCCCGCGGCGCGCGCGGCGGACTCGAGCGCGGCACTCAGCGCGCCGACGCCGCCCTGCGGGCACCACAGCCCGCGCCCGCCGCCCGCGCCGAGACCGGCGAGGCGGTGCAGCCAGGTGAACACGCTCCCCGGCGAGCGCGGCCCGAAGTTCGTGCCGAGCACGGCGTCGAAGGCGAGCGCACCCTTCAGCGGTGGCGACTCGAACGTTTCGTCGAGCAGGTCGTAGGCGTTCATCGCGCCGATTCGCAGCAGCTCACGCATGTCCCGCCGTCCGAGCCGGCGCAACCCGAAACCGGCGCGCAGGAGCTCGAACCGGTCGGACCAGTCGGGGGTGCCGAGGCGCGGCGGAACGCGCGCGTGGAGCTCGGCGAGGTAGCCCGCGAAGCGCGCGATCCGTCGGTCGAATGCGGCGCGCGCCGCCCCCTCGATCGCCGCCGGACCGGGGTCGACATCCGCGATCGTGCCGTCCGGAAGGAGCGAGGTCGTCGGCAACCGCTCCGCCGCCGAACGCAGCCCATGACCGGCCAGCCCGAGCTCGGCATCGAGCGACGCCGGCAGCCCGTACAGCAGGTGCGCCCCGGTCGAGGCGCGAAACCCGGGCGCGAATTCCCGGGTCACCGCCGCGCCGCCGACGCGCGCGCGCGCCTCGAGCACGAGGGTGCGCCGCCCGGCGCGTGCGAGCTGTGCCGCGCACACGAGTCCGTTGTGTCCGGCGCCGATCACGACGACGTCGTAACGCGCGGCGACGGCACTCATGCGGCGCGCTTCCGGCCGAGATCGCGCAATACCGCGCGCGCGGCGTTCGCGCCGGGCGCGCCCATCACGCCGCCACCCGGATGCGCGCTCGACCCACACAGGTACACGCCCCGCACCGGCGTCCGGTACTGGGCCCAGCCCGGCAGCGGGCGATTGAACAGCAGCTGATCCAGCGTGAGCTCGCCCTGGAAGATGTTGCCTTCGGTCAAGCCGACTTCGTTCTCGATGTCCCAGGGCGTGCGCACCTCGGCGTGCAGGATCAGGCGCTTGAAGTCGGGGCTCTGGCGCGCGATCGTCTCGATCACCGTGTCGCCGAAGGCCTTGCGCCGCTCGTCGGTCCACGGGCCCTCGGCGAGTTCATAGGGACAGTACTGCACGAACACGGACATGTAGTGCTTGCCCTGCGGTGCCATCGTCGGATCGATCTGCGAGGGGATCAGCATGTCGATGTACGGCGCTCGCGACCAGCGCCCGTTCTTCCAGTCGTCGTACGCGCGCTCCATCATCTCGATGGTGTCCGTGACGTGCAGATCGCCGCGGATGCACGGCGATCCCGCGGGTATCGCCGGGAACGTCGGCATCCCGTCGAGCGCGATGTTGAGCTTGCCGGAGGAGCCGCGGATCTTGAAGCGGCGCACGCCGTCGAGGAACTCCGGCGGCAGATCGCCCGGATCCATCGCCTTCAGGAAGGTGCGGCGTACGTCCAGATTCGACAGCACGACGGGCGCGAGGATCTCGCGTCCGTCCTGCAACGCGACTCCGCGGGTGCGCCCGTTGCGAACCAGGATCTGCTCGACCGGGGCCTCGCTCTCGATCGCTCCGCCGCTCGCGCGCAGCGACGCGGCGAGCGCTTGCGTGATCGCCCCCATGCCGCCTCGGGCGAAGCCCCAGGCGCCGACCGTGTCGTCGATGTCTCCCATGTAGTGATGCAGCAGCACGTACGCCGTCCCGGGCGAGCGCGGGCCGAGCGCGGTGCCGATGATCGAGCTGCCGGCGAGGTGCGCCTTAACGATCTCGCTCTCGAAATACTCGTCGAGCATGTCGGCCGCGCTCATCGTCCAGAACCGCAGCGTGTCGTACATCCGTCGCTCGCCGAGGCCGTGGAATCGGCGTCCGAGGTACGCGAGTTCGGCGAGGTCCCGGGGCCGGAACGAGGTGGGGTCCGGCGGCTCGCGCAGCAGCAGCGGCTTGATGAACTGGCACTGCCGGATCATGTCCCGCGAGTAGCGCTCGTAGGCTTCCGCGTCGCGCCGCGAGTGCCGCGCGATCTCCCGGCGCAGCGCGTCGTGGTTGTCGTAGAGCGCGAGATGACCGCCGTCGCGCATCATCGTGCAGCCGCCCTCGTACGGGATGATCTGCAAGCCGAATTTCGGCAGTTCGAGCGTGCGGATGATCTGCGGACGGAGCAGGCTGCACACGTAGGAGCAGTTCGAGTAGGTGAACCCCTCGTACAGGCTCCGGCTCACCGCCGCGCCGCCGATGTACGGATTGCGCTCGAGCACGAGCACGTCGAGCCCGGCGCGCGCCAGATAGCACGCGGCGACCAGGCCGTTGTGGCCGGCGCCGACGACGATCGCGTCGTGCGCCGACGTTGACCGGCGTGCGCTCAAGCCGGGACCCGACGCGACTTGCCGAGCGTCTCGAGGGTCGAGTCGACCGCGGATTCGAACGCGCGCAGGGTGTCGGCGAGGCAGGAGGCGTCGTGCGCCGCGGACACGAACCACGGTTCGCGCGAGTCGGGTTCGCACAGGATGCATTCGTCGTGCAGGAACTTCGCCATCGTGTCGTAGAACGTGTAGTCGCTGCCCTTCCACGCGCGGTAGTTGCGCGGCGGCTCGTGCGCGAAGTACAGCCCGCTCATCGACGGATGCCCGACGAAGCTGTGGGCGATTCCGCGCGCGGTGAGCACCTCGTGCATCCCGGCGCGCAGCTTCGTTCCGTAGTCGGTGATCCGCTCGAGCGCATCGGTCTCATCGAGGATCTGCAGCGTCCGCTCCGCAGCCGCGAGCGACACCGAGTGCGCGGTGTACGTGCCCCCGTGCGCGACGCCGCGGCCGATCTTGCGCATGATCCGCTCCCGGCCGGCGAGCACGGAGATCGGATACCCGTTGCCGAGCGCCTTCGCGAACGTGCACAGGTCCGCGTGCACGCCGTAGAGTTCCTGGACGCCGCCGCGCGCGACCCGGAATCCGGTCTTCACTTCGTCGATGAACAGCACGACCCCGTAGCGATCGCACAGTTCGCGGGCCGCCCGCAGGTAGTCCGGCTCGGCGGCGATTCCGAGGCAGTTGCCCATGATCGGCTCGATCAGCAGGCACGCGACGCGATCGCCGTGGCGCTTGAACACGTCCTCCAGCTGGTTCGCGTCGTTCGCCTGCACGAAGTGGGCGTAGCTGCGAATGCTGAGCGGGACCCCCTCGCTGTACGGGCGAACTTCCGGGTCGCCGACCTGCGACCACTTGTCCATCGGCGTGAACCACATCGCCGCGTCGAACAGGCCGTGGTAGCTGCCTTCGAGGATCACGTAGTCGTCGCGGCCCGTGTAGGCGCGCGCGAGGCGCAATCCCGCCATCACCGCCTCGGTACCGGAGTTCGAGTACCGCACGAGCTCCGCGGCGGGCACCATCTTCGCGATCCGCTCGGCGACCGAGAGCTCGCGTTCGGTCGCGAGCGCGAACACGCCGCCGACCTCCATGCCGACGCGGGCGGCCTCGTCGACGCGCGGATCGGCGTAGCCGAGGATCGCGGGGCCGTATCCCAGGCGGTAGTCGACGTACACGTTGTCGTCGAGGTCGACGAGCCGCGCGCCCTGGGCACGCTTCACGTAGATCGTGCGGTCCTCGCCCCAGTACCGGAAGTTGGACGCCACGCCGAGTGGCAACCGCTGGAGCGCGCGCTGGAAGTGCGCGTTGTTCTTGATCATCGACCTGGCCATTTCCCCCCTCCTCGACGCCGCACGTCGTCCGATCCCGTGAATCTGGTAGAGTTTATACGGTTATATATTTTTATTGAATAGCGATATAATTTTGGGGAGGTTCGCCAAATGAACACGATACCCGCCCGTGTGCCGGACACGGCACCATCGACCCTGGGGGCTCGCGCGCTGCCCGCGTGGGCCTACGATCACGGCGAACTGCAACGCCTGGAGCTCGAGCGCGTGCTGCTGCCGAGCTGGCAGATCGTCTGTCACGTGAATTCGATCCCCCGGCCCGGCGACTACGCGACCCTCGACTTCGGCCGGGAGAGCGTGTTCGCGATCCGCGATCGCGACGGGCGGGTGCGCGCGTTCCACAACGCGTGCCGGCATCGCGGCGCGAGACTCCTCGACGGCGCCGGCCGCTGCGCGGGTCCGGTGACCTGTCCGTATCACGGCTGGTCGTACCGAACCGACGGCAGCTTGCTCGCGATTCCCTCGGTGGAGACGTTCCCCGGGATCGATCGCACGGACCTCGGTCTCGTGGAGGCCCGTGTGGAGATCACGCTGGGATTCGTGTTCGTCGCGCTGCGTGGCGATCCGCCGCCGGTCGCGGCGGCCTGGGCGCCGTTCCTCGAGGAACTCGCGCCGTACCGGATCGAGGAGATGCTGCCGCTCGGCCCGATCACCGAGGAGCACTGGGACGCCGACTGGAAGATCGCCATGGACAACTATCTCGAGTCCTATCACGTCCCGGTCGGGCACCCCGGCCTCTACCGGATGTTCACGCCGGATTACGCGGATCAGCGCCATGCGCCGGGGATCGCCCGGGGAATCGGGCACCTGCGCCCGCAGGAATCCCCGCGCTGGGCCGAGCGCGTCTATCAGCGCCACGTCGCGCGCATCGCGACGGATCTGCCGGAGGACTACCGGCGCAGCTGGCGCTTCTACAGCGCGTTGCCGAATCTCGGGATCGACCTGTTCCCGGAGCAGATGGATTTCTTCCAGATCGTTCCGCGTGGCCCGGGGCGCTGCACGATCCGGGGCGGCTCCTTCGGCCTTCCCGACGATCGCCGCGAGATGCGGCCGCTGCGCTATCTGGGCGCGCGCCTCAACGCCGGCGTCAACGCGGAAGATCGCACGCTGTGCGCGCGCGTGCAGCGAGGGCTGCAGTCGGGCAGCTACCGGCCGGGCCCGCTGTCACGGATCGAGTGCTGGATGGTGGAGTTCCACGACCTGCTGGCGGCGCGCATTCCCGAGATCCGGGACCCGGCACCGCCGGCGACGTTCGCCGGGGTGCCGTCCCGATCATCCGGCGCGCCGCCGCGTTAGCCGAGGTGAATCCACGCGGATTTCGTCTGGGTGTACGACAGCAGGCTCTCGAGACACTTGTCGCGCCCCTGGCCCGACTGCTTGTAGCCACCGAATGGCTGGGTCATGTCGCCGTGGTCGAAGCAGTTCACCCAGATCACACCGGCCTCAAGATCGCGGACCGCCTTGTGCGCGACGGCCAGGTCCCGGGTCCAGACGGCGGCCGCGAGTCCGTAGATCGAATCGTTCGCGATCGCGACCGCGTGCTCGATGCCGTCGACCTCGATCGCGGCGGCGACCGGCCCGAAGATCTCCTCGCGCGCGATCGTCATGCGATTGTCGACGCCGGAGAACAGCGTCGGCTCGACGAACGCGCCCGGGGAGTCCGGCGCGCCGCCGCCGAACTCGAGCTTCGCGCCTTCGCTCTTGCCACGCTCGATGTAGCCCTTCACGCGCTGGCAGTGGCCCGCGGTGACCAGCGGCCCGAGGTTCGTCGCCGGGTCCAGCGGATCGCCCGGGTGATAGGCATGCCGTCCGCGCTCGATGAACCGCGCGATGAACTCCTTCGCGATCGATCGATCGATCAGCAGGCGCGAGCCGGCATTGCACACCTCGCCCATGTTGCCGTAGATCCCGTTGATCGCGTAGTTCACCGCGACGTCGAGGTCCGGCAGGTCCGCGAGGAAGATCTGCGGCGACTTGCCACCGCACTCGAGGCTCACGCGCTTCATGTTCGATCGACCGGCGTATACCAGCATCCGCTTGCCGATCTCGGTCGAGCCGGTGAACGCGATCTTCGCGACGTCGTTGTGCAGCGCGAGCGCTTCCCCGGCCGATTCGCCGAGTCCGTTGACGACGTTGAACACGCCCGGCGGTCCACCGGCTTCGACGAACAGTTCCGCCATCAGCAGGCCGGAAAGCGGGGATTGCTCGGCCGGCTTCAGCACGACGCTGTTGCCGGCCGCGAGCGCGGGCGCCACCTTCCACGCCGCCATCAGCAGCGGATAGTTCCACGGCACGACGCACCCGACCACGCCGAGCGGCTCGCGCAGCACGTAGTGGAACGCGTCGGCGGCAGTCGCCGTGACCGAGCCGTCGATCTTGTCCACGAACTCGGCGAAGAACGCGAAATTGGTCGCGGCCTGCGGGATGTCGATGGTCAGCATGTCGCGGATCGGCTTGCCCATGCACAGCGTGTCGAGCAGCGCGAAGCGCTCGGCGTTCGCTTCGAGCAACCGGGCGAACGCGACGAGCACCGCCATGCGCTCGCGCGGCGCCTTGCGGCTCCACACCCGGGAGGCGAAGCTGCGCTTCGCGGCGGCCACGGCGAGGTCGACGTCCGCGGCGGCCCCGGCACTCACCTCGCACAGGACCTGCGCGGTCGCGGGATTCACGACCTTGAATCGTCCGCCGGCGACCGAATCGACGTATCGGCCGTCGATGAAATGCCGGGTCTCGTAGCGCAGCTTCGCCGCGCGCTGGTGCCAGTCGTTCTTGGTCAGGTCCGTCAGGTTCATCGTCGTCCTCTCCCGGTGTTGGTCACCGCACTCGTCGGATTATACAAGCCCCTGCCCTCCGCCGGGCGGCGCGTCGTGCGCGAGCGCCGGGATGCGCCCGCGCAGCCACTCGCGAAACCGCGCGGCGGCCGCGCCCGGGCGTGGCGTCCCGTCGACGCCGTAGCCGTACTCGACCCGGCCCCGCTGCGCGGATTCGATCGCGTCGAGCGCGTCCTGCCGGAGGCCCGTCGCGATGCGCGCGGCGAGCCGGTCGGCGACGCTCCCGCGAGCGTCGGCCGCGAGCGTCGAGAAGCGCAGGCGCCGGACCCGGCTCGAACCCGGTTCGATCGGCAGGATCTGCACGCAGAGCAGTCCGTCCGGGCGTACCTCGAACAGCTGGTTCGGTGCGACGAAGACCCGGCGCCACGGATCGCCCGCGCGGTCGCCGAGGATGGATCGATAGCGATCGAGCGACCATCGCCGCCGCGTTGCGGACGGGCGCGCGCGCCAGAGGATCCTGTCCGCGGCATCCGGCGTCGTGCACTCGACGTCGTACCAGGCCTCGGCGTCGCCCGGCGCGAGCGCCTCCGGCATCGCGAGCGACAGCGCATGCTCGACCACGAGCTTCCAGTTCGCGCCGACGATCGTCTCCGCGGGCGGCGCGATCGGGATCGGGTCGAACTCGCCGAGCCACGCCCAGGCCGGCGCGGGGCCCGGACCCGCGCCCTCGGACCCGGCGCGCACGAAGACCAGGCCCGCCCCGATCGACAGCTCGAGCGCGTGCAGCGGCGGCCCGCCACCGATCTCCTGCCCATCCGCGCGGAACGCGAGTCCATGCAGCCGACATTCGATGCGCTCGTCGGCGAGCACGCCGCGGCCGTTCGCGACCAGCGCGTGCGGCTCGACCGGACAGCTGTTGCGGTACGCACGCAGCGTGCCCTGGGCGTCACGCACCACCAGCGCCCGCTCGGCGCCGAGGTCGGCGGCGACGTGGGCGCCCGGAACACCGAACCGCGAGACGTCCGCGACGAGCTGCCACGCGTCGCGAAACAGGTCGCGACGCTCGGTGCGCAGCAACGCCGCGTTCGCGTAACTCCACGCCGGCAACGACCGCGTCGGCGCGGCGGCGGTCGCGGCATCCGCGACGCCGCGCCCGGGCGGGAACCGGCCCGGGAACACCGATCGCAGATACGCCATGCAGCGATGCCGCGCGGCCGCGCGGTCGATCGCGGTCTCGCTCAGGAACGCGAAGCCCTGCCAGAGCATCTCCAGCACGCCGATCAGTCCGAGCGCGATCCCGTCCGGGTCGAGCTGGGTCTGGCCGCTCTGCTCGATCAGGCGCTCGATCAGCTCGCGGACCAGGGCCGCGAACCGCTCGTCCTTCGTCCCGCAGATGTCGTAGTATTCCTGCCGGGAGCTGGCCTCCCCCCAGAAGGAATACCATACGGACACCTTGCGAGCGCTCGCGATCTCCGGATCGAGATACAGGTCGACGAGGCGCTCGAGCGCGGCGACCGGCGTGCTCTTCATCGCCCCAACCGGCACGAGCACCCGTTCCTCGAATTCCGCCGAGAGATACTGCAGCGACGCGACCAGCATCGCCGCCTTCGAGTCGAAGTAGAAGCGCACGATGCCCGGCGACATGTCCGCGATCGCGACGACCTTCTCGACGGTGGTTTGCGACGGCCCATGGATGTGCAACGCCGAAATGCACGCGTCGATCAGGCGCTGGCGCTGCCGGCCGTGGGTCGCGCGCGCGCGACGCACCGCGGTCCTCGTCGTCCCCTTCTTCTTGCGCATGTTCACCTGGCCTGGTAACCCATGACTATCGCCGACTCGCGGCCCGCATCGTCCCCGGCGCCCTACCGGCGCCCCCGCTTCGCACGCTGGATGGAGCGCCACGGCAAGTGGCTGATCATCGCACCGCCGCTCGCGTATCTGTTCGTTTTCTTCCTGATCCCGTTCGCGTTCGCGCTGAAGATCAGCTTCGCCGACCTGACGCTGCGGGTACCGCCGTTCTCGGACATTCTAACCGTCGGCGCGAACGACCACATCCGTCTCGCGCTGAACTTCGCGAACTACAAGTACCTGTTCACCGACGACGTCTACGTGCTCTCGTACCTGTATTCGCTGCGCACCGCGTTCTTCTCGACGCTGATCTGCCTGCTGGTCGGCTACCCGATGGCGTACGCGATCGCGCGCTCCTCGAAGAGCCTGCAGAACGTCCTGCTGATGGTGATCATCCTGCCGTTCTGGACCTCGTTCCTGCTGCGAGTCTATGCGCTCGAGGGCATCATCCAGGAACACGGGGTCCTGAACTGGGTGCTGCTGCACCTCGGTCTGATCCACCGGCCGCTGATGCTGATGCAGACGACGCCCGCGGTCTACCTCGGGATCATCTACTCGTACCTGCCGTACATGGTGCTGCCGCTGTTCGCGACGCTGGAGAAGCTCGACGCGAGCCTGCTGGAGGCGGCGGCCGACCTCGGCAGTCCCCCGTGGCGCGCGTTCCTCGACGTGACCCTGCCGCTGTCGATGCCCGGCGTGATCGCCGGATCGATGCTGGTGTTCATCCCGGCGATCGGTGAATTCGTGATCCCCTCGATCCTCGGCGGCCCGAACAACCTGATGATCGGTCGCGTGCTCTGGGACGAGTTCTTCAGCAATCGGGACTGGCCGGTCGCCGCCGCGGTGTCGATCGTGTTCCTGGTGTTCCTGGTCGGCCCGATCGCGATCTACCAGCACTACAACGTCAAGCAGCTGGAGTCCTGAGCATGGATCAGCGCGCATCGCCGGTGCTGATGACGATCCTGTTCGCCGGCATCGCGTTCCTCTACCTGCCGATGCTGGTGCTGATCGCGTACTCGTTCAACCAGTCGGCGCTGGTGAGCGTCTGGGGCGGATTCTCCACCGTGTGGTACGACCGCCTGTTGCACAACCCGCAGATCCTCGATGCCGCCTGGCTGTCGCTGCGCATCGCGATCACCGCGTCCACCGGCGCCGTGGTCCTCGGCACGCTCGCCGCGATCGCGCTGGTGCGGTTCCGGCGCTTTCGCGGCCGCTTCCTGCTCACCGGCATGGTGAACGCGCCGCTGGTGATGCCCGAGATCATCACCGGCATCACGCAGCTGCTGCTGTTCATTTCGATGTTGAACACGATCGGCTGGCCGCATCGCGGCGCGCTCACGATCGTGATCGCGCACATCGCGTTCTGCACCTCCTACGTCACGATCACGGTGCAATCACGCCTGCAGAGCGCCGATCGCTCGCTCGAGGAAGCGGCGATGGACCTCGGCGCCGGCCCGGTCGGGGCGTTCCTCGACACGACCCTGCCGATCATCGCGCCCGCGCTCGTGTCGAGCTGGCTGCTGTGCCTCACCCTGTCGCTCGACGACCTGGTGATCTCGAGCCTGGTCTCGGGACCCGGCGCGAGCACGCTGCCGATGGTGATCTACTCGAAGGTGAAGCTCGGCGTGACCCCGGACATCAACGCGCTCGCGAGCCTGATCATCGCGCTGGTCGGCGCGTGCGTCCTGATCGCGGGCGCGACGCTGCGCCGCGCGGAGCGCCAGCGGCTGCGCGAGCAGCAGTTCGCGGAGCGCAGCGAAGCCGCCCCGTGAGGCGCATCGCACCGCCGACGCGCGCTCACTTGCCCGTCTTGATCAAGGTCCAGGTTCGGGTCAGCAGCCGCTCGGTCGTGGTGTCGACCTCGGGTGCGAGGTACAGCCGCTTCTCGATCTGCGGCGTCGGATAGAGCGCCGGATCCGCGAGGATCCACGGCGTCACGTACGGCCGCGACTCGAGATTGTCGTTGCCGTAGTAGATCGAGTTGGTCACGTCGGCGATCACGCGCGGTCGCATCATGAAGTTCAGGAACCGGTACGCGGCGTCCGTGTCCGGGGCGCCGACCGGGATCAGGAGCGACGAGAAGTCGAGGTTCGCGCCTTCCTTCGGCACCGTGAACTTAAGGTTCAGCTTCACGCCGACCGCGGCTGCGCGCTCCCTCGCGACCGCGTAGTCGCTCGACCAGGACATCACGAGGCACAGGTCGCGGTTCGCGAGCCCGTTCATGTAGGCGACCGAGTCGAAGGTCCGGATGTACGGGCGGACCTTGAGCAGGAGCCGCGCGGCGGCGGCGAAGTCCTGTGGCCGCGTGCTCGCCGGGTTCAGGTGCAGGTAGCGCAGCGCGAGTTCGATCACGTCTTTCGGCGAGTCGAGAAAGGTCACGCCGCAGTCCGCGAAGTGCGAGACGACCTTCGGGTCGAACAGCATCCGCAGGCTGTCCACGGGCGCATTCGGCATCCGCTTCCGGATCATGTCGACGTTGTACGCAAAGCCGTTCACGTAGTGCAGGTACGGCATCGCGTACCGGTTGCCGGGATCGTACTTGGACTCGATCGCGAGCACCCGGGGGTCGAGCGCCTTCCAGTTCGGCAGGCGCCGCTTGTCGAGCGGCTGATAGACCCCTGCCCGAATCTCCCGGCCGTAGAAGTCGGCATCGGCGCTCACGACGTCGTACCCCGATCGTCCGGCCATCAGCCGCGCATCCATCGTTTCGTCGGAATCGTAGGTGTCGTAGATCACCCGGATCCCGGTATCCCGCTCGAACTCCTCGATCGTGTGCGGACCGATGTAATCGGCCCAGTTGTAGATGAACAGCCGGTGATTCGGGGTGCCGTCACCCGGCGACGCGAGCGGGCTCCACACCAGCGTCACGAGTCCGATGACCCCGATCGCGATCAGCGCAAGACGGATTCGGCCGTGCATCGACTCCCCCGGGGGAAAAGCGCTCCAACGGGGGTATTGTGTCCGATCGCGCGCGCGAGCGCGACCGTCAACGCTTCCCTTGCATCACCGGATGTCGTTATAGTCGCGCCCGATGTCATCCGCGAACGAGCGACAGCGAGTCGGCCTGGGAACGTGCGTCGCGCTCGTCGTCGGAAACTCGATCGGCGGCGGCGTCTTCCTGCTGCCCGCCTCACTCGCCCCCTACGGCGTGAACGGACTGATCGCGTGGGCGGTCGCGGCCGCCGGCGCGCTGCTGCTCGCGTTCATGTACGTGCAGTTGAGCCGCGCGCATCCGGAGGCCGGAGGCCCGTACGCCTATACCCGGCAGGCGTTCGGTCCGCTGGTCGCGTTCGTCGTCTCCTGGGGCTACTGGATCTCGATCTGGGTCGGCAATGCCGCGATCGCGCTGAGCGCGGTGAGCTATCTCGCCGCCCCGTTCCCGTGGATCCGCGCGATCCCCGCGGCGCCGGAGGTGTTGACGCTGTTCCTCGTCTGGGCGCTGACCGCGGTGAACTGTTACGGGATCCGTGCGAGCGGCTGGGTGCAGTCGGTGACCACCGTGCTCAAGGTGATCCCGCTGATCGCGATCGCGATCGCCGCGCCGTTCGTGATCCGGTCACAGGATCTCGCGACGGCGGCCGCGACCGTACCGATCTCCTTCTCCGGGGTGGGCGCCGCGACGACGATGACCCTGTTCGCGCTGATGGGACTGGAGTCGGCGACCGTGCCGGCGAGCCGGGTTCGAAACCCCGCACGCACGATCCCGCTCGCCACCTTCTTCGGCGCGTTGATCACCGCATTGCTGTGTGCGCTCGCCTCGGGGGCCGTGCTCCTGAAGATCCCGGAGGCGCAGCTGGCGCGGTCCGGCGCACCGTTCGCGGATCTCGCCGCTTCGCTCTGGGGCGGCTGGGCACGCCCGACGGTCAGTCTGTTCGCCGCCGTCAGCGCGATCGGCGCGCTGAACGGGTGGATCCTGCTCCAGGGAGAGCTGCCTCACGCGATGGCGCGAACCGGCGCGTTTCCCGAGGTCTTCGGTCGCGACTCGAAACGTGGCACCCCGGTGGCGGCGATCGTGTTCGGCAGCGTCCTGGTCACGGTCCTGCTGTTGCTGAACACTCGGCAGTCCACGGTCGACATCTTCACGTTCATGCTGCTGGTGTCGACGAGCGCCTGCCTCGTGCTCTACGGCGTCAGCGGCCTCGCCCTGGTGCGCCTCGCGTGGACCGGCCGAATGCCCGGCGCCCGCCTCGGCCGCGGCGCGTTGACGGCGCTCGGGACCGTGGCGGCGCTCTATTCGCTGTGGGCGATCGGCGGCGCGGGCCGCGACGCGAACCTGTGGGGCGCGGCGCTCCTCGTCGGCGGCCTGCCGCTCTACGCCTATACGGTATTCGTCAGGTCGCGGCGCGCGCGGCGCTGACTCGCCCCGCCGGCGCGGGTCGAACCTGGCGCTCGAAGCGGGCCCGCGACGCGAGACCGCGGACCACGGACCGTCGATCCGCGCCCCGCTCGATCAGCAGCAGGTGCGTGCGTCCGACGCGCCGCAGGACCTCGAGGAGCTCGCCCGCGCGCGCGTGGCGCACGGCATCCCAATCGAGCGCGAGCAACTCGTTCCATGGGGTCATGATGTGCCCGACCCGCACGTCCCGGTGATGCTCGTAGGTCGAGGTCTGCAGGAACTGCAGCGGCCGCTCGCCCTGGATGTCGTAGGAGGTGATCAAGCCGGCGATCCGTCGCTCGCGCAGCACCAGCAGCGCGCGGACGCCGAAGCGGATCATGTCCTCCAGTGCGGCGTCGATCGGCCGGTCCTCGTCCACGGTGATCGGCGTCTCGCGGGTGAAATCGGTGATCGCAAGGATCGCCGGTTCCTCCGGATCGATCGACCGCCCGTCGTTGACCGCGCGCGGAGCCAGAAATCCCTCGCCGGTGACCTTCGAAGCGCTCAACAGGTTCTCTTCCATCGCTTCCCGCTCCTTTCCGCCGCGATCGGCTCGCCAGGATCGACATCGCCGTCGCAGCGAACGTTCCCCCGTTGGACCCGGTATTATATGATTAGTTGCCTAATCATTAGTCAGAAATGAGCACCGCGACACCGATCGAAGAACGCTTTGCGAGCGCCCTGCACGCCGCCGCGCGTGCGTGGCGTCAGGCGCTCGACCGCCGCCTGAGGCACCTCGGGATCAGCCAGGCCGGTTGGCCCGCGGTGACCGTGACCGCGAAGTCGAAGACGCCGCTGTCTCAGACCGAGCTCGCGGACAAGCTCGGCGTCGAGGGCGCGACGATGGTCGCGATGATCGATCGGCTGGTGAAGGCGCAGCTGGTGACCCGCGAACCCTCGACGACCGACCGTCGCGTGAAGTACGTCGCGCTGACCGAGGCCGGCACCCGCCTCTACACCAAGGTCCGTGCGGAAGCCGAGGCGTTCCGGCGCGAAATCCTCGCCCACGTCGACTCCGCGCGGCTCGTCGCGGCGACGGAACTGCTCGAGGAACTGCTCAAGGTCGTCGAAGCGCAGCGTTGACCGGCGCCGGTCAGAGCACGTCCCACGGGTATCGGCCTTCCTCGAGCGCGAACGCCGCGACGGCGCGCAGTGCATCGTCCTCGTTGCGCGTGATCCGCCGGATCGTCTCCGCCATCCGCCGCTTCGCTCGCTGGGCGAACAGGGTCGCGATCGAGCCCGCCGACGCGGCCGTGCGCGGATCGGCCTGCAGCGCCGCCGCGCGCGACAGCACGCACGCGCCGACGAACAGATCGATCGCGATATCCGCGATCCGCTTCAGCTCGAACTGCCGTTCGGCGACGCCCTTGCCGTAGCGTCGCAGGACGTAGTCGGCTGCCTTCGCGAGCTCCAGCGTGTACTTCTCGAGGATCTCGCCGGGCTCGCGCAACGCCGCCGGCAGCTCGGTCGAGATGCGATCCCGGCCGATCCCGGTCGCCTGCGTGAGCCGTTTCTCCGCATAGTCGCCGAGCACCCCGAAGCCCTTGATGGGGTTGTTGAAGATGTCATCGAGCGCCGAGCGCAGCTCCGCGTACGACCGTCCGAGGTCCTTGAGCCCCGACAGCGCGACGTACAGGCGGAGCACCTCGTTGGTGCCCTCGAAGATCGTCAGGATCCGGCTGTCCCGCACCGTCTGCTCGTAGGGATAGTCGCGCATGAAGCCGCTGCCGCCCGCGATCTGCAGCGCTTCGTACGCGGTGCGCTGCATCGCCTCGCTCGCGAAGATCTTGCTGATCGCCGCCTCGGTCGAGTAATCGTCCGAGCCCGAATCGATCGCGTGCGCGACCATCCAGACCACGCTTTCGGCCGCGAAGCAGTCGACCATCATGTTCGCGATCTTCTCCCGCACCAAATCGAACTCGGCGATCGGGCGTCCGAACTGCCGACGCTCCTTCGCCTGCGCCGTCGCGAGCGCGATCAGGCTCTTCATCCCCCCGACCGCGCCCCCGCCGAGGCCCGTGCGGCCGTTGTTCAGGATCGCCATCGCGACCTTGAAGCCCTTGCCCTCGGTGTCCAGCACGTTCTCCGGCGGCACGCGCACCCGATCGAAATTCACGGTCGTCGTCGAGGACGCGCGGATTCCCATCTTGTCCTCGTGCTGACCGTGGCTCACGCCGGGCCAGCGCGCCTCCACCAGGAACGCGGTGATCTTGCCGGCCTCGGTCGGCGTGCGCGCGAACACGGTGTACAGGTCCGCAATACCGCCGTTCGTGATCCAGATCTTCTCGCCCGTCAGCGTCCAGCTCCCGTCGGGGTTCCTCTCGGCGTGGGTGCGAATCGACGCGGCATCCGATCCAGCGCCCGCCTCGGTGAGACAGAACGCGGCGATCAGCTCCCCGCTCGCGAGTCGCGGCAGGTACTTCGTCCTCTGATCCGGGGTGCCGAACAGCAGCAATCCCTTCATCCCGATCGAGCTGTGTGCGCCGATCGTGAGCGACACCGAACTGTCGTGGCGACTGGTCTGCGAGAGCACGCGCGCGTACGCGGCGTTCGACAGGCCGATCCCGCCGTACTCCTCGGGAATGATCAGGCCGAACAGGCCCAGGTCGCGCAGTCCCTGGATGAACTCGGCGGGTTGCGCACCCTCCCGGTCCCAGCGCTTGAAGTCGCCCTGCTTCGGCGCGAGGAACTGATCGATCGCGTCCAGGATCAGGCCGAGCGACTCGCGATCCTTGTCCTTCAGCGGTGGGTACGGCAGCAGACTCTCGGTCGGGATCCGGCCCGCGAACAATGCCTTCACGACGCTCATCGGCCCCTCCTTCTAGGGTTCGACGCGATCGATCACCAGACTGACCTTGCCCTTCGGTTCCACTTGATATGCGCTCTCGCCGACCAGATCCCCCGCCGCCGCGGTCGGCTGGCCGTCGAAACTCACTCGCGCGGTCAGCACGACCCGCTGTCCGACCGCGAACGACCGGCCGGGAACCATCGAGTCCGCGCTCGACAGCTCGATCGGCTTGCCAATCGCAGCCGTGGTCAGGCGCTTCACCGCGAGCGGTGGGCCACGCACCCCGGGCTGGGCGGCGAACACGTACAGCGTTGCCGGACCGTGCAAGCGTGCGCGCAGGCTCGGCGCCAGCGTCACGTCGATCGACACCGTCGGACCGCCCGCCGCGCCCGTGGCTGCAGCCATCCCCGGCGTCGCGGCAGCGGTGGACGGGGGCCCGAGCTGCGCGATCTTCGCCTGCAGCAGCTGGACGACCGGCGCCGGAGGATGCATCGCGATCAAGGCCTCCCAGCGGCTGCGCGCGAGATCGCTGTCGCCGCGCACCGCCGCCGCGAAGCCGCCGTACAGCAATGCCTTCGGATCGGTCGGCGCCATCGTGACCGCCTGCTCGAACAGTTGCGCGGCCTGCGGTGTGATCACGCCGCCCGCCTGAAGACTGAGCGCTTCACCGTAGCCGATCGTCGCGTCGAGGTTCTTGCCACGGCTCAGCGTCAACGCACGGTCGAACGCCATGATCGCATCGTCCAGGCGGCCAACCGCGATGTAGGATCGCCCGAGCATCAGCCAGCCGGACAGGTCGCCCGGATCGTGTCGCAGGTGTCGCTCGAGCTTCGCGACCATCGCGGCGACTTCGGGACTCACCGGCGCCTGCGCCTGGTGTGCGGGCGACCAGTTCCAGTTCGACCAGGTCTCGTAGAGCCCGCCGGCCCCGCCGACCATCAGCACCGCGACAACCACCGCGATCGCGCGATGGCGACCCCCTTTGAGCAGCGGCGTTGCGACCAGCGCAACCGCGACCGCGGTCATCACCGCGGCAATGATCAGGAACGACGTCATCAGGGTGTGGATCCCGTGTCGAGTTCTTCGTCGAGGGGCATCTTCGAACGGGCGCGAACGATCCGATAGACCACGATGCCTCCGATCAACAGGAACGCGAACGGCGCGCCCCAGATGAACACCGTCTTCGCGTCGACCGGGGGATCGTAGAGCACGAACTCCCCATAGCGGTCCTTCATGAAGCGGTAGATCTCGGTGTTCGTCTTGCCGGCGAGCAGCATCTGTCGAACCTCGGCGCGCAGTTCGGCGGCGAGCTCGGCGTCGGAATCCGCGACCGTCTCGTTCTGGCACACGAGGCAGCGCAGTCGGTGGGTGATGTGCTCATAGCGGGCCTGCAGCGCAGGATTCGCGATCTCCCCGTCGACGTACGCGCCGGCGGCCCGCGCGCCCGGCGCGCCGATCAGCCACACCGCGAGCGCCGCGCCGCCGATTCTCACCGCGAGGCGCCGCGCGATCCTCATGCGCCACCCCGGCGCGCCGCCGCGATGCGCGGGAGGAATTCCTTGTTCCAGACCTGCATCGTCATCGGCGCGATGTGCTTGAACACGATCCGGCCCTTGCGATCGACGAGGTAGGTCTCCGGCGCGCCGTAGACCCCCCAGTTGATCGCGACGCGACCATTCTGGTCGAAACCGACGCCGGAGTAAGGGTCGCCGAGCTCCCGGAGCCACTCCTGCGCGCGCCCCCGGTCGTCGTTCCAGTCGAGGCCGAGGATCGGCACCACGTGCTGCTGCGCGATCTCGAGGAGCGTGTGCTGCTCCTCGCGGCAGGCCTCGCACCAGGTCGCCCACACGTTGAACACGTAGACGTGTCCCGCGAGCGGTCGATTGCTCACGGTGCGATTCGGATATAGCACGTCCGTGAGCGTGAACTCGGGCGCGGGCTTGCCGATCAGCGGCGACGGCAGGTAGTGCAGGTCGCGCTTCGGATTCAATCCGACCGCGAACAGCACGAGCAGGCCCACGAACGCGATCACCGGCAGCAGGTATTTCCACATCACGCGACCCCGGCGGAGGGCTTCGGGTCCGGCCCCGGCGCCCGAGCCACGCGATCCTCGGCCGTCGCCGCCGCCTTCACCCGGTAGCGACGATCGCTCGCGCACACGCCGCCCCCGACCGCCATCAACAGCGCGCCGAGCCACACGTAGCGCATCAGCGGCTTGTACTGGATCCGCAGGCTCCACGCGCCCTCGCCGAGGGAGTTGCCCATCGCGACGAACAGATCGCGCCCCCAGTTGAAGGTGATCGCCGCATGGCTGTTGTCGATCTGCTGGACGACGAAGCGGCGCTTCTGCGGAGTCAGGGTCGCGACCGGTCGGCCGTCGTGAGTGACGTCGAAGGTTCCCTGCACCGCTTCGTAGTTCGGACCGAACACCGGCTTCGTCGACAGGAACTTGAAGTCGTAACCTGCGATCGAGAAGGTTTGACCCGGCTTCAGCGCGACGTCCTTGTCGATCTTGAAGTTCGAGACCGTGCTCACTGCGATCGCGAACATCCCGACGCCGATGTGCGCGATCGTCATGCCGACGAGCGCGGTCGTGAGCGTCTGACGCTGGCGGATCCGCCGCAGCGGCTCGAGGAGCGCCGACAGGATGATCCAGACCCCGAACGTCATTCCGGCGAAGCCCGCCCAGGGCAAGGAACCGTAGCCGTAGCGCAGGATCACGAACGCGAGTACGAGTCCGACCACGAGCAGGATCCAGATCGGCTTCGCGACCGTCGTGAGCCTGCCCCGCCGCCAGGCGGCGTGCATGCCGATCGCGAGGAACCCGAGCATCGGCAGCATCGGCACCAGGAACATCAGGTTGAACACCGGCGGGCCGACCGAGATCTTGCCGATCCCGAGCAATTCGTAGAACAGCGGCGCGAGCGTGCCCCAGAGCACGAGGCCGGCGGCCGCGACCAGCAGCACGTTGTTCACGACCAGGAAGAACTCCCGCGAGAACAATTCGAATCCCCCGGGCACGTAGAGCTTCGGCGCGCGCCACGCGTACAGGCCGAGCGAACCGCCGACCGTGACCGCGAGTCCGGCGAGGATGAACAGCCCCCGGCGCGGGTCGGTCGCGAACGAATGCACCGAGACCAGCACGCCGGAGCGCACGAGGAAGGTTCCGATCAGGGACAACGAGAACGCGAAGATCGACAGCAGCAGCGTCCAGCTCTTGAAGATCCCGCGCTTCTCGGTGACGCTCAGGCTGTGGATCAGCGCGGTGCCGACCAGCCACGGCATGAACGACGCGTTCTCGACCGGATCCCAGAACCACCACCCGCCCCAGCCGAGTTCGTAGTACGCCCACCAACTCCCGAGCGTGATCCCGACGGTGAGGCAGATCCATGCCGCGAGCGTCCACGGGCGCGTCCACTTCGCCCAGGACTGGTCCAGCCGTCCCTCGATCATCGCCGCGACCGCGAACGCGAAGGCGACGGAGAAGCCGACGTATCCGGTGTAGAGCATCGGCGGGTGGATCGCCAGCGCGAAGTCCTGGAGGATCGGGTTCAGGCTCGCGCCGTTCGGCGCCGCGGGGATCAGGCGGGTGAACGGATTCGAGGTCCACAGCGTGAACAGCTGGAAGCCCGTGCTCACCAGGCCGAGCACGCCGAGCACCCGCGCCGCGAACGTCGGCGGCAGTCCGCGGCTGAACGCGGCGACCGCGAGGTTCCAGATCGACAGGATCAGGATCCACAGCAGGAGCGAGCCTTCGTGTGCACCCCAGACCGCGGTGACCCGATAGAAGAGCGGCAACTGCGTGTTGGAGTTGTTCGCGACGTAGAGCACGGAGAAATCGTTGACGACGAACGCGTGGACCAGACAGCCGAAGCTCAGCGCCACGAACACGAACTGCCCGGCGACCGCCGGTCGCGCGACCGCGCTCCATTGCGGCTTGCCGAGCCACGGACCGGCGAGCCCGAAGAACGCCTGGGCGGCGCTGAGCAGCAGCGCGAGAATCAATGCGAACATCCCGAGTTCCGGAATCATCGGTCCTCCTATCCCTTCGGCATCGGCGCCGCGGCCGCGGCGTTCGCCCCGTTCTTCTTCAACGAGGCCGCGATCTCCGGCGGCATGTACTTCGAGTCGTGCTTCGCGAGCACTTCGTCCGCGATGAACACGCCGTTCGGCCCGAGCTGCCCGTGCGCGATGATTCCCTGTCCCTCGCGGAACAGGTCGGGCAGCACGCCGGTGTACTGGACCGGCACCTGGTGCGCGTAGTCGGTCAGCACGAAGTGCACCGTCATGTCACCGGGCTTGCGCTGCACGCTGCCCTTCATCACCAGACCGCCGATCCGGAAATCCTTGTCGCGAGGCTCCTTGCCGAGCGCCACCTGGGTCGGCACGTAATAGAAGCTGATGTCCTGGCGGCCGGCGACCACCGCGAGCGCGACCGATGCGGACACGCCCGCGAGGATGCCGAGGACCACCCACAGACGCTTGCGACGCGGTGTCATGACTCTTCGCTCCTCGCCATCTGGATCGCGCGACGCACGCGCACCAAGGCCCGCGCGTGATGGCGCCGCGCCGACCAGACGTTCCACGCGAGGATCGCGAGCGCGAAGCCGATGCTCGGCCAGACGAACCGCGCGTACCCGCCCATCGCCCAGAACCCGCTCCGCAGGATCATGCCGAGACCACCTCGCGCACCCAGGTCGACTGGCGCTCGCGGCTCAGGATCTCGCCGCGCACCCGCACGCAGAGAACGGCACCGAAGAAGCACATGAAGCCCGCGAGCATCGCGAGCAGCGGCCACAGCATGCTGCCCGGCATCTCCGGCTTCCCGAGACGCATCACCGTACCGCCCTGGTGCAGGGAATTCCACCAATAGACCGAGAAGTGCACGATCGGGACGTTCACGAAGCCGACGATGCCGAGCAGTGCGGACGCCCGATCGCCCCGGTTCGGATCCTCGAAGGCCTTGCGCAGCGAGATCACGCCGAAATAGAGGAACAGCAGGATCAGCTCCGAGGTGAGCCGCGGATCCCAGGCCCAGTAGGTGCCCCACATCGGTCGACCCCAGAGCGAGCCGGTCACGAGCGCGGACAGCGTGAACGACGCGCCGACCGGCGCGGCCGCGGCGGCGACTGCGTAGCCCACCTTGATCCGCCAGATCAGCGCGATCGCGCCGGCGACGGCCATCGTGGTGTAGCCGAACAGCGACAGCCACGCGCTCGGTGCATGCACGTAGATGATCCGGAACGCATCGCCCTGCTGGTAGTCCGGCGGCGCGAACACGAGACCGTCGACGAGCCCGTAGCCGATCAGCAACGCCGCGGCGAACGCGAACCAGGGCGCGAACGCGGCAGCGGTGCGATACAGGTGCGGCGGCGAGGCCAGTCGATGAAACCATTTCCACATGATCGCTCGTCAACCGCCTCTCGTCATTCCAGCGTGATCCGCAGCGCAGCAGACGCGGCCAGCGGCCCCAGGCTGGTCGTGAACACACACAGCGCCGCGAGAAAATACAGTGCGCCGGCCGGATTCTCGCCGCCGATCGCGCGATCCGTCGCGCTCGCGCCGAAGATCAGCAGCGGCATCGCGAGCGGCAGCACGATCAGCGACAGCAGGACTCCCCCGCGGCGCAACCCCACCGTCAGCCCGGCGCCGATCGCGCCGAGCCAGCTGAGCGTCAGTGTACCCAACGCGAGGCTCGCGAGCATCGTCGGCAATGCCCGCGGCGGCACCGACAAGGCGGTCGCGACCAGCGGCGACATCGCGACCAGTGCTGCGCCGCTCACGAGCCAGTGCGCGATCGTCTTCGCGACGACGATCGCACCCAGCGGTTGTGATGACAGCGCGAGCTGCTCCAAGGTTCCGTCGTCCGCGTCCGCCTTGAACAGCGTCTCCATCGACAGGAGCGAGGACAGCAGCGCCGCGACCCACAGCACGCCCGGGGCCATCGCGCGCAGCAAGGACGTCAACGGGCTCAGCGCGAGCGGGAACAGCGTCGTGACGATCAGGAAGAACACCAGCGGCTGCAGGAGCTGGTCGGGTCGGCGGAAGCCGAGGCGCAATTCCCGGGCCAGCACCAAGCCGATCCCGCGGAGGAGGCCCACGTCCGTTTCGGCGGCGCTCATGCCGCGAGTTCCAGACGGTCGACCGCGCCGGTGAGCGGCAGCGCGTGATGCGCGACGACCAGCGCGATCCCGCCCGCGCCGACGTGCTCGTCGAGCAGCGCGGTGAGCAGATCCCCACCCTTCGCATCGAGGTTCGTGTACGGCTCGTCGAGCAGCCACAGCGTCGATCGCATGGCGAGCACGCGGGCCATCGCGACGCGACGCCGCTGGCCCGCCGACAGCACCCGTGCGGGCAGGTCGGCACACAGCCCGACCCCGGTCCGCTCGAGGGTCGTTCGAAGCTGCGCATCGGGCACCCGTCGCTTCAAGCCGACCGCGTAACGCAGGTTCTCGAGCGCCGTCAGATCGCCCTTCAAGGCCGCCTCGTGCGATGCGTAGGTCATCGCGCGCTGGTACTCGCTGCGGATCGTCTCGATCGGGTCGCCGCCCCAGCGCACCACCCCGCTTTCGGGGCGCAGCAAGCCGCACAGCACCCGCAGCAGCGTGGTCTTGCCGGTGCCGTTCGGACCATGCACGTGCAGCAGACACCCCGGCCGTGCGGCGAAGCTCACGCCCCGCAGCACATGCCGGTCGCCTCGCCAAACGTGGATCTTCTCGGCCGTCAATCCGACGGCCGGCTCATGCATCGCGGAGGACGCCGTTCATGGGGCCGCGAGCTTAACGAAATCAACCGGTTGAAGCCACCACGGGATTCCACGGATGCGGATCCGGTTCGATTCCCGCTAGGCTGCCGGCCGCCGGGGCCGGTACACTCCGGCGGCTCGCATGCCCCGGTGGCGAAATCGGTAGACGCAACGGACTTAAAATCCGTTGACCGCAAGGTCGTGCCGGTTCGAGTCCGGCCCGGGGCACCAATAAAAACAATTATTTATCGGAGTCCCTCGTTAGTCCGTTGCGATAAGCGTGGGGATGTTGGCCGATTCGTTGCCGTTCCGTTGCCGTTTCTTGGAATTGCCCCGGTTGCGTGGGAGTATCGCGCCCGGTCGGAGGTGCGTCGCCGCCCCCGGACAGGGGGTATCCTCGTCCCCAGAGTCGCACTACTGCCTTACTGCCAGCCAGCTCCGCCCGAAAAGCGGGACGCAGCCGTTCGGCCAGGGCGCGAGTGCCGCTAGCGCACAACTATGGAGAATTGAATGAAAGCGCATTACCTGAGTTTGGCGCTCGTTCTATCCGGCGTTGTGGATGCCTCGCCACGTTTTCCACCATCAGTTTCTGCAATCCCATTACCGTCATGCACCCCTAGCCGGGCGCTCTCGGTTGATTACGTCTCCAGCGTTGACCGCCAAGGAGATGCGGCCAATCAGGCGATCCTCTTAATCAATCGCATCAAAAAAATTAGCGCGCTGGCCACTAATCCTCGCGAGTCCATAGGAAAGCAGCTAACACCAACGCAGATCGAAAATTTTGAGAATCTGCGAAGTCAGCTAATCATGAACCAGATGGGTCAACTTGCTGAGAGCAGGCTTCAACGCGACGATCACGTCATGTCAAATGCCGTTGATAATCTAGACGGCGTACCGATTAATTTGAAGAACAAATCATCAAGAGACGGCCTAAGGCTTCTCGCAGCATTTGGCATAGCGCTGGGCAAGTATTCAATGGACGTTATGCGCCGCCCTAGCAACACCAGTACGTGCAGCATCGACGTTGCATTTTTTAACGCAGAGCGAAACGCAACCGTACGTCTCATTAATTTGGAGAGATCCAATGAAATGACGATGTATTCGCGACTACAAGAAAAATACAAAACAAAGGGGCCACTTGAACCCAAAAAACTTCCTAGTCCAGACCGGGAAGAGGCAGCGTGGCTAAACAAAGCATTGATAGCGCCGCTGAGGCGAGATTCCTTTGATGTAAGCGCATGGGAGGACCTGCGCCGCTTTTCACATGTTAGCCGGTTAGAATACAAAGCCCTTCGCAATGACATCATTAACGGCAACGATTCCTCAAAGGACTCTACGATTAATAAGATTTATGCCTCCGCAGATGCAGAGACCAAGCAGACTATTAAGGTTTGGAATGCTATCGATTCCACTATCCCGTCGGACCAAGTGCGCCTGTTAGAAATGTCAAAGAAGCTTATGAATCAGGCGAAACAGTAAGGCACCCACAAAGAGCGATTCGGCAAAATATCTGATTCCGCTTCCACTAGAGATTGGCCCGTCACTGATCACCGAGCCGATACGCGGTGAGCTGCTGGCATTGAAGCCGCAAAAACCCGCGCAAGCTCGCGCAATATGGCCCGCACCGATTTAGCTATGCCCGTGCCCTGAGTCGCTCAGCTCTATGACGCCCATTCGCCGCACGCAAATTACAAGCGCGGCGTTCGGCTCGTCGGGCCATGTGCCATCCTTGTTTTGGTGGATGACGGCAATGCGAGGTCCTCCGGTCAATCGCCGCGCCTCCAGGGTCTCGATACGTCGCTCAAGATTGGTTGCCATTGTCAGTCTCCAATTCGGCGAGTCGCCGCTATACCAATGCGTCAGTTGGACTCAGTTGCACCACGGGGGCACGCCGTCCGGGATGGACGGGACAATTGCCTTGGGCCACAGCGTCTTCCTCGGCGCGGACCCGCTCCGGGTGCCAACGCGGATCAATAACGACAAGTCGGACTTGGTTCTCTGCCCGATCACAGGTGCAGTCCGCAGACTTGCTGCGCCTCTCCAGCGCCTCGATGCGATGCTCAAGTGCCTTCGTCATTTTCGCTCTCCAATGCGATCAGTCGCCGCTCAAGGGTGCTTGCTTCGTAGGTCTTCCGCAGCTCGGCCAGGATGTACACCAGCCGCGCGGCCTCGGTGCTTTCAATCTGACCGCGCCGCGCATCCCGGTATACACGGCCCATCTCTCGCCGGATGGCGTCGATATCACGCAAGCAGATACGGGGGGAAGGTAGACGCGCAGGCCATTGGGCCTGCGGCAAAAGCTCGCTTTCGACATTGCTTTTGG
>JAGWPU010000077.1 GCA_028870355.1 Gammaproteobacteria bacterium | reverse complement strand
GCGGCCGCGGGGCGGCCGGCTCGCGCGCCGCCGGCGCGCGGCGTGGCCGCGCGCTCTCGCGCGCGCTGCTGCGCCGCTGTCGCAGCCATGCCTGATAATCGTCGAGATCGCCATCGAACGGACCGACGCCTCCATCCGCCACCAGCCAGAGCGAGTCCGCGACCGCACGGATCAGGTGCCGATCGTGCGAAACGACGACGAGCCCTCCGCCGAACCCCTGCAACGCGACCGTGAGCGCGTGCCGCATCTCCAGATCGAGGTGATTGGTCGGTTCGTCGAGCAGCAGCAGATTCGGGCGTCTCGCGACGATCAGCGCGAGCGCGAGCCGCGCCTTCTCGCCGCCGGAGAACCGCCCGACCGACTCGAACGCGCGATCACCGCTGAAGCCGAAGCGGCCGAGATGGTCGCGGATCCGCTGCTCGTCGCCGATCGCGTACTCCGGGCCGCCGGCGTGTCGCAAGTGCCAGAACGGGCTTTCGGCCGGGTGCAGCTGATCGAGCTGGTGCTGAGCGAAATATCCGACCGCGAGATCCGCGGCGCCCGTCCGCGTCCCCGCGAGTGCCGGCGAGTCTCCGGCGAGCAACCGGGTCAACGTCGACTTGCCGGCGCCGTTCGGCCCGAGCAGGGCGATCCGATCCTGCGGCCCGATCGACGCGTCGATCCCGCCGAGCACCGTGCGCCCCGGATACCCGCAGGCCGCCCCTTCCAGCGTCACCAGCGGACGCGGGGTCTTCGCCGGCGGCTCGAACGAGAACCCGAACGGACTGTCGACGTGCGCCGGCACGATCCGCTCCATCCGTTCGAGCATCTTCAGGCGACTCTGTGCCTGGCGCGACTTGGTCGCCTTCGCGCGGAATCGCTCGACGAATGCGCTGATCTCGGCGATCCGTCGCTCCTGACGCATCCGCAGCGCGCCTTGCTGCGCGAGATCCTCGCTCCGCTTGCGCTCGAACTGCGAGTAGTTGCCGGCGTAGATCCGGATCCCGCGATGCTCGATGTGCAGGATGCGATCCGCAATCGCGTCCAGGAATTCCCGATCGTGCGAGATCGCGAGCACGGTGCCCGGGAAGCTGCCGAGCCAGCTTTCGAGCCAGAGAATCGCGTCGAGATCCAGATGATTGGTGGGCTCGTCGAGCAGCAGCAGGTCCGCGCGGGACGCGAGCGCTCGAGCCATCGCGAGCCGCACGCGCCAGCCTCCCGAGAACTGCGCGACCGTCTTCGCATGATCGGCCGCGGCGAAGCCGAGACCATGCAGGACCTCGGCGGCACGGGCACGCGCCCGGTATCCGTCGAGCGATTCGAACTGCGCATGGGCCTGCGCGAGGCGCGAGGCGTCGCCGTCCTGCTCCGCGCGCTCGATGTGCGCCTGTGCGAGCCGTAGCCTCGCGTCGCCGTCGAGCACGAATTCGATCGCCTCTCGATCGATCGCCGCCACTTCCTGCTCGACGTGCGCGATCGCGAGGCTCTCGGGCACGTCGAGATCGCCGCGATCGGGGGTGAGTTCGCCGCGCAGTGCCGCGAACAGGCTCGACTTGCCGGCACCGTTCGCGCCGGTGACGCCCAGCTTCTCGCCGCGGTGGATCGTGAAGTTCGCGTCCTCGACGAGCGGCAGCGTCCCGCGCCGCAGATGCAGCCCGCGGGCGGTCAGCAAAGCCGCTCCCTTCGCTCGCGCCCGCCGCGGCGGGTCGCGAGCCGGCTCGCCGAGCGGGTGCTCACGATGCCTGCAGCGGCCGCCGGTTCGCCGTCGGACGGGTCGTGCCGCCGAGCGCGGTCGCGCCGCGCTCCTGTCGCTCGAGCAACGCGAGGAACTCCGGCCCGCTCATCGCATCGCCGAACAACCGGCCCTGCGCGAACTCGCAGCCGCGCTCGCGCAGGAACGCGAGCTGCTCCGGGAGCTCGACGCCCTCGGCGACGACCTCGAGCTCGAGGCTCTTGCCCATGTCGATGATCGTGCGCACGATCGCCGCCGCATCCGCGTCGCTTGCAACGCCGCGCACGAAGGACTGATCGATCTTCAGGGTGCCGATCGGAAACTGCTGCAGCGCGGACAGCGAGGAATAACCGGTGCCGAAGTCGTCGATCGCGAGATGCAGACCCATCGCGTGCAGCTCGTTGAGCAAACCGATCGTGCGCTTCGGGTCGGTCATCAAGGTGGTCTCCGTGACCTCGAGCTCGAAGCGGGTCGGCGAGACCTGATGCTCCCGGAAGATCGAGCGCGCCCGCGCGACGAAACCCGCGTGCTTCAGCTGGCGCAGCGAGAGGTTCACGGCGATCCGGCCGGGCGTGGGGAGCCGCACCTGCCATCGTGCGTAGTCCAGGCACACCCGGTTCAGCACCCAATCGCCGATGTCGAGGATCAGGTGCGTCTCCTCGGCGAGCGGTATGAACAGCGAGGGCGAGATGTCGCCGTGTCCCGGCAAGCGCCAGCGCAGCAGCGCCTCGGCCCCGACGATGCGCTCCGTGCGCAAGTCCACCTTGGGCTGATACAGGATCAGGAACTCTTCGCGCTCGAGCGCCCGGCGGAGCTTGCTCTTCAGCATCAGCCGTTCGACCGCGGCGGCGTTCATCGCCGGGACGTAGAACGCGCAGGAATTGCCCCCGTTCTGCTTCGAGTGATACATCGCCGCGTCGGCGTTGCGGATCAGGTCGATCACGTTCTCCGCGTCGGTCGGGCAGATCGCGATGCCGACGCTCGCCGTCAGGTACACCTCCTGGTGATTCACGTAGAACGCCCGGCTGATCTCGTCGAGCAGCTTGCGCGCGATCGCGCCGATCGCGGCGCGGTGATCGACGTCCGGTGGCAGATCGTCGACGAACATCGCGAACTCGTCGCCGGCGAGCCGGCCGATCACGATGTCCTTGCTCAAGGCCCGGGCCAGGCGCTCGCTCAGGATCTCGAGCGTGCGGTCGCCGGCCGCATGACCGAAGGTGTCGTTCACGTCCTTGAACCGGTCGAGATCGAGATACAGGAGCGCGAGCGAGCGCTGATTGCGCCTCGATCGTGCGATGGCCTGCTGCAGCATGTGCTGGAACTGCATCCGGTTCGGCATCTTCGTCAGCGTGTCGTAGCGGGCGAGATAGCGGATGCGCCGCTCGGCGCGCTTGCGCTCGGTGATGTTGCGGGCGACGTAGATGTTGCCCTGGAACTGCGGGTCGGCGCTGCTGATCGTCGAACCGGCCATCGACACCGGGATCGTCTGGCCGCTCGCGGTTCGCAGCACGGTCTCGCGCGCCTCGCCGCCGCTCGGCGTCGGATCGAACGCCGAACGGTGCGCGGCGTCGACGAGGTCGAGCAGCGGCGTGCCGCGCAGTTCCGGTTCGGTTCGGCCGAGCAGCCGGCACGTGGCCTCGTTGCAGCTGCGGATCAGTCCGTCCGGGGCGGTCACGAACACCGCGTCGCTCAAGCTGTCGAGCACGGTGTTCAGGTGGTTCTTCGTGACGGTCGTCTCGCTCAGCGTCAGGCGCATGCGTTCGAGCGTCGCCTGCAGATCGCCGATTTCGTCGTTGCGCCGGACGGGCAACGGGTTCGAGTAGTCGCCCTGGCCGATGCGCTCGGCGCTGCGCGCGAGTTGGGAGATCGGCCGCGCCAGGCTGTCGGCGAAGAGCCAGGCGCCGCCGATGCCGGCGAGGAGCATCAGTGCGCCGAGGCCGAGCAGGCCCGCCGCGAAGCGCTTGCCTTGCAGGAGCTCGTTGCGCGCGATCTGCAGACGCAGGTCCGCGAGCGTGCGTTCGCTGTCGGCGCGGCTGAACGAGATCTCGAGCGTGCCGATCCGGCCCCGACCGCTGCCGAGGGTCGCGAGTACCGGCGCGACGGCGGTGTAGGTCGATCCGGTTGCGGCGGTCGATCCGCGCCGGGCGGCGACGAACGCGACGCGCCCGCGACCGTCGCGGATGGTGACTGCGGTCACGCCGGTCCGGTCGAGGAGGCGGCGACCGATCGCGGCGGTCGCCGCCGTGTCGCCGGCCGCGAGCGACGGCGACACTCGAATCGCGGCGGTGCGCGCGACGTGGTGCGCGCGCCGCTCGAGGTCGGATTCCAGGCGGCGAGCGACGGCGCCGTGGGCGAGGGCGCTCGCCGCGGTGCTGTCGACGCGATGTTCGAGATAGGCGAGCGTGCCGAGGAGCCCGGAAAACGCCACGGCGATCGCGACCGCGATCAGCAGGATTTTCGTTCGCAGGCTCGACGGCATGTCGCTTCACCGGCCGCGGCGGCGACCGTCCGGGCATCATGATACCTGCGTCGGAGCGGCCGGATAAGAGCCCGCGTAGAATGCAAGCCATGACCCGTGCGCTGCGCATCGACGTGTACGCCGATACCGTGTGTCCCTGGTGCTATCTCGGCAAGCGGCGCCTGGCGGTCGCGCTCGCGGCTCGCGCGCAGCATGCGCCCCGCGTGATCTGGCGGCCGTTCGAGCTCAATCCCGAACTGCCGGTCGAGGGCGTCGACCGGGACAGCTACCTGGCCGCCCGGTCGGTCGACCGGGCGGCGCTCGACCGCGCGCATCACACGCTCGTGGAGCTCGGTCGGGCGCAGGGGATCGACTTCCGCTTCGACCGGATCGCGCGGGTGCCGAACACCCGGCGCTCCCATCTGCTGGTCGCGCTCGCGGCACGCCGGGATCGTGGCGACGAGATGCTCGAGCGGTTGATGCGCGCGTACTTCGAAGAAGGGGCCGACATCGGCGACTTCGACACACTGGTGGGGCTCGCCGCGGACGCCGGTCTGGCGGCGCGTGAAGCCAGTTGGGCGATCGCATTGCGCAACGGTCAGGATGCGGTCGTTGCTGCGCAGCGGCATGCGGCCAGCCTGGGTCTCACCGGGGTTCCGACGTTCGTATTCAACGGCGAATACGCGCTGTCCGGCGCCCAAGAGCCCGCGGCACTGGCCGCCGCGATGGACGAAGCCGTCGCCGCGCCCTCGGTCGCGTCGGAGGGGGCCGGAGCGGCGCCTGGATGACGCCGGAGGAACTGACCGGACGGACCCGGCGCCACGTGATCGACTTGCCCGAGTTCGGCGGTGCGTTGCACCGCGAGGTCGTCGCGCCGTTCGCTGCGATGCGGCAAGCCGCGCGGGCGGCGGGGATCGACCTGGTGCCGGCGAGTGCGTTTCGCGATTTCGAGCGCCAGCTCGCGATCTGGAACGACAAATACACCGGCCGGCGGCCGACGGCCGGGAGCGACGGCGGGCCGCTCGATCTGACTCGGCTGACTCCGGCGGATCGCGTGGACGCGATCCTGCGCTGGTCGGCCTTGCCTGGCGCGAGCCGCCACCACTGGGGCACGGATCTCGACCTCTATGATCGTGGAGCCGTTGCGACCGGCGTCGGGCCGAGGCTCGAGCCGGCCGAGTATGCAGCGGGCGGGCCGTTCGCACGCGCGAGCGAGTGGCTCGAGCGACACGCGGCGCACTTCGGCTTCTTTCGGCCCTATCGAGGGCGCCGGAGCGGCGTGCTGGCCGAGCCATGGCACTACAGTTTCGCGCCGATCGCGCACCACGCATCGCGCGCGCTCGACGTCGGGACGCTCCGGGAGGTGCTCGCGGCGGCACCGCTCGCGGGCAAGGACGCGGTGCTCGCGGCGATCGACGCGATCCATGCCCGTTACGTCGCCCGGATCGACCCGTTCTGAGGGACCCGGCCGCCGGTCAGGTCCATAAGGCCTTGAGCCGATCGAGCATCATGCCGCGCACCCGCGGCAGCGAATCGTCGTCGGCGGTGAACAGCGGCGGATTGCGACGGAGCATCCGCCAGCGCTCCGTCCGCAGCACCCGATCGAGGTGCGCGAGGTTCCGGTCGATCGCCTCCATGTAGGGGTTCGCGCCACCGAACAGCGGCTCGACGTGACGGTACGCGTGCTCGAATTCCTGCTCGAGCCGCGCGACCCGAGTCTCGTGGACGAAACGCGGCGTCTGCCGCAGCAGATCGAGCCCGGAACTGTAGCGCACCTGCGGCGCCCCGCCGCTCTCGACGCTCGCGGCGATCCCGCCGAGGACGAATTCCGGATAGAGTCGATCGCGACATTTCTCGAGATAACAGCGATCCGCCATCTGCGCGATCAGATCGGCAGTCCCGAGCAGGTGACCCATCTTGCGGTCGCGCCGGTCGTCGAGCCGGATCTCGGCGAGCGCGACTTCGTATCCGGTGAAGTGGACGATGCGCGTCGCGATCGGCACCCAATGGTCCAGGCCGATCGTCGGCAGGAAGCGCGCGATGAACCGGGCGCTGCGGGTCACGTGATAGCGGGTGAACTCCGCGCCGTTGCGATGCTCCGTGTCGGCGGCTTCGCGGATGTACCCGGCGTCGTGGAAGAGCGCGGTCACCAGCGTCACGACCGCCCGCTCCGGGCCGAGCCGGGCGGTGGTCGCGGCGGTGCGGTCATGGCCGACGAGCAGGCGCGCGGTGGCGAGCGTCATGTCGAGCGTGTGCTGCCGATCGTGATAGACGGTGTCGACGCCGTGATAACCGGGCATCCGTCCGGTGAACAGCAGGTCGAAGGCCGCGAACGCCCGGTCGAGCCGCTCGAACGACTCCGCGGGCCACGCCGTTCGCATCAGCTCCCGGACCGCCGCGGCGACCGTCGACGTCGAACTCACCCGGACGGTGTTGGTCACGTCATAGTCGTTACGCCGCAGTTCGCGCATGGTCGGATCTTATGCCGCGCGTCGTTCGTCCGCCATCGACCCGGTTCGCCGTTGTGACGCGTTCACGGCGCGACCCCTAGGATAAGTCAAAGCCGGCGACGCAGGGCGCATGGTCGGAGGGGCGCTCCCACGCGCGCGGCTCCCGGTCGATGCGGCAGAATCGGCAGCGTGGCGCCAGCGCCGGCGACGCGAACATCAGATCGATCCGCAATCCGTGATTGCGGCGGTACGCCCCCTGCCGATAGTCCCACCAGCTGAACGTCCCGGCCGGCTGATCGAAGTGGCGGAACACGTCGTGCAGGCCGAGGCGACCGAGGCGCGACAGCGCGGCGCGCTCCTGCGGGCTCACCAGCACGGAGCCCATCCAGGTCGCCGGATCGTGGACGTCGCGATCCTCGGGCGCGACGTTGAAGTCGCCGACGACCAGCAGGTGCGCACGGCGCGCGATCTCGGCCGCGAGGAACCGCTCGAGCGCGGCGTACCACGCGAGCTTGTATGCGTACTTCTCCGAGCCGACCGCCTGACCGTTCGGCGCGTAGACGTTGATCAGACGGACGCCGCCGATCGTGGCCCCGATCAATCGCCGTTGCGAGTCCTCGAACCCGGGCAGGTCCGTGATCACCTCGTCGACCGGCAGGCGCGAGAGGATCGCGACCCCGTTGTAGGTGCGCTGCCCCGCGTGGACCTCCCGATACCCGAGCGCCTCGATCGCGGCCCGGGGGAATTCCTCGTCGACGAGCTTCGTTTCCTGCAGACCGACCACGTCGATCGGGTTCGCGGCGAGCCACTGCGCGAGTTGCGGCAAACGCACCCGCAATGAATTGACGTTCCAGGTCGCGAACGTGACCGCGGAGCGCGATCCGTCCGGGCGACCCTCGGTCGCCGGCGCGCTCATCCGCCGAGGCCCGTCTGCCGCAGCAGCGCCCCCACGTCCGGTTCGCGGCCGCGGAACGCGATGAACGCGTCCATCGCGTCGAGACTGCCGCCGCGGGCGAGTATCGAGTCGTGGAAGCGGGTCGCGGACCCGAGATCGAACACGCCCGCTTCCTCGAACGCCTCGAATGCATCCGCCGCCAGGACCTCGGCCCACTTGTAGCTGTAGTACCCCGCGGCGTACCCCCCGGAGAACACGTGCGTGAAGCTCGAGGGCAGTCGGTTGAATTCCGCGGCCGGCGTGACCGCGACGCGCCGTCGTACCTCGGCGAGCGTCGCCGCGACGTTCGCGCCGCGATCCGGGTCGTAGTTCGCGTGCAGCTCGAGGTCGAAGGAGGCGAGCTCGACCTGCCGCAGCGTGTCGAGCGCGGCGTTGAACGTCCGCGTCCCGACGAGCCGCTCGAGCAGCGCCGCCGGAAGCGGCTCGCCGCTGTCGACGTGCGCCGAGATCAAGGGCAGTACTTCCGGCCGCCAGACGTAATTCTCCATGAACTGGCTCGGCAGCTCGACCGCGTCCCAGGCCACGCCGTTGATGCCCGCGATGCTCGGATAGGACACTTCGGTCAGCATGTGGTGCAGACCGTGCCCGAACTCGTGGAACAGCGTGCGAACGTCGTCGTGCGTGAGCAGTGACGGCGCTGCACCGACCGGCGGCGTGAAGTTGCACACGAGGTACGCGACCGGCAGCGCGTGCCCGGTCGGCAAGCGCTTCGCGACGACGCACTCGTCCATCCACGCGCCGCTGCGCTTGAGCGGGCGCGCGTACGGATCGAGGTAGAAACCCGCGACCCGTCGTCCCGCGCCGTCCTCGACGTCGTAGTAGTGGACCGACGCGTCCCATACGGCGACGCCGGCGCGCTCGCGCACCCGGATCCGGTAGAGCCGAGCGGCGACCGCGAACAAGCCGTCCAGCACCTTCGGCAGCGGGAAATACGGGCGCAGGTCCTCCTGAGAGACCTGGAATCGATGCCGCTTTAGTCGCTCCGAGTAGAACGCGATGTCCCAGGGATCGAGTCGCCGTCCGGCGAATCGCTCGAGCTCGGCGAACTCCGCAAGGGCCGCGGGCCGGTAGCGTTCGGCGAGATCCGCGAGGAAGCGTCGGACCTGCTCGCGAGTCTTCGCCATTCGCGTCGACAGCGCGTAGTCGACGAAGGTCTCGAAACCCAGGAGGCGCGCGAGTTCGTGACGCGACGCGAGGATCTCCTCGATCAGCGGTGCGTTGTCGTAGCGATTCGCGGTCGGGCCGCGATCCGACGCCCGCGTGACCCAGGCCTCGTAGATCTCGCGCCGCAACGCGGGGCTCTCCGCGCCATTCATCACGGCGACGTAGGTCGGCTGGTCGAGACGCAGCAGCCAGCCGGTCCGGCCCGACGCGGCCGCCTCCGCGGCCGCCCGCGCGACGACGTCCGGCGGGAGTCCGGCGAGCTGTGCCGGGTCGTCGATCACCCGCTCGTAGGCCCGGGCCGAATCGAGCACGTTCTCGCCGAATTTCGCGCCGAGCGTCGCGAGGCGCTGCAAGATCGCACGCAGGCGCGATTGCCGATCGGGGGGCAGCTCGATGCCCGCGAGCCGGAAGTCGCGCAGCGCGTTCGTGATCAGCTGGCGCGCTTCCGCCGGCAACCTCGGACCTTCGCGCTCGAGGATGCGGCGGTAGGCCGAGGCGAGCGCGGCGCTCTGACCGATCTCGGCGGCGTATTCGGCGAGCAGCGGAACGCACTCGTTGTACGCCGCCCGCAGCTCGGGCGTGTTCTCGACGCCGTTCAGATGACCGATCGGGGAGAACGTGCGGCTCAGCCGATGGCTCGCTTCCTCCAGCGGGACGACCACGTTCTCGAAACGGGGCTCGGATTGCGCGGCGATCGCGGCGACGAGCGCCCGGTTGTCCGCGAGCACGCGTTCGAGCGCTGGTCGCGCGTGCTCGGCGCGGATGCGGTCGAATGCGGGCAGATCGGTCGTTTCGAGCAGGGGGTTGGTCACGCGGCAGCTTCCGGTCGACGGTCGATCGCGGCCGTGTGGTCGGTGCGCCGCGGGAAAACCAGTATATCATTGCCTTCGTTTTTCCCGGGATGGAGTCCCTCGTGTCGGCGCAAACCCTCGATCTCGTCGTCGTCGGCGGCGGTAGCGGCGGCCTCGCCTGTGCACAGCGTGCCGCCGAGCATGGTGCGAAGGTCGCGTTGATCGAGTCGCATCGCCTCGGCGGGACCTGCGTGAACGTCGGTTGCGTCCCGAAGAAGGTGATGTGGAATGCGGCCCAGATCGCGGCCGCGATCGGCGACGCGACGGATTACGGCTTCGACGTCGCGCCCGCGGAGCACGATTGGCTCGCGCTCAAGGGCAAGCGCGACGGCTACGTCGCGCGCCTGAACGCGATCTACGAGCGCAATCTGGCGGCCAAGGGCGTCGAATACGTCGCAGCGCGTGCCTCGTTCCTCGACGCGAGCACCGTCGAGGCCGCCGGCCGCCGATTCCGCGCGCGGCACGTCGTGATCGCGACCGGCGGCCGCCCGGTCGTGCCGGCTCTGCCGGGCGCCGAGGCCGGCATCGATTCGGACGGATTCTTCGCGCTCGAGCAACGGCCGCAGCGGGTCGCGATCGTCGGCAGCGGTTACGTCGCCTGCGAGCTCGCGGGCGCGTTCCACGGACTCGGCACGGCGGTCGACCTGTTCGTGCGCAAGGACCGGCCCTTGACGCATTTCGACGAGATGCTCGGGGAGGCGCTGCTGCGCGAGATGCGCGCTCAAGGGATCGCCGTTCACACCCACGTCACGCCGGCGGCCGTCCGCAGGAGCCACGACGGGCTCGCGCTGCTCGCCGCGGGCGATCGTGAGTTCGAGGGCTTCGACGCACTGCTCTGGGCGATCGGCCGGCGAGCGAACGTCGCCGACCTCGGGCTCGAGCGCGCCGGTGTTCGCCTCGATCCGGACGGCTTCGTGATCACCGACGCGTTCCAGGACACCAACGTCGAGGGCGTGCACGCGATCGGCGACGTGACCGGTCGTGCCGCCCTCACGCCGGTCGCGATCGCGGCGGGCCGGCGGCTCAGCGACCGCCTGTTCGGCGGTGCGAGGGATCGGCACCTCGACTACGACGCCATTGCGACCGTCGTGTTCACGCATCCGCCGATCGGCACGGTCGGCCTGTCGGAAGCCGAGGCGCGTGCGCGGCACGGAGACGACGTTCAGGTCTACCGATCGGATTTCGTCGGTATGTACCACGCCGTGACCGCCCGCAAGCCGCGCACCGAGATGAAACTCGTCTGCGCCGGCCCGCAGCAGCGAGTGGTCGGCTGCCACGTGATCGGCGCGGGCGCCGACGAGATGCTGCAGGGATTCGCGGTCGCGATCCGGATGGGCGCGACCAAACGGGATTTCGACGACACCGTGGCGATCCACCCGACGAGTGCGGAAGAACTCGTGACCATGCGGTGACCACGATGGCGATCCGCGACTACCAGGGATTCCAGCCCCAACTCGGTGAGCGCGTGTACGTCGACGATTCGGCCCTGGTGATCGGCCGGGTCGCGCTCGGCGACGACGCCTCGGTGTGGCCTTACGCCGTGCTGCGCGGGGACGTCGAGCGCATCGACGTCGGTGCGCGCACCAACGTACAGGACGGCTGTGTGCTGCATGTGGTCCACGACGGACCGTACACGCCGGGGGGAATCGGCCTGCGGGTCGGTGCCGACGTGACGGTGGGTCACAAGGCCGTGCTGCACGCGGCGACGATCGGCGACCGCTGCCTGATCGGCATGGGCGCGATCGTCCTCGACGGGGCCGTCCTCGCCGACGAGGTCATCGTCGGCGCCGGCAGCGTGGTGCCGCCGGGCAAGACGCTCGCGACCCGTGGGCTGTATCTCGGCAACCCCGCGCGCCGGGTGCGCGAACTCGGCGATCTCGAGATCGAGCGCCTGGTCTACGGCTCTCGCCAGTACGTGGCGCTGAAGGATCGGTATCGCGGCGCGACCTGAGCGGGGTCTCGCGGACGTGGTCCGCCGGCCGGTCAGCGGAACGGCGCGAGCGCGTCGAGTACCGGGCGGGTCTGCGGATGCTTGCCCCGCCACAGCGCGAAGGCCGCGGCCGCCTGCTCGACCAGCATTCCCCAGCCCTTTTCGACCCGGCTCGCATGCTGCGCCCGCGCCCAGCGCGTGAACGTCGTTTCGCCGCGGCCATAGGCCATGTCGTAGCACGCGGTGTGCCGATCGACGGTGCCCGGCGGCAACTCCGGCATCTCTCCCGCCAGCGAGGCCGAGGTGCCGTTCACGATCAAATCGAACGGCGGGCCGACGATGTCCGCGAAGCCGCAGGCCGTGACCGAGCCGAGGTCGCGGAATTCCGCGGCCAGCGTCCGGGCACGCGCCGGCGTTCGATTCGCGATCACGACCTCGCGCACCGACCGCTCGAGCAACGGACCGAGCACGCCGCGAACCGCGCCGCCCGCGCCGAGCAGCAGGATCCGTCGATCCGCGAGGGCGATTCCGAGGTTGCGTTCGAGATCGGTGACGAGACCCACGCCATCGGTGTTGTCGCCGAGCAGCGTCGCGTCGTCGCGCAGCGCGATCGTGTTCACCGCCTGCGCGCGCGCGGCCCGCGGGGTCAGCTCATTGACGAGCTCGGCCGCGGCCTGCTTGTGCGGAACGGTGACGTTCAGGCCGACGACGCCGCTCGTCAACAGGCGCAGCGCCTCCCGACGGAACTCCTCGGGCAAGAGGTCGTACAAGCGATAGACGATGTTCTCGCCGGTCGCCTTCGCGAACATCCCGTGAATGAACGGGGACCAACTGTGCGCGACGGGATGGCCGGCGAGACCGTACTGGTCCGCGGCGCCGGGGCCGTCCGCGTCGGTCACGGCTGCAACCACTCCGCCGCGCGCTTCGCGAAGTAGGTGAGGATGCCATCGGCGCCGGCCCGCTTGATCGCGGTCAGGGACTCGAGCGCGATCGCCCGCTCGTCGATCCAGCCGTTGCGGGCCGCGGCCATGATCATCGAGTACTCGCCGCTCACCTGGTACGCGAACGTCGGCATCCCGTAGTGTTCCTTGACCCGGCGGATCACGTCGAGATAGGGCAAGGCCGGCTTCACCATCACCATGTCCGCGCCCTCGGCGACGTCCATCGCGACCTCGCGCAGGGCTTCGTCGCTGTTCGCGGGATCCATCTGGTAGGTGTGCTTGTTGCCCTTGCCGAGCTGGCCCGCCGATCCGACGGCCTCTCGAAACGGTCCATAGAACGCCGACGCGTATTTCGCCGCGTACGCGAGAATCCGGGTGTGAACGAGCCCGGCCGCCTCGAACGCGGTGCGGATCGCGCCGATGCGGCCGTCCATCATGTCCGACGGCGCGACCGCGTCGGCGCCCGCATCCGCGTGCGAACGGGCCTGGCGCACGAGCGTCTCGACGGTCAGGTCGTTCATCACGTACCCGGACGCGTCGATCAGGCCGTCCTGCCCATGGGTGGTGAACGGGTCGAGCGCGACGTCGGTGATCACGCCGAGATCCGGGAATTCCTTCTTGACCGCGCGTACCGCGCGCTGGGCGATCCCGTCCGGATTCCAGGCCTCGCGCGCATCGAGCGTCTTCTTCTCCGTCGGCGTGACCGGGAAGATCGCGATCGCCGGCACGCGAAGCTTCGCGAGCGCTTCGCACTCCGCCAGCAGCCGGTCGACCGACAGGCGCTCGATGCCCGGCATCGACGGGACCGGCTGGCGCTCGCCGCGCCCTTCGACCACGAATACCGGATAGATCAGCGCGTCGACCGTGAGCTGCGTCTCGCGCATCAGGCGGCGCGAGAATTCGTCGCGGCGCATGCGGCGCAGGCGTGTTGCCGGATAGCTGCCGATGGAGTCCTTGATCACGTCAAAGTCCTGCCTTCACCAACAGATCGATGATGCGGCGCATGCTCGCGGCGAGCGCGGGATGGTCTGCCTCGAATTGGACCGCGAGCGATTCGAGGCGGTCCGCGGCCGACTCCGGCGCAACCGCCGGGATCGGCGGCCGCGCCGTGCTCTGCGCGGAGGAGCGCTCGAGGAGTCGGGCGATGTCCTCCATGACCTTGACGAGCAGCCCCCGCAGCCGCGGGTCGGCCGCGTGGGCGTCGGCGAGCTCGGTGTGCAGCGTCGCCAGTTGTTTGCGTAGATGGTCCGTGTCCATGCGAATCTCCTTCGGTACCGCGCTCATTGTGCCATCCGTTCGCCCGTCAGGCGCGCGACCTGCGCGTAACCGGCATCGTCGGCCGCGAGGTGCCGGTGGATCGCCGCGTAGATCTCGCCGAGCCGCGCCTCGAGTCCGAACGGCGGATTGACGATCGCGAGACCGCTACCGACGAGACCGGTCGCGCCGCCGTCAGGATGGATCGCGAGCTCCGCGCTCAGGACCTTCGGGATTCGCAGCGCTTCGAGCCGTGCGAGCGCGGTCCGCCGCTGTCTTTCGTCGAGGATCGGGTACCAGATCAGGTACAGTCCGGTCGGCCAGCGACGATAGCCCTCGGTGAACGCCCGCAGCAGGGTGCGCCATTCCTCGACCGCTTCGTACGCCGGGTCGATCAGTACCAGGCCACGGCGCTCGAGGGGCGGCAACAGCGACTTCAACGCCGCGTAGCCGTCCCCGGTCTCGACCCGGACCCGGCGCGTTCCGCGGACCGCGCGCTCCGCCGCTCGTGCCTCGGCCGGGACCGCCTCGACGAGGACCGCACGGTCCTGCGGGCGCAGCGCCGCCGCGATCAGGGCGGCCGATCCCGGGTATCGCCGGAGACGCGTTCCGGCGCGCGCGCCGATCGCCGCGAAGTAGTTCGCGAGCGCGGGCTCGTTCGCGCCGCGCTCGAGCAAGCGCAGCACGCCGCGCTCGGCTTCACCGGACTTGCGGGCTTGCGCCGAGCGCAGGTCGTAGACCGCGCGGCCCGCATGGGTATCGAGCGCGAAGAACGCCTTGTCCTTGCGCTTCAGCGCCGTCAGGCACTCGACCAGCGCGGCGTGCTTCGCCACGTCGGCGAAATTGCCCGCGTGATACAGATGCTGGTAGTTCATCGGATTCTCGGCGTGCTCGCGGTCACGCGAGCTCGCTTAGATAATCCCTCGGCCGCAGGTAGCGCTGCGCGAGTTGCGCTTCCGGCGACCCGGGAATCGGCCGCCAATCGTACTCCCAGCGCACGAGCGGTGGGAGCGACATCAGGATCGATTCGGTGCGTCCGCGCGATTGCAGCCCGAAGAGCGTCCCGCGATCGTAGATCAGGTTGAACTCCACGTAGCGACCCCGACGATAGAGTTGGAACTGCCGCTCGCGATCGGCGTACGCCGTGTCCTTGCGTCGCTCGAGGATCGGTAGATAACCGGGCAGGAAGCGATCGCCGACGCTGCGCAGCAGCGCGAAACAGCGTTCGAACCCGCCCTCGCTCAGGTCGTCGAAGAACAGTCCGCCGACGCCGCGCGTTTCACCGCGATGCGGCAGGTAGAAGTAACGGTCGCACCAGTCCTTCCAGCGTTCGTAGAGTCCGGCGCCGAACGGTGCGCAGGCCTCGCGGGCGTTGCGGTGCCAGTGCAGCACGTCGTCGTCGAACGGGTAGTACGGCGTCAGGTCGAATCCGCCACCGAACCACCAGACCGGATCCTCCGCGGGAGGCGTCGCGATCAGGAAGCGAAGGTTCGCGTGGGTCGTCGGGACGTACGGGTTGCGCGGGTGGAATACGAGCGACAGGCCGACCGCTTCGAACGGTGCGCCCGCGATGAGCGGCCGCTCCTGGGTCGCCGACGGCGGCAGGCGCGTGCCGCGAACGTCGGAGAAATTGATCCCGGCGCGCTCGAAGAGGCTCCCTTCGGTCAGGATTCGGCTCTCTCCGCCGCCACCCTCGTCGCGTCGCCAGGCGTCGCGACGGAAACGCGACCCGTCCGCGGCCTCGATCGCGTCGGTGATCCGCTGCTGCAGGGCGAGCAGGTACTCGCGTACCGCGGCGCCGGCGGTCTCCCGCGTCCAACCGATCGAGTCGCGAAGACCGCTCACCGGCTCAGGCCTTGCCGGCCATCACGCCGTCACGGGGTCCGGCCGGCCGCGGTCCGCGCTCGCGGCGTGCCCTTGCGTTTCGCGGCTCCCGTCTTCCCGGCCGCGGTTCGCCGCGCGCTCTTCTTCGGTGCCTTGCCGCGCGTCGTGACCGCGCCGCGCGAGCCGCGCGCCGAGGTCGTGGCCGTGGTCTCAGCCTCGGCGGTCGCGCCGGTGGTCGCTGCGCGTGCGCGCGCGCGCCCTGCCGCGGGTTTCTCGGCCGCCGCCGCCGTCTTCCCGCGACCCGCCTTGCGTCCCCACTTGCCGAAGCCCCGGGCCGGCGCCGCGGCGAGCAAGGCCTGGCATTCGTCGAGGGTCAGCGTCTTCGGGTCGCGGTCCTTCGGGATCTTCGCGTTGCGGGTCTTGTCGGTGATGTACGGACCGTAGCGGCCGTTGAGCACCTGGATCCCGGCATCCGGAAAATCGAGGATCAGCCGATTCGCGTCGGCGATCTGCTTCTCGCGGATCACTTCGAGCGCGCGCTCCGGCGTGACCGTGTAAGGGTCGTCGACCTTCAGCGACACGTACTTGGCGCCGTACTTGAGATACGGCCCGAAGCGCCCGACGTTCGCGACGATCGGTTCGCCGGCCGGCGTGGCACCGAGCGTGCGCGGCAGCTTGAACAGTTCGAGCGCCTCGGCGTGCGTGATCGTGTCCATCTTCTGGCCCGGGCGCAGACCGGCGAAACGCGGCTTGTCGGGGTCGTCCTTGGTGCCGATCTGTACGAACGGGCCGAAGCGGCCCATCCGCACGCTCATCGGCTTGCCGCTCGCCGGGTCGATCCCGAGGTCGCGCGCCTGAGCGACCTCGTCGCGGCTCACGGTCGCCTCGGTGTGCCGCACGCGTTCGATGAACGGCTTCCAGAACCGATCGAGCAGCGGCACCCACTCCTGCTCGCCCGACGCGATCGCATCCAGCGAGTCCTCCATCCGCGCGGTGAAGTCGTAGTCGACGTAGGTCGTGAAGTAGAGCGTGAGGAATCGGCTCACGATCTTCCCGATGTCGGTCGCGGTGAATCGCCGGTTGTCGATCTCGACGTATTCGCGGTCACGCAGCGTCGAGATGATCGATGCGTAGGTCGACGGCCGGCCGATGCCGTATTCCTCGAGTGCCTTCACGAGCGAGGCTTCGGAGTAGCGGGGCGGCGGTTCCGTGAAGTGCTGCGACGGCAGGAGCGACCGCAAGGCCACGCGGTCGCCGTCGCGCATCGCCGGCAGCACGTGGTCCGAGTCGTCCTGGACCGCGTCGTCCAGCCCCTCCTGGTAGACGGAGATGTAGCCGGGCTTGACGAGCGTCGAGCCCGTCGCCCGCAGCACGTGACGGTCCGCGCCGTCCGCACCCGCGAGCAGGTCCACCGCGACGGTATCGAACACCGCCGGCGCCATCTGGCATGCGACGGTGCGCTTCCAGATCAGCGAGTACAGCCGATACTGGTCCGGATCGACCTTGCCCTCGATCTGCGCCGGCAGGATCGTCGCCGCGGTCGGCCGAATCGCCTCGTGCGCTTCCTGCGCGTTCTTCGACTTGGTCCGATAGACGCGCGGCTCCTCGGCCAAGCCCTCGCGGCCGTAGAGCTCGACGATCACGTCGCGAATCTGGCCAACGGCCTCCTGCGCGAGATTCACGGAGTCGGTGCGCATGTACGTGATCAGGCCGACCGCGCCGTCACCGATGTCGACGCCCTCGTAGAGTTGCTGGGCGATCCGCATGGTCTTTTGAGCGCTGAAGCCGAGCTTGCGCGCGGCCTCCTGCTGCAGGGTCGAGGTCGTGAACGGCGGCGCCGGGTTGCGGCGCCGCTGCTTGCGCTCGATCGCGTGCACCACGAGCGTGCCGTCGGCGGCCCGCGTGACCGTTCGCTCGACCTCGAGCGCCGCCGATTCGTTCGTGAAGCTGAACTGTTCGACCTTCGCGCCGCGGTATTCGATGAGTTTCCCGGGAAATCGCTGCTCGCCGTGCTCGAGCTCGGCGTCGATCGTCCAGTACTCGCGCGGGCGGAACGCGGCGATCTCCTCTTCCCGTTCGCAGATCATCCGCAACGCGGGACTTTGCACGCGGCCCGCCGACAGTCCCGGACGCACCTTCTTCCACAGCAGCGGCGAGAGATTGAAGCCGACCAGGAAATCGAGCGCGCGACGCGCCTGCTGGGCGTTCACCAGGTCGAGCGACAGGTCGCGCGGGTGGGTCATCGCCTCTCGCACCGCGTTCTTCGTGATCTCGTAGAACGCCACGCGGCGCACCCGTTTGCCCTCGAGCGCACCTTTCGCCTTCAGCAGTTCCTGCAGGTGCCAGGAGATCGCCTCGCCCTCGCGATCCGGGTCGGTCGCGAGGTACAGCACGTCGGCCTTGCGCAAGGCACGCACGATCGCGTCGACGTGCTTTTGATTGCGTTCGACGATCTGGTACTTCATCGCGAAGCGATGCGCGGGGTCGACTGCGCCTTCCTTCGGCACCAGGTCGCGGACGTGCCCGTACGAGGCGAGCACCTCGTGATCCTTCCCGAGGTACTTCTTGATGGTCTTCGCCTTCGCGGGCGATTCGACGATGACGAGGTTCGCGCTCAAGGACGTCTTCAGTGAAGTGCGTCGCCGCGTTCCTCGAACACGAGGTCTTCCATTCGCGCGTACGCCGATTCCTGACCCGGCTGACTGAACAGCACCATCAGCACGACCCATTTGACCTGTTCGATGTCGATCTCGTCGGCGTCGAGCGCCATCAACCGGTCGATCACGACTTCGCGCTGCGTGGCGGACAGGATCCGCAGGTTCTCCAGGTGCACGAGGTAGCCGCGAACGTCGGTGTCGAGCCGCAACAATTCCTGGCCACTGAACACGCGCACCGCGCGTGCCGTCGCCTGCGCGACCTGGCCGAGCGGATCGCCGGACAGGCCATCGAGCCATTCGAGTGCGCGCCCGACCTCGAGTTCGGCGAAGCCCGCGCGCTCCAGCTCGGTTTTCAAGGTCTGCCGGTCCGGTCGCGGGGCTTCCTCCGCGCTCATGTAATGCTCGAACAGGTAGATCAGCAGATCGAGAACGTTATCTTTCACTCCATCCGCTCCTGGCGACACGGGAATATCGGCCGCCGGGGGCAGCCTGAACGTGGCCTTCGAGCTCGAGAATCAGCATCATCGAGGAGACGGCCTCGGCTTTGAACCCGGTTCTCGCGACCAGGGTATCGACGTCCGCCGGATCGAAGCCGAGCGCATCTAACAGGATTTTGTGATCCTTGTCCATGCCCGAGGGGGCGGCCGCGCCGGGGCCGTCGGCCGGCGGCGCGGCCGCCGCGATGCCTGAATTCGCGGTGAATCGCAGCTCTCGCAGCACGTCGTCGGCGCCCTCCGTCAAGGTCGCGCCCTGCCGAATGAGCGCATGGCAGCCGCGCGTCAGCGGGTTGTGGATCGAGCCCGGGATCGCGAAGACCTCCCGGCCGTATTCGCCCGCGAGACGCGCGGTGATCAGGGAGCCGCTGCGCCGCGCCGCCTCGACGACCAGGGTCCCGAGCGAGAGCGCCGCGATCAGGCGATTGCGCTGCGGGAAATGCTCGCGCCGAGGCGGCGATCCGGGCGGAAATTCGCTGATCACCGCGCCGTGCGCCGTGATCGATGCGGCGAGCATCGCGTTCTCGCTCGGGTAGGGCACGTCGATTCCCGAGCCGAGCACGGCGACGGTCGCACCGCCGCCGGCGAGCGCGCCGCGGTGCGCTTCCGTGTCGATGCCCATCGCGAGCCCGCTGGTGATCGTAAGTCCCTGCTGGGCAAGATATTTGGCGAACGCGTAGGCCGTGTCTCGACCCTGGGCGGTCGGATTGCGGCTGCCGACGATCGCGAGTTGCGGTGCGGCGAGCGCGGCCGCATCGCCGTCGACGTAGAGCGCGATCGGCGCATCCCCGATCGCACGCAGCCGATCGGGGAACCGGGCGTCGGTGACGCCGAGCAGCGCGTGATTCGGCGCGTCGAGCCAGTGCCGCTCGGCCGCCGTGGGCCGGCTCGCGGCCGAGACGAGAAATTCGCGGGTCGCCGGGCCGAGGCCGGCGCGTGCGCGCATCGCATCCGACGATCCGAGGATCCCGGTCGGTCCGCCGAGCGTCTCCAGCGCGGTCGCGAGCTGCGCCACCGTGAGTTGCGGTGCGCGCGCGAGCGTCGCCCACGCGAGTCCATCGTCGCTGATCGGCATTGGGGCGATTATCGCCGATCGCGCTCGCTCGCGTCGCGGTCGCGAGGGCGTCTGAACGCGCAGATTCGCGCCGAACGCGGCGCGATCTCCGCGGTTCTAGGGATTTTCGACGCGATCCCCGACGCGGATGATGTTGGTCGCCTCCATGATCAGCCCGTAGCTGACCCGATGGAAGGTCTTGAACACCATGAACGTGCCACTGCGCTCGTTCGGCAGGTGCACCTTCGGTGCGAAGAACGTGGAGACGCCGCGCAGGTAGCCCTTGCTGACGTTGTCGTGCACCACCGTCCCTTCCTTGTAGACCGCGAGCACGTCACCCGGGGCGAGTCCGTCCCGCGCGCCGCGATCGATCACGACCACCTCGTATTGCCCGATCGTCGTGACGCCGTCGGTGACCGCGAGGATCCGCGCGTCAACCGGCTCGCTCGGCGCCCGCGGTTCGAAATCCAGCGGCATTTCGCCCTGGCTCGGGATCAGTCGGTCACCGGGCTCGGTCTCGCGCGCCGACCGCGTCATCACGAACGTCGCCGGGTGACCGAGCCGCGTGAGCCGCGCCGAGCCCGTGTAGATCCCGTTGTAGCCGAGGATCTTGCCGCTGCCCGGATCGCGCAGCGCGGTGCCGACGTGGACCAGGTCGAACGTCATGCCGGGGTGGTTCGGCCCGCGCAGGCGGCGCACATAGATCGTGTTGCCCTGCGCGAACGCCGCGTGGTCGTTCAATGCCGCGAGGACATAGGGCGCCTGGCGGATCTGGCGTCGCGAGAGCACCACGGCCTTCGTCATGAACGCGTGCACGGTTTCGTAGGGGATCGTGGTGATCGCCGCGGCGAGCGGTGAACTGCGTACCTGGGGCTCGAGCTTCACGACCCCGCCCTGCTCGGTCGTCGAGCCGCCGCGTTGCAGCACGAGCTGCGGCTGGCCGGCGACGTAGACGAGCCGGAGCGTGTCTCCCGGATAGATCCGGTGGGGATTGTGGATCTGCGGGTTCGAGTGCCAGATCTCGGGCCAGTACCACGGATCGCGGAGGAAGAGCTTCGCGATGCCCCAGAGGGTGTCGCCGCGCTTCACGACGTAGTGGCTTGGCGCGTTCGCTGCGAGCACGACACCGCCATTCGCGCCCGAGGCCGAGGCGCGGACGCCAGCGCCGGCGCCGACCGCGATCCCGAGAATTAGCGTGGCCACCCACCGGCGGCGAATCGAGAGGGGCCGGTTCGTCTGCGACTGCATTCGCGTTGCTCCCTTGGTGCGCCGGATTCGCGGCGCTCAGCCGACTGATATACTGTGAGCCGGTGCCGTAAAACCGGGACGTGGTGCTCGATTTTCGGCGTTGAGCTGCACTGCTGCGAGGCTCCGTCGGCGCGCATTAAGTTAAGCGATACGCGAACTGTAGCAATATTTCCCGGTTAAAAACACGACGTTGCTCTCAATACTTCGATGACCAAGCTCGCGATTCTGGAATACCCGGATCCGCGCCTTCGGACCAAGGCGGTTGCGATCGACGCCGTCGACGCCGCGGTCCGTCGTCTTGCGGACGACATGCTCGACACCATGTACGCGTCGCGCGGTATCGGGCTCGCGGCCACCCAGGTCGACGTGCATCGGCGGTTGCTGGTCTGCGACGTGAGTCCCGAGCACGATCGCCCGGTGGTCCTCGTGAATCCCGAGATCGTGTTGCGCGAGGCGCCCGCGACCTGCGAGGAGGGCTGCCTGTCCTTGCCCGGGATCTATGCGAGCGTGGAGCGCGCGCAACGGATCCGGGTGCGGGCGCTCGGCCGGGACGGCGCGCCGTTCGAAATGGACGCCGAGGGACTCGGCGCGATCTGCATCCAGCATGAGATGGATCATCTGGAGGGTCGCCTGTTCGTCGATTACCTGTCGGAACTGAAGCGTCAGTTGATCCGTCGGCGTCTCGACAAGGAGCGCCGGCAGCGCGCGAACCCCGGCGAGCGCCGCGCGCGCGCGACCGTGACCTGAGCGTCTTGGCCACGCGAGGCAACCGGCTGCGCGTCGCGTTCGCCGGGACGCCCCCGTTCGCGGTGCCGACGCTGGACTCGCTGCATCGGGCGGGGCACGAGATCCGGGGCGTGTTCACCCAGGCCGACCGACCCGCGGGCCGCGGCCGACTGCTGCGTCCGAGCGCGGTGAAGCAACGGGCGCTCGATCTTGGCCTCACGGTCCATCAGCCGTTGAGCTTGCGCGCAGCCGGCGCGATCGACGCGTTGCGCCACCTCGAGATCGACGTCTTCGTCGTCGTCGCGTACGGGCTGATCCTGCCGCCCGAGGCGCTCGCGATCCCGCCGCTCGGCTGCCTGAACGTGCACGCCTCGCTCCTGCCGCGCTGGCGGGGAGCGGCGCCGATCCAGCGCGCGATCCTCGCCGGAGACCTGCTGACCGGCGTGTCGATCATGAGAATGGACGCCGGCCTCGACACCGGCCCGGTTTTGGCGACCCGGCGGATCGGGATCGGACCGACCGACACCGCGCAGTCGCTCGCCGAGGCGCTCTCGGTCGCGGGTGCGGACTTGCTGTGCGAAGCGCTGGATTCGCTTGCCCGAGGCAACGCGACCGCGACGCCCCAGGCGTCGGTGGGGGTGACCCATGCCGCCAAGATCGAAAAATCCGAGGCGGTGATCGACTGGCGTGCCGATGCCGCGGACATCGACCGTCGCGTGCGCGCCTTCATTCCCTGGCCGGTCGCCGAGACCGCGTGGCGCGGCGAGCGATTACGGATCCTGCAGGCAACGCCGGTCACCGACGCGCAGGTCGTGGACGCCGATCCGGGCACGCTCGTGGCCGCGTCGGCGCAGGGCATCGACGTCGCCTGCGGTCAGGGCGTCTTGCGGATCCTGCGTCTGCAGCGGCCGAATCGCAACCCGGTCGATGCGCGCGCGTTCGCGAATGCCGGCGCGCTCGTCGGCGAGCGATTCGGCGGATGATGAACGCCGGCGTCTCCGCGCGCTTGCCGGCCGCGCGCGCCGTCGCCGGGGTCGTGGCGCGCGGCGCGAACCTCGACGTGGCGCTGAACGCGGTGTGCGCGGCCGCCGATCCGGGCGCTGCGCCGGCGATCCGCTCGCTCGCCTACGGCGCGGTCCGCGGATACTTCCGCCACGAGGCGCTGCTCGCCGCCTTGCGGGATCGGCCGGCGCGGCGCCTCGATCCCCTGATTCGCGCGCTGTTGTCGGTCGCGTTCTACGAACTCGAGGATCGGCGAAGCCCCGAGTACGCGATCGTGGACGCCGCGGTCGAGGTGGCGCGTGCGGGGGGCATCGCCCGGTCGGCGGGATTCGTGAATGCGGTGCTGCGCCGGTATCTTCGCGAACGAGCGACGATCGACGCGCGGATCGCACGCGATCCGGCGCAGCGCCACGCGACGCCCCGCTGGCTCGCGACGCGGTTGCGCGCCGACTGGCCGGATCGCTGGGAATCGATCCTCGCGGCGCTCGATGCGCAGGCGCCGATGTGGCTGCGGGTCGACGCGCGCCGGACCACGGCAACGCGCTACGTCGACTCGCTGCACGAGGCGGGTCTCGACGGGCGCAGCGAACCCCGCGTGCCCTATGCCGTCGCGATCGACCCACCCTGCGACGTGTCCCGATTGCCGGGCTTCGCGGACGGCCTCGCATCGGTGCAGGATCTCGGTGCGCAGTGCGTCGCCTTTGCACTCGATCTGAGGCCGGGCCTGCGTGTCCTGGATGCGTGTGCGGCGCCGGGCGGCAAGACCGCGCTGATCGCCGAGCGGGAACCGCGGCTTGCACGGCTCGTCGCGCTTGACGTCGACCCGCAGCGACTCGAGCGGGTCCGCGAGAACCTGCGCCGCGGAACGCTCGCGGCGCAGGTCGTCTGCGCGGATGCGACCGAGCCGGCCTCGTGGTGGGACGGCGAACCCTTCGATCGCATCCTGCTCGACGCGCCGTGCTCGGCCCTCGGCGTGATTCGCCGACACCCGGACATCCGGCTGCGCAAGTCCGCGGCCGATCTGGCGAAATTGCCGTTGCTGCAGGCGCGTCTGCTGCGCGCGCTGTGGCCGCTGCTCGCTCCCGGTGGCCGACTGATCTACGCCACCTGCACCCTCGCGGAGGCCGAGAATCATGCGGTCCTCGCCGACTTCCTGGGTTCGATCGCCGACGGCGAGGTCGTGGATCCGGCGCTCTGGCCCGGCTGGCCAGGCCTCGGCGTCCGCGACGCGAGCGGCGTGCAGATCCTTCCCGGTGAGGCAGGGGCGGACGGGTTCTATTATGCTGCCGTGAGCAAGCGATGAACTCGCGCCCGACACGCCCGGATCGATCGCACGCCGCCCCGGCGCCGCTGGGGGCGGGTGCCGCCCGCGCTCGGCCGGCATTCCTGATCGTGGCGCTGTTCCTCGCGTCGTTCGCGTTCGCGGACGGCCTCGCCGGTTCCTTCGCGGTCCAGTCCGCGCGCCTCGAGCTGCGCGGCGGCGTCTATCACCTGGACGCGCGCTTCAAGCTCCCGGTCGATGCGGCGGTCGAGCACGGTCTCGCGGCGGGGGTGCCGCTCGCGCTGGAAGTCGACCTCGAGATCAAGCGCGTGCGTCGATTCCTGCCGGACGCGACCGTCGCCGAGCTCGCGCAGCGCTATCAGCTGCAGTACAACGCGGTCAGTGCACGCTACATTCTGCGCAACCTGAACAGCGGCCAGCAGGTCTCGTTCCCGACGGTCGCCGCGGCGCTGGCGGAGCTGTCCGCGGTGCAGGATCTGCCGGTGCTCGACCGATCCTTGATCGCGATGCCGGGAACCTACGAGGCGAGCGTGCGCGCGACGCTCGACTACGGCACCGTGCCGTTGACGCTCCGTCTGCTGATGTTCTGGGTCGACGACTGGCATCGCGAGAGCGACTGGTACACGTGGACGCTAAAGCCGTAGCCCGCCGATACGGTGCGAGCGCGCTGATCGGCATCGGCGTCGCACTCTGGATCGTCGCCCTGCTGATGCTCGCGGCGGCGGCGCAGAATTCGGAAAAATTCGACCAGTGGCTGCCGTGGATCCTGCTGGTCAACATCGCGGGTCTGCTGACCCTGTGCGTGCTGCTGATCGGGAAACTGCTCGGCCTGCTGCGCGAATACCGTCGGCACGTGCCGGGATCGAGGCTCAAGGCCCGCACGGTCGCGGTCTTCAGCGTGCTCGCGGTCGGTCCGATCCTGGTGGTCTTCTACTTCGCGCTGCAGTTCCTCAACCGCGGCATCGACAGCTGGTTCGAGCTCGAAGTGAGTCAGGGACTCAAGGACACCCGCAACCTGTCGCGGGCCGCACTCGATTCGCGCGTCCGCGACTTCCGCCGCAGCACCGCCGCGATCGCGCATTCGCTCGCGGGGCTGTCCGATCTCGACCTGATCTCGACGCTCGACCGGGCGCGCCGCGAGAGCACCGCGATGGAATTCACCGTCGTCGGCCCGAGGATGCGGATCATCGCGACGAGTTCGGATCGCCCGCTCGACTCCCTGCCGCTGCCCGCGACCCGCGAAATGCTGCTCGCGGTGCGCCGCGGCGGCTCTTACGCGAGCCTCGACACCGACTCGACCGGCGGCTACGTGATCCGTGCCGCGGCGCCTATCGACACCAACGGCGACCCGGAGTCGCGTGTGCTGATCGCGCTGTACCCGGTGCCGCAGCAGTTGAGCGAACTCGCGGACACGGTGCAGCGCTCCTATACCCAGTACGCGAACCTGGTGCAGCTGCGCCGTCCGCTGAAATCGACGTTCATCCTGATCCTCACCTTCGTCGTGCTGTTGTCGCTGATCGCCGCGGTGTACGGCGCGTTCTTCGCCGCCCAGCGCCTGGTGCAGCCGGTGCAGGACCTGATCGCCGGCACCCGTGCGGTCGCCCGCGGGAATTTCGACACGCAACTGCCGTTGCCGTCGCGCGACGAGCTCGGGTTCCTCGTCACCTCGTTCAACGAGATGACCAAGCGTCTCGCGCGTGCCCGCCTGGAGGCGAGCCGCAGTCAGCAGGCGGTCGAGGCCGAGCGGGCGAGTCTCGCGGTGATCCTCGCGCGCCTGTCGACCGGCGTGATCGCGCTCGAACCCGACCTTCGCGTGCGAACCGCGAACCAGGCCGCGAGCGCGATCCTCGGCGTCGATCTGGAGGGCGCGGTCGGCCGCCCGTTCGACGAGTCGATCAGCGATGCCCCGTTGTTCCGCGAGTTCCTGGGACCCGTGATGCAGCGGCTCGCGGCCCGGGAACGGGACTGGCGCGAACAGCTCGAGCTGCCGTCGGAGGGCGGCCGCCGGGTGTTGATGTGCGCATGCACCGCGTTGCCGAACGACCTCGGCGCGGAGCCCGGCGTGGTGCTCGTCTTCGACGACATCACGACGCTGCTGCAGGCGCAGCGGGATGCGGCCTGGGGCGAGGTCGCCCGCCGGCTCGCGCACGAGATCAAGAACCCGCTGACTCCGATCCAGCTGTCGGCCGAAAGGATGCGGCGCAAGTTCCTGGGCAGCATGAACCCCCAGGATGCGCAGGTGCTCGAGCGCGCAACCCATACGATCGTCGCGCAGGTCGACGCGATGAAGCAGATGGTCAACGCCTTCAGCGAATACGCGCGCGCGCCGGACTTGCATTTCGCGCGCTTCGACCTCAATCAGCTGGTCACCGAGGTCGTCGACCTGTATCGCGCGCAGGCGAACGACGTGCAGCTGCGGCTGCACCTGGACGATCAGCTCCCGGAGATCTCGGCCGACCGCATGCGGATCCGGCAGATCCTGAACAATCTGGTCACCAATTCGCTCGAGGCGCTCGAGGGCCGTGAGGGCGCGTGCATCGACGTCGAAACGCACCGGGCGGAGGAGGGCGGGACGCCGACCGCTTCGGTGGTGGTCGCGGACAACGGCCCCGGGTTCCCGCGCGAGTCGATCGGAACGGTCTTCGACCCGTACGTGACCACCAAGCCGAAGGGGACCGGTCTCGGGCTGGCGATTGTCAAGAAGATCGTCGAGGAACACGGCGGGCGCATCGAGGCGGATAATCGGTCGGCCGGCGGTGCGCGTGTCAAAATCGTGCTGCCGCTCGGCGACAGTGCCCGGATGGCCGGTGCGCGCGAGCCGCGCAAGGTGGAAAAGAGGAGAGAACGCGTATGACCGCGTCGAGAATCTTGGTGGTGGACGACGAGGAGGATATCCGCGAGCTGCTGCAGGAAATCCTCACCGAAGAGGGTTACGAGGTCGACGTCGCCGCGAATGCAGCCGAAGCGCGCGCGGCCCGCACGGGCCGCGTTCACGATCTCGTGCTGCTCGACATCTGGATGCCGGATTCGGACGGGATCACGCTGCTGCGCGAGTGGTCCGAGACCCGCCGGGACGAGTGTCCGGTCGTGATGATGTCCGGCCACGGAACCGTCGAGACCGCGGTCGAGGCGACCCGTCTCGGGGCCTTCGACTTCGTCGAGAAGCCGCTCTCGCTGACCAAGCTCCTGCGCACCGTCGAGCGTGCGCTCGAGGCGGGTCGGCGCAGACGGGTCGCGATGCGCGCGCAACCCGTGACGCTGTCGGTGCCGATCGGCAAGGGCCGCGCGTCGCAGCTGTTGCGCGAGCGCGTCCAGCAGGCCGCGACCCGTGATTCCCCGGTGCTGTTCATCGGCGAGGCGGGCTCGGGCCGCGAGGCGCACGCGCGTTACCTGCACAGCCTGAGCGAGCGCGCGGACCGTGCGTTCGTCGTCGTGATCGCGGCGAGCCTCGGCGCCGACCCCGCGCCCGCGCTGCTCGGCGTCGAGAGCGACGGCCGTGGCGAGCCCGGAGCGTTCGAGCGGGCCGCGGGCGGGACGCTGTACCTCGCCGGCCTGGAGGATCTGAATCCACAGGCGCAGCGCTTGCTGCTCGGCGCGATCGAGCAGCGCAGCTACCGCCGGGTCGGCGGCCACGCGGATCTGCCGCTCGACGTACGCTGGATCGGCTCGGCGGTGGAAGGTTTCGATCAGCGCATCGGCGCCGAACCGTTCCGTCGCGACCTCCTCGCGCATCTCGGCGTGATCACGCTGCGCGTGCCGCCGCTACGCGATTACGCGGAGGACGTTCCGGACTTGCTGCGTTTCTACGTCGACCGACTCGTCGATGAGGAGCACCTGCCGCTACGACGGTTCAGCGTCGCCGCGCAAAACCGACTGCGCAATTACCCGTGGCCGGGCAACGTCGACGAATTGAAGAATCTGGTGAAGCGCGTGCTGATCCTCGGCAGCGGCGAGGAGATCAGCCTCGAGGAGGTGGAGCGGGAACTTGCCGACAAGCGTTCGGCGGACGAGCCGCTGGTCAAGCAGGACCTGCTCGCGCTGCCGCTGCGCGAGGCCCGCGAGCAGTTCGAGCGTGCCTACCTGCAGCAACAGCTGCTGCTTTGCGGCGGCAAGGTGGGTCAGCTCGCGAAGCGCGTCGGGATGGAGCGTACCCACCTGTATCGCAAGTTGCGCGCGCTCGGCGTCGATTTCCGCCAGCTCGGCGACGAGTGAGGCCGGCGTCGGCGTTCAACCGCCGACGCGGATCACCAGCGCGCGGATGTGCGCGGTCCGCAGCACGTCGCGGATGTGATTGAGCTGCTGCAGGTTCGAGACCGGACCAATCCGGATCCGGTGCCAGGTGTCCTTGTCCACCGAGACCTTCTGGACCGTGGACTCGATCCCCTGCAGCGCGAGCTGCGCGCGGATCCGGTCCGCATCCGCGAAATGCTTGTAGGAACCGGCCTGGATCACGTAGGTACCGGGCCGCGTCTCGGGCGCCGGACGGACGTCGGACTTCGCTTCCTTGGTGTTCTTCGGTACGACGACCTCGAAGCTCGGCAGGATCTTGTAGAAGTCGTAGGAGCTGGCGGGCGGCACCGACGCGGCCGACGCGACGGCGTGCGCTCGGGTGGCCGCCGCCTTCGTGACGGCGATCGAGCTCGCCGCGGCGGGCACGGCAGCAGGCACCGCCGCGGCCCGCCGGGCCGCGTGCCGATCGTGCCAGTGAACCCCGACCGAGACCGCGAGGCCGATCGCGAGACCGATCGCGAGCCCGCTCCCCCCGGAGAGTCCGGCCTTGCGGGACCCCCGATGCGGCGCGCGCCGCGGCTTGTAATCGCGCGTCATCGATCGATGCCTACATCGTCTGCGGCGCGCCGACGCCGAGCAGTTCGAGTCCGTTGCGCACGACCGTCTGCGAGGCTCGCGCGAGCGCGATGCGCGCGTCGCGCAGCGCCGGATCGTCGACGAGGACCTGGTGCGCGCTGTAATTGGTGTGAAAGTCGTTCGCGAGGTCGCGAAGATAGTGTACGAGCGTGTGCGGCGCGCGCTGCACGGCGGCCAGTTCGAGCACCTCCGGATAGAGTGCGAGGCGCTTGGTCAGCGCGAGTTCCTGCGGTTCGCCGAGCCGGTCGAGGTTCGCGAGGCCACGGGCCTCGTCGTGCCCGAGGCCGCGCTCGCCGAGCTGGCGCATCAGGCTCGCGACGCGTGCGTGCGCGTACTGGATGTAATAGACCGGATTCTCGTTGGTACGGGACTTCGCGAGTTCGAGGTCGAAGTCGAGGTGCTGGTCGTTGCTTCGCATCACGTAGAAGAATCGCGCGGCGTCGTTGCCGACCTCGCGCCGCAACTCGCGCAAGGTCACGAACTCCCCGGAACGCGTCGACATCTGCGCCTTCTCGCCGCCCCGGTACAGGGTCACGAACTGCACCAGACGGACCTCGAAACGCTCCGGTGGCCCGCCGAGCGCCGTCAATCCGGCGCGCAGACGCGCGATGTAGCCGTGGTGGTCGGCGCCCCAGACATACAGCAGGTGATCGTAGCCGCGCTCGAGCTTGTTGAATATGTAGGCGATGTCGGACGCGAAGTAGGTCTTCACGCCGTTGTCGCGGACCATCACCCGATCCTTTTCGTCGCCGAATGCCGTGCTGCGGAGCCACAGGGCGCCGTCCTTGCGGTACGCATGACCGGCCCGTTCGAGCGCTGCGAGTGCGCGGTCGATCGAGCCGTCCTCGGCGAGGCTGCGTTCGGAGAACCAGCGATCGAAGGCGACGCGGAACTCCCCGAGGTCGTCCTTGATGTCGCCGAGGATGTCGGCGAGCGTGAAGTCGAGCACCTGCCGGAACGACTCCGCGCCGAGCAGCTCCCGGCTGCGATCGATCAGCGCATCGACGTACGCGTCCTTGTCGCCGCCGTCGATGGTGTCCGGCGGCAGATCGCGGAATACGGCGGCGGCGGGCCGCCGCAGCGCGTCGCCAATCGACGCGCGCAGCGCGCCGGCGATCGTGACGATGTAATCGCCGCGGTAACCGTTGGCCGGGAACACGATCCGCTCGCCACAGACCTCCAGGTAACGCAGCCACGTGCTCGCGGCGAGGATGTCCATCTGCCGGCCCGCGTCGTTCACGTAATATTCACGGTCGACCCGCCAGCCGGTCGCTTCGAACAGATTCGCGAGTGTCGCGCCGTACGCGGCGTGCCGTCCGTGACCGACGTGCAGCGGCCCGGTCGGGTTCGCCGACACGAATTCGACCTGGATGCGCTTGCCCTCGCCGACCGCGGATCGGCCGTAGCGGCTTCCCGCGGCCAGAATTCGCGCGATCTCGGCGCGGTAGGCGCCGTCGTGCACGAAGAAGTTCACGAAACCCGCGCCCGCGATCTCGACCTTCGCAATCGCGGGGTGAGCGGGAATCGCCTCGACGAGCGCGGTGGCCAGGGCTCGCGGATTCTGCCTGGCGGCCTTCGCGAGACGCAGCGCCAGGCTGCTCGCGAAATCCCCGTGCGCGGGATCCCGCGTGTGCTCGACCTCGATCGCGATCGCGCGGGCGGCCGGCGGTACCCGGTCTTCCGGCAGCGCCGCCAGTGCCTGCCGCAACAGAGCTTCGATCGTAGTCTTCACGCGCGTTTCCGTCTCGCCGTCCGTCGGTCTCAAGGGGGGGCAGTTTACCCGAAACTCGTCAATCGACTTCCAGTGGATCGACGTCGAGCGACCAGCGCAAACCATGCGGCGCCGACAGGCTCTCGACGCGCGGCAGCCAGTCGCCGAGGAACCGTTGCAAGGAGGACCGATCGCCCGCTTCGATCAGCAGGTGGGCGCGGTGGCGGTCGGCGCGCCGGGCGATCAGTGCGTTCGCGGGCCCGAGCACGCTGACGCCTCGGGAGCGTTCGACCGCCGTGGCCTGCGCAAGGCGCGAGGCCGCGCACAGGAACGCGTCGAGCCGCACCGGATCCTTCGCGTCGGCCCGCAGCAGCGCGAGGCGCGCGTAGGGTGGCCAGCGCGCCTCGCGCCGCTCGGCGAGCGCCTGTGCCGCGAACGCCTCGTAGCCGGCGTCGATCAGCAACCGCAGCAGCGGGTGATCCGGAAATTCCGTCTGGATCAGGACCTCCCCGGGACGGGTGGCGCGGCCGGCGCGGCCGGCGACCTGGATGATCGTCTGCGCGAGCCGCTCCGCGGCCCGGTAGTCGGTCGCGAACAGGCCCTGGTCGGCGTCCAGGATCACCACCAGCCCGATCTCGGGGAAGTCGTGGCCCTTGGTCAGCATCTGCGTTCCCACCAGGATCCGCGCGTCGCCGCTGCGGACGCGCTCGAGCAGTGCGTCGATCGCGCCCCGCGTCGTCACGGTGTCGCGATCGAGTCGGGCGATCGACTGCCCTGGGAAGAGCCGGCCGAGGGTCTCCTCGATGCGCTCCGTTCCCTGACCCACCGGATGCAGGTCACGACCGCAGGCCTCGCAGCGGTTCGCCGGCGGGCGCTGCGCACCGCAGTGGTGACAGCGCAGGCCGGCGGGATGCCGGTGCAGGGTCAGCCGCGCATCGCAGTGCGCGCAGGTCGCGACCCAGCCGCAGGCGGCGCAAAACAGGGTCGGCGCGTAGCCGCGGCGGTTCTGGAACACGATCACCTGCGCGCCGGCCGCCAGATGCGTCGCGATCGCGGCGATCGCGGGTTGGGAGAATCCGTGGTCGACCGCGTGGCGGCGCAGGTCCACGAGGCGCATCCGCGCGGCGCGTGCGGCGCCGGGCCGCTCCGGCAGCATGAGCTTGCGGTAACGACCCTGGATCGCGTTCTCCAGGCTCTCGAGCGAGGGCGTCGCCGAGCCGAGCACGATCGCGACGTCCGCGCGCCGCGCGCGCACCACGGCGAGGTCGCGGGCGGAGTAGCGGAACCCCTCGTGCTGCTTGTACGACGCATCGTGCTCTTCGTCGACGATGATCAGCGCGAGCCGGGGGAGCGGTACGAGGACGGCCGAGCGGGTGCCGATCACGATGCGCGCCTCCCCGCTGCGCGCGCGCCGCCAGGCGTCGAGCCGCTCGCCCGCCGCCAGCCCGGAGTGCAGGATCGCCGGCGCCGAGTCGAAGCGCTGCCGAAATCGCTCCACCAACTGCGGGGTCAGGGAGATCTCCGGCACCAGCACGAGCGCCTGGCCGTGATCCCCGATCAGTCCCGCGATCGCGCGCAGGTAGACCTCGGTCTTGCCGCTACCGGTCACACCGTGCAGCAGGTGAACCGCGAACCGCTTTCCCGACTCGACGATCCGGTCCACCGCGAGCCGTTGTGCGTCGGTGAGCTCGATCGACGACGACCGGAGCACCGGCGCGACGCCGGGTGGCACATCGGCGGGGAGCGCGGGCTGCGGGCGCTCCCGGATCCAGCCGCGTGTCGCGACCGCGCGAAGAATCGCGGGATCGAACTCGACGCCGAGTTCCGCCGTCGTGCGGGGGCCGATCACGCACAGGTGTGCGAGCAGCGCGCGCTGCGTCGGCGCACGCCGATCCGATGGCGTCGTGGCTTCGGCGAGTCCGAGCGGCGTCGGTTCCCAGAGGAGCCGGGGTTCCTCCAACGAGCGTCCGTCGCGAAGCGCCGCCGGGAGCGCCGCGGCGAGCACTTCGCCGATCGGGTGGTGGTAGTAGTCCGCGGCCCAGCGCAACAGTTCGAAGCCGACGGGGTCGAACAGCGGTTCGCAATCGATGATCTCGCCGGCGTGCTTGAGCTTCGCCCGCGGCATCGTGGAGCGATCGGTGACCGCGACGACGATGCCGATCTTGGTTGTGCGCCCGAACGGGACCCTCACACGAACGCCGGGCCGGGCGCGCGGCGACCCGGCCGGGGTCGCGGCGGCCGGTACGGGCGCGAGATAGTCGAACGTCCGCCGCAGCGGCGTGTCGATCGCGACCTGCAGGATCAGTGAGCCGTCGGAGTTTTCCACAACTGCTGTGGGTAAGTCTGTGAGTAAGCCGGGATCAACGACCGCAAGTGCCCGTTCCCTTTGGGTTCCGATGCATTTGACCAAATTCCGCGCGAAATTGATCTATTCTAAATAAATTCAATCGCTTAAATGACCCTTCGTGAGTTCTGTCGAGATGTATCTCGGAAGTGTGACATGCACCGTCATCTGCGATGTGCGTAAACCGCCGGATCCGCCCGGGCCGCGACACGTGTCAACCGCGGCGCGTGCGCGGCGTTTATACCGGCATCGGCGGGGTTCGTCGAATGATTCCCCGGGGACGAGGCATGGCGGCCTTTGATACGCTGGCATCGAGTTGGAGGAGCGCCGAGGATCCCACCACGAACGGTGAGGGCGCGCTATTGGATCACGCCAGGCAGCTCGATCGATTCCTCGCGGACGTCGAGCGCCGCGCATTCCGGATCGCACAGATCGCGCTTCGCGACGTCGACGATGCGCTCGATGCGGTCCAGGACGCGATGACCAAGCTCGCGAGCCGATATGCGGCGCGGCCCGCCGCGGAGTGGCGCCCGCTGTTCCACCGGATCCTCGAGAACACGATCCGCGACGTGCAGCGACGGCGAACGATTCGCCGGCGGGTGATGGCCTGGGTGCCGACCTGGCGGCCGGACGACGACTCGTCCGTTGAGGAGCCGGCAGATCTCGCGGCGGATCCGAGCCCCCACGGCGCCGAGCGCGCGATGCACGCGCAGGCGCTCGAGCGGCTCGAGGAATCGTTGCGCGCGCTCCCGGCGCGGCAGCGTCAGGCCTTCGTGCTGAGGAATCTCGAGGGACTCGACATCGCCGAGACCGCGGCGGCGATGGCGTGCTCCGAGGGCAGCGTGAAAACGCACTATTCGCGTGCAGTCCACGCGCTGCGCGCCCGACTTGGCGAGGTGTGGTGATGGCGAACCGCGTTCCGGTCGACTGGGAAGCGCGCAGTCGCGCGCTGTACGAGGAGAGCATCGCGACGCTCGATCTGCGTACGCGGTCGCGACTCACCGAGGCGCGGCACGCGGCGCTCGATGCCGCCCGGCGTCCCCGCGCCGCGGTCGGACGCATGCTTCCTCGATGGTCCTGGCTGGTCGCAGGCGTCGCCGCCGCGCTCCTGATGGCCGTCGTCCTGCGGATCGCGATGCCGTCGGGCGGCGCTGCCGCGGGCACGGAAGGTAGCGCAGCACGCGCCGAGGACGCGGGCCTGGTCGCGTCCGCCGACCCGGCGGACGATCCGGTGCGGATGATGAGCGAGGACGCGGACTTCTATACCTGGGCCGCCGGCGTCGCGGCGTCGGCCGACGCCGGTCGGACGGAATGAGACGGACGGTCACGCGATGAACCGGTTTCGACGCCTCGCGATCGGCTTCGTGTTGAGCCTCCCACTCGCCGCCCCGGCGTTCGCCCAATCGTTCTCACCGCCGCCACGGGCGGCGCTCAGCGCGCCGGGCCGTGCCTGGGGGTCGCTCTCGCCGGCGCAGCGGCGGCTGTTGCACGCGTACCGGGGTCGTTGGTCCCGGCTACCGCCGGCACGGCAACGTCTGCTCGCACGCCGTAGCGCGTGGTGGCTGCGCCTGCCGCCTGCCCGACGGACGCTGATCCGCCGCCGCTGGCGGAACTTCCAGCGCTTGCCGCCGGCGGAGCGCCGGCGCATCCGCGCGGCCTATCGCGAGTTCCGGCGACTGCCTCCCGCTCGACGCCGCGCGCTGCGCGCGCAGTGGCGAGGAATGACGCCGATGCAACGACGCGCGGCCCTGGGCCGGTTCCGCGTGCCGCCTCGACGGCGCCGCTGACCCTCGCCGCCGGCTCAGCCGGCGGCCTTGACCGCGTGGATCAGCTGATTCGCGGCCGACTGCGCGTCGCCGTAGAGCATCCGGGTCTGATCGAGGACGAACAGCGCGTTGTCGATGCCGGAGAAGCCCTGACCCTGGCCTCGCTTGATCACGATCACGTTCTTCGCCTTGTCCGCGTTCAGGATCGGCATGCCGTAGATCGGACTCTGCCGGTTGTTGCGCGCGTCCGGGTTGACCACGTCGTTCGCGCCGATGATCAGCGCAACGTCGGCGGTCTCGAATTCCGCGTTGACCTCGTCGAGGTCGGCGATCAGCTCGTACGGCACCCCGGCCTCCGCCAGCAGCACGTTCATGTGCCCCGGCATGCGTCCGGCGACCGGGTGGATCGCGAACCGCAGCTGCACGCCACGGTCGATCAGGAGCTGGCACAGCTCCCAGACCTTGTGCTGAGCCTGCGCGACCGCCATCCCGTAGCCCGGTACGACGATGACCTTCTGCGAAAAGGCGAGCATCACGCCGGCGTCGGAGGCCTCGATCGGCTTCTGCGTGCCGGTGAGGCCGCCGGTCGCGGCCCCGGTCTCCCCGAAGTTCGCGAACAGCACGTTGCCGAGAGAGCGATTCATCGCCTTCGCCATCAGCTGCGTGAGCAAGGTGCCGGCCGCGCCGACGACCGTGCCGGCGATGATCATCGCGGCGTTGTCGAGCACGAAGCCCTCGAACCCGACCGCGAGGCCGGTGAGCGCGTTGTACAGCGATATCACGACGGGCATGTCGGCGCCGCCGATCGGCAAGGTCATCGCGATGCCGAGGAGCAGCGCGAGCACGAAGAAACCGGTGACCGCGGGCGCGGCCGCCTGCGACTGGGCGACGATCGTCGCCCCCACCGCGAGCGTCGCGACCAGGATCGCGAGGTTCACGAGCTTCTGGCCGCCGAAGCGAACCGACTTCGTGATCAGCCCCTGGAGCTTGCCGAACGCGATCAGGCTCCCGCTGAAGGACACCGAGCCAATGAAGCCGCCGATCAGCGCGATCGTCAGGTGGGTCGCGTTCCCGGTCTCGCCGCGATAGAGCTCGACCGCGGCGATCGCGGCGGCAGCCCCACCGCCCATTCCGTTGTACAGCGCGATCATCTGCGGCATGTCCGTCATCGCGACCCGTTTGCCGCTGACCCACGCGAGGCCGCCGCCGACGAGGGCCGCGCCCAGCACGAGGCCGAGGTCGAGCGGCGTCGCCCCCATGAAGACGATGGTGACGATCGTCGCGAGCAGCATGCCGAGGCCCGCCCAGCGCACGCCGCTGACCGCGGTCACCGGCGAGCTCATGCGCTTCAGGCCCAGGATGAACAGTGCCGCCGCGATCAGATACGACAGCTGGATCACCGTGGCGGCCGACATCGTCGCGCCGCTCACGGTCGGCGCTCCTGCTTCTTGCCGGCCGAGACGAACATTCGCAGCATGCGTTCGGTCACCACGTAACCGCCGACCGCGTTACCCGCGGCGAGGAAGACCCCGATCGAGCCGATCACGCGCGCGAGCGTCGAATCCGCGGTGGCGAGCGCGACCATCGCGCCGACCAGCACGATTCCGTGCACGAAGTTCGATCCGGACATCAAGGGCGTGTGCAGGATCACCGGCACCCGCGAGATCACCTCGTAACCGGTGAATGCAGCGAGCATGAAGATGTACAGTGCGATCACGCCGTCGATCATGGGCTTAGTTTCCTTCCACGAGTTTGCGGGTCGCCTCGTGCTTGATGTGGCCGTCGTGGGTCAGGACGGCGCCGGCGAACACCTCGTCGTTCCAGTCGACGAGCCACGCGCCATTCGCGAACGCGGGCTTCACCAGATTCAGCAGGTTGCGCGCATACATTTCGCTCGCGTGGAACGGGAGCGTCGCGCCGAGGTTCACGGGGCCGACGATCGTGACGCCGCGATGGACGAGGGTTTCTCCGGCTCGCGTCAACGCACAGTTGCCGCCCTGCTCGGCCGCGATGTCGACGATCACGGAGCCCGGCCGCATCCGCTCGACCGCGGCTTCGCCGACGATCCGCGGTGCCGCGCGGCCGGGCACCGACGCGGTCGTGATCACCATGTCGCTCGCCGCGATCCGCGCGTCGAGGACGGCCTGCTGCTTCGCCTTCTCCTCGTCGGTGAGCTCTCGAGCGTAGCCGCCGGCGCCTTCGGCGGATACGCCGGTGTCGACGAATTTTGCGCCGAGCGAGCGCACCTGATCCTTGGTCGCGCCGCGAACATCGTAGGCTTCGACCACTGCGCCGAGTCGCTTCGCGGTCGCGATCGCCTGCAGCCCGGCGACGCCCGCGCCGATCACCAGCACCGTCGCCGGCCGGATCGTGCCCGCCGCGGTGGTGAGCATCGGCAGGAATTTCTCGAGCTGATTCGCACCGATCAGCACGGCCTTGTAGCCCGCGACCGCCGCCTGCGAGGACAGCGCGTCCATCGACTGCGCGCGGGAGATCCGGGGGACGAGTTCCATCGCGAAGCTGGTGATCCCCCGGTCGCGCAGCGCGCGCACGAGGTCCGGGCGCGCGTAGGCCTGCATGAAGCCGATCGCGACCGCGCCGGAGCGCAAGGCGCCGACTTCGGCGATCGACGGCGGCTGCACCTTGAGCAGCAGGTCGGCACGCGCGAGGATCGCCTCCGGCTCGGCGAAGGTGACGTCCGCGTACTGCGCGTCGGGGAAATGCGCGGCGTCGCCGGCCCCTCGCTGCATCAGTACCTCGGCGCCGAGGCTCTTGAGCTTCGAGGCCACTTCCGGAGTCACGGCGACCCGGGTCTCCTTCGGGGCGGTTTCCGTGAGGACGCCGACGGTCACGGTCATCTGCTTGCTCTCCTCAAGCGACGTTGGATTATGGCACAGGACTCGACTATCTTTACCAGCCTATGGCGGCCGCGGCGCACGACTTCGGGCCCGACGATCCGCGCGTTCGCGCGGGTGCGGTGCCGGCCGCGCACCCGCTGTCGCAACAGGTGCTGCGGACCGACGTTTCGGGCATGCCGCTCGAGTGGGTCGATTACCGCGAGGCCGCCCGACTCTATCACACGGGACAGGTCGCCTATGCGTGCGGAACGCGCCTGTACCGGCTGTTCGGCGGCACCTCCGCGATCACCGGGCTGCGTACCATGGTCGAGGTGCATTCGATCATCGCGACCGTCGGCCATACCGGCAATCCCGGCAATCTGCGTGGCGCTGCCTACACCCCGCCACTGAACAACCAGACGTTGTTTCGCCGGGACGCGCACCTGTGCCTGTATTGCGGCGTGCGCTTCGGGTACGGGCAGTTGTCGCGCGATCACGTCACGCCATTCAGTCGCGGTGGGCGAGACCTCTGGTCCAACGTCGTGACCGCCTGTCGCCGCTGCAACAATGCGAAGGCGTCGCGAACGCCGGAACAGGCCGGGATGCAGCTCCTCGCGGTCCCGTTCACCCCGACCTATGCGGAGTACATCTATCTGAAGGGCCGGCGCGTGCTCGCCGACCAGATGGAGTACCTGCTCGCGCACTTCCCGCGGTCGAGCCCTCTGCACGAGAGGATCCAGCTCTGGCGGATGTAACCGTGGGTGCGCCTGGCGTCGTCTACCACGTCGATGCGAGCTACTTCGTCTTTCGTGCGTACCATGCGCTCGCGGGCGGCTTCGCGGACGCCGACGGCAACCCGACCCACGCGGTGTACGGATTCGCACGCTTCCTCGCGGATCTCCTGGAGCGCGAGCGCCCTGCGCACGTCGTGGTCGCGTTCGACGAGAGTCTCGGTGTCGAGGTGTCCTACCGGAACTCGATCTTTCCGGCGTACAAGGCGAATCGCGAAGACCCGCCGCCCGATCTCGCGCGGCAGTTCGGGCTGTGCCGCGAATTCTGCCGGCACGTCGGGGTCGCCGAATTCGCGAGCGCCCGCTACGAGGCGGACGACCTGATCGGGACCTTCGTCGCACGTGCTCGATCCGCCGGGCTGCGCAATGTGCTGCTCACGCGCGACAAGGACCTCGCGCAGCTGATCCGAGACGGCGACCTGTTCTGGGACGGCGGCGGTCGCGATCGCTACCGTTACGAGGAAATCGGTGCGCGGTTCGGCGCGCCGCCCGAGCGCTTCGCGGACTTCCTCGCGTTGACCGGAGACGCCGTGGACAACGTCCCCGGGGTCCCCGGGATCGGGCGCAAGACCGCCTCGCGGCTGTTCGAGGAGTTCCGGTCGCTCGAGGATCTCTACGCGAATCTCGACCGCGTCGCGAGGCTCGGACTGCGCGGAACCGAGCGGATCCTGCGGACACTGGCCGCGCATCGCGAGGACGCGTTCCTGGCGCGGCGGCTCACCGCGATACGGTGCGATCTGCCGATCGACGCGACGCTCGAGGACTTGCGGCCTCGCGCTCCCGATCGCAGCGCGGTGTCCGCGTTTCTCGAGCGCCAGGGATTCGGCACGGGCCTGGGCCGCCAGGTCGAACGCATCGCGCTGCGCGCGCAGGCGGACTGCGCGTAGAATGGATTCGCGACGGATTCGGGGAGTCGAGGACGTGTCACAGAAAACCATCCAGTCGGTCTTGCACGAGGAACGCCTGTTCCCGCCACCGGCGCCATTCGTCGCCCGCGCCGGTATCGATGCCGCGACGCTCGAGTCGATGCACGCGCGCGCGGCGCAGGACTACATCGGGTTCTGGGCCGAGCTTGCGGAGCGGGAGATCGAGTGGCGGCGACCCTTCACGATCCCGCTCGACGACTCGGATGCCCCCAACTATCGCTGGTTCAGCGACGGCGTCCTGAACGTTTCCCACAACTGTCTGGACGTGCACCTGATCGAGCGCCCCGACAAGACCGCGATCCTGTTCGAAGGCGAGCCGGGCGACGTGCGCAAGCTGAGCTACCGCGAGCTGCATGCGGAGGTGTGCCGGTTCGCGAACGCACTCAAGATGCACGGGATCAGCAAGGGCGATCGGGTCGTGATCTACATGCCGCTGATTCCCGAGGCGGTCGTCGCGATGCAGGCCTGCGCGCGGATCGGCGCCCTGCATTCGGTCGTGTTCGGCGGGTTCTCGGCGAACGCGGTGAAGGACCGGATCGAGGACGCCGGCGCGAAGATGGTGATCACCGCCGACGGGGGTTGGCGCGGCGGGCATCGAATCGAGCTCAAGCGCGCGGTCGACAGGGCGCTCTCCGAGGGCTGCGCGAGCGTGCAGAGCGTGATCGTCTACGCACGCATCGGCGGCGAATGCGAGATGCGCGCCGGGCGCGACCACTGGTGGCACGAAGTGCTCGCCGGGCAAAGCGCGGCCTGCGAGCCCGAATGGGTCGAGGCCGAGCATCCGCTGTTCCTGCTGTACACGTCGGGTTCGACGGGACGGCCGAAAGGGATACAGCACGCGAGCGGTGGATACCTGCTCGGCGCGAAACTGACCACCCGCTGGGCGTTCGATCTGAAGGAAGACGACGTGTTCTGGTGCACCGCCGACGTCGGCTGGATCACCGGGCATACGTACGTCGCGTACGGACCGCTCGCCGCGGGGGCGACCGTGATGCTGTACGAGGGTGCGCCGACGTATCCGGACGGAGGTCGGTTCTGGCAGCTGTGCGAGACGCACGGCGTCACGATCTTCTATACGGCGCCGACCGCGATTCGCGCGCTGATGAAGCTCGGTGACGAGATTCCGCGTCGCTACGATCTGTCGAAGCTGCGGCTGCTGGGCAGCGTCGGGGAACCGATCAACCCGGAGGCGTGGATGTGGTATCACCGCACGATCGGCGGCGGACACTGCCCGATCGTGGACACCTGGTGGCAGACCGAAACCGGCGCCACGATGATGACCTCCGTGCCGGGCGCGATGCCGACCAAGCCCGGCTCCTGCGCGAAGGCGTTGCCGGGGATCTTCGTCGACGTCGTCGACGAGGACGGGCGTTCGGTCCGTCGGGCGGGCGCGGGCGGCTACCTCGTGATCAAGCGGCCGTGGCCGTCGATGCTGCGTACGATCTGGGGCGACAACGACCGGTACGTGCGCACCTACTGGCAGAAATTCCAGAATCGCTTCTACGTCGCCGGCGACTCGGCACATCGCGACCCGGATGGCTACTACTGGATCATGGGGCGCATCGACGACGTGCTGAACGTCGCCGGGCATCGTCTTGGAACGATGGAGATCGAGTCGGCGCTGGTCGCGCATCCGCGCGTCGCCGAGGCGGCGGTCGTCGGGCGGCCGCACGAGATCAAGGGCGAGTCGGTGTTCGCGTTCCTCGTGACCAAGGGGCCTCGGCCGACCGGTGCGGCCGCTCAGGCACTCGTCGAGGAGTTGCGGTCCTGGGTCGCCGAGCAGCTGAGCCCGATCGCGAAGCCGGACGAGATTCGCTTGACCGAGAATCTGCCGAAGACCCGATCCGGCAAGATCATGCGCCGGCTGTTGCGTGCGATCGCGCGCGGTGAGGAGATCACGCAGGACGTCTCCACGCTCGAGAACCCGGCGATCCTCGAACAGCTGCGCGGCGAACCGGCTGCGCACGAACCGGCCGCCCGCGAGCGGTCCGCCGGGAAGCGGCGTGCCGCGGTCCGAAGCCGAGCGACGCCGCGCCGCCGTCCGAGCGGCGGTCGCGCCGCGAAGCGCCGATCGCTCGCGAAGGGTCCGGTGCGTCGGGGCGCCGGCGCCGCGACGCCCCCGGCGTCCGCGAAGACCCGGACGTCCGCGAAGACCCGGACGTCCGCGAAAGCCCGGACGTCGGCGAAGGCCCGGACGTCCGCGAAAGCCCGGACGTCCGCGAAAGCCCGGACGTCCGCGAAAGCCCGGACGCCGGCGAAGGCCCGGACGTCCGCGAAAGCCCGGACGTCGGCGAAGGCCCGGACGCCGGCGAAGCCCCGGCTCGCTGCGAGCCGGCGAACGGGGGCGGGCCGGCGTCGGCCGGCCGGCCGACGAACGAAGCGCTGACGGGTCGCGCGATGGCTACCCTGATCCTCGGACTCGCCGTGTTCCTCGGGACACACTCGATCTCGATCGTCGCACCGTCGTTTCGCGCGCGAATGAGTGCGCGGCTCGGCGAATGGGGCTGGAAGGGCCTCTACGGCCTCGCGTCGCTGATCGGGCTTGCGTTGATCGTGCACGGCTTCGCGCTCGCTCGCGTTGCGCCGGTCGTGTTGTACACGCCGCCGTCGTGGATGCGCCACGTGACCTTCCTGCTGATGTTGCCGGTGTTCCCGCTGCTGCTCGCTGCCTATCTGCCCGGCCGCATCCAGGCGCGCACACGCCATCCGATGCTCGCGGCGGTGAAATTCTGGGCGTTCGCCCACCTGTTGATGAACGGTCGCCTCGCCGATGCGCTGCTGTTCGGCGGCTTTCTCGCGTGGGCGGTCGCCGACCGGATCTCGTTGAAGCACCGAGCGGTCGCTCCCAGGGCGTACACGGCGCCGCCCGGTCGCTGGAACGATGCGATTGCGGTCGTCGCCGGCCTCGGTCTCTACGGGCTGTTCGTCGGCTGGGCGCACCTGCGGCTCTTCGGCGTCTCGCCGCTCGGCTGACCCCGGGTCCCGATCGCGCTATCGGCGCTTGAGTCTTCCCCGGCGGAAGTCGGCGAGGATCTCCCGCGCGGCGTTGTGTCCGGGTGCGCCGGTGACGCCGCCGCCGGGATGCGTTCCGGATCCGCAGAGGTAGAGACCCGGGACCGGTCCCCGGTAATCGGCGTGGCCGAGCATCGGCCGCGCGGAGAACAGCTGGTCGAGGCTCAGCGCTCCGTGGAAGATGTCGCCGCCGACCAGGCCGAAGGTCCGTTCCAGATCGAGGGGACTCAGGATCTGTCGGCCCAGGATCGATTGCTTGAAGTTCGGCGCGTAGGAGTCCACGAGATCGATCATCACGTCGGCGACCTGTTCGCGCCGGTCGTCCCACGAACTCCCGTCGGGCAATGCCGGCGCGACGTGCTGGCAGAACAGGCTCGCGACGTGTCGGCCCGGGGGCGCGAGGCTGTCGTCGAGCGTCGACGGGATCAGCATCTCGACGATCGGCCGCTTCGACCAGCCACTCGCCTTCGCGTCCAGATAGGCTTGGTCCATGTAAGCGAGCGACGGCGCCATGATGATGCCCGCGGTATGGTGCTCCGCGCAGTCGCGTCCGGGGAGGGCCGAGAAATCCGGCAACTCGGCGAGCGCAACGTTCATGCGGAACGTTCCGGAGCCGCAGCGCCATCGCTCGATGCGCGCGCGGAAGTCCGGGTCGAGCACGTTCGGATCGATCATCGACCCGAACAGCAACTTCGGATTCAGGTTCGACACCACGCATCGGGCGCGCACCTCCTCCCCGTTCGCGGTGACGACGCCGACCGCCCGGCCGCCGGTGACGCGCACTTCGCGCACTGCCTGGCCGAGCCGGATCACGACGCCACGCCGCTCGGCCGCCCGTGCCATCGCCTGGGTGATCGAGCCCATGCCGCCGATCGCGTGACCCCAGACGCCCTTCTTGCCGTTGACCTCGCCGAACACGTGATGCAGCAGCACGTACGCGGAGCCGGCGGCATAGGGGCTCGCGTAATTGCCGACGATCCCGTCGAACCCGTAGGCCGCCTTGATCGGTGCGCTCTCGAACCACCCGTCGAGGTAGTCGCCCGCGGACTTCACGAACAGCTCGAGCAATTCCCGTCGCAGCGGCATCGACAGCCGCGAGATGCGCCCGCCGACGCGGGCACCGCTCAGCATCTGCGGTAGCGCGGCGAACCAGCCCCGATCGGTGACGTTCGGTGGCGTCTCCAGCACGAGGTCACGCAGCACGTCGGCGATCGCGTCGAGCCGCTCGGCGTACGCGTCCAGGCGCGCCGCATCGCGTGGCGAGAATTTCGCGACCTCCTCGGCGGTCCGTCCGCCACCGACCTTGAGGTAGCCGGCGTCGCCGAGCGGAAGGAAGTTCGAGATCCGCCGTTCGACGATCCGCAGACCGTGATCGGCGAGCTCGAGGTCGCGGATCACCTGCGGATTCAGCAGGGATACGGTGTACGAGGCGACCGAGTTGCGAAATCCCGGCACGAATTCCTCGGTGACCGCCGCGCCGCCGACCACGTCGCGGCGTTCGAGCACCGCGACGCGCAGGCCGGCTGCGCCGAGGTAAGCCGCACAGACCAGACCGTTGTGGCCCCCGCCGATCACCACCACGTCGAACGTATCGGATTGTTTCATGTATTCCCGGTTCCTCAGGGCGACCGCCGCCGCCCCGGTTGCAGCAACTGAGGCAGTGCTCCGCCGCACAGCGCGTCGACCCAGCTCTCGCAGAGCATCACTGCCTCGGTCGGCCGGAAGGTTCCCGGACTCAGGCACAGCTCGATCCACAGGCCGTCGAGCAGCGCCGACAGCGCGATCGCGGCAGGCCGCGCCCGCACGCGCACCCCCCGGGTGCGGCCGACCGACTGCAGCAGCTTCCCGAGAATCGACCGGTAGCGGCGATAGGTCCGGTCGTGCACCGCGCGCATCGCCGGCGCACGCATCACCATGCTCCAGAACACCAGCCAGACGTTGAGGATCCGCGGCTCGAGTATCGACGGCGCGAACGATGCCCGGATGAAGGCGCTCACGCGTTCGCGCGGCGATCGATCGCCGGCACCGGAATCCCGGTACAGCGTCTCCTGCAGCTCGATCGCGAGCGACTCGTACGCCGCGGCGATCAATTTCGCCTTGTTGCGAAAGTGGTGGCTGATCAGACCGCTCGACACACCCGCGATCGCGCTGATTCGACGAATCGACGCGCCGTCCCGGCCGTGGCGCTCGAGGCTGCGCAAGGTCGCGTCGATCAACGCGCGGCGCCGCACGGCGGCGCTCTTGCGTCTGAATTTCGGCGTGCTACTGCCCACGATGCAGCGGGAAGTCGCGAACGTACGGCACCGCGGTCGGCGCGGCGTCGAACTCGCGGGCGTACCGATGTCCCGAATGGACGGCGTGCACGATCGCTCCGGGCGCCAGCGCGTCGCCGATGCGGCTCACCGAGCGGATCCCGGCGCGCTCGAATTCCCCGCTTCGCGCGAGCAGTTCGCGATACAGCTCGTCGCGCGGTTCGCGTACGCCTACGATCACGAGCGAGCGGCACCGCAGACGCTGCTCGGCGTTCGTGAACACGTCCGCGAGCGCGATCTCCTCACCGTCGAATCCAGCGATCCGACGCAAGGTGTGGATCGTGACGCCGGCCGCCCCGAGTGCGCGATGGACGAGCGGCAACTCGTTCGTCATGAACGTCCACGCCGACGCACTGCCCGCGGTCGTCACGTAATGGGTCTCGACTTGGTGCCGCGCGAGGCGCTCGGCGATCGCGCCGCCGAGGTAGTAGTTGTCGAAGTCGAACACGACGGCCGGGCCCTCGGGAACCGCGCCGGCGGCGATGTCGTCCGGCGTGTACACGCGGGGCGCGTCGAACGGCTCGGTCGGAAACTCGATCGTCGCGTACAGCATTCGCGTCCAGCGGGCGCCGGTCGCGACGACGACGTGGGCATGCTCCGACCCGAGAACGTCGTCGACGGTGAGCGAGCTGCCGGGGAACAGGCTGACGTTCGCGCGGCCACGCAGTTGCCCGAGGCGCCAGTCGGCAACCCTTCCCCAGGTCGACAAGCCCGGCAGGCCGGTCTCGAAGCGCAGCCGGCCGCCGAATTCTGCGGCCGCGTCGGCGATCGTCACGCGATAGCCGCGTCGCGCGAGCGTGACCGCGCATTCGAGACCCGACGGACCGCCGCCGACGACCAGGATCGAGGCGTCGCTCGCCGCAGGCTCGACGCGTTCCGGATGCCAGCCGCGCCGCCATTCCTCGCCCGCGGTCGGATTCTGGGTGCAGCGCACCGGCACGCCGTCGTGCCAGCTCGAAATGCAGATGTTGCAGCCGATGCATTCGCGGATCTCGTGTTCGCGCCCCTCGTCGATCTTGCGGGGCAGGAACGGGTCCGCGATCGACGGACGCGCGCCGCCGATCAGGTCGAGGACGCCGCGGCGAATCTGCGACACCATGAAATCCGGCGAGGTGAATCGGCCAACGCCGACGACCGGCTTCTTCGTGACCTTCTTCACGAACTCGATCACGGGCTCGTGGCTGCCCTCCGGCGAGAAGCGCGACGGCGCGCAGTCGGTCGGGCTCGAATCCATCTTCACGTCCCACAGGTCGGGCACGTCCGCGAGCGCCTCGACCACCTCGTGCGCCTCGGATGGCGCATGCGTGCCGGGCTTCGCGCGCAATTCCTCGAGACTGATCCTGAGCGCGACCGCCGCGCGGTCGCCGACCGCGTCGCGCGTGACCTCGAGCATCTCGCGGACCAGTCGCGTGCGGTTCGCGATCGATCCGCCGTACTCATCGGTGCGCCGGTTGTATTCCGGCAGCAGGAACTCGTACGGCAGATAGCCCATGCCGGCGTAGACGTACACGATGTCGAAACCCGCGGCGAGCGCACGCTTCGCGGCATCGGCCTGCCAGCGCAACAGCTCGCGGATATCGGCGCGGTCCATCGCCCTCGGCCGGAGATTCCCCATGAAGCCGAGGTGCGTCGAGAGCCAGGGCATCCCGGACGGTGACAGGGGCGGGAGGCGGCTGGTGCGGTTCATCGTGATCGCGCCGCCGTGCCACAGTTCGACGCCGGCCAGCGAACCGTGCCGGTGGACCGCCTCCGTCATCGCCGCATGCGCGCGAACGTCCGCCTCGTCCCAGAGGGACGCGAACGGCAGCGGCGCATCGTCCGAGCTCGGATGGATCGATACGGCACCGGTGCAGACGACGCCCCAGCCGCCCTCGGCCTTGGTCTCGCGAAACTTCGCCCGGACGTGGGGCAGGGCGTTGGTCATCCCGCTCGCATGCGGTACCTGGTAGAAGCGGTTGGGTGCGGTGACCGGGCCGATCCGGACGGGTTCGAACAAGACGTCGAAGCGCGGGTTTCGCGGCATACAATAGGGCCCTCGAGGTGCCCGTTCCCGGCGCCCACCGCCGCGGTCCGACGAGCGGTGGCAGCCTAATTGATCGAACGTCCAGTAGCAAGGCGACGGGCGCCGCCCGGTCCCGTGTGTCTATAATCGATCGCCTCTCCAACGAGCGATCGCGGCGCCGAATGACGTGACGACGACACCCCCGGAAGTCCATGCCTCGCGGTCGGTGGCGCTGCGCCTCGCGCCGCCGCTCGCGAGCACCGGGCTGACCATGGTCGGCGCCGGTCTGCTCGGCGCGCTGCTGCCGCTGCGGTATTCCGCCGCCGGTCTGTCGGCGGGGACGATCGGGCTGCTCGGCAGCGCCGAAGGTCTGGGCTTCCTGGTCGGCTGTCTGCACGCGCACCGGATCATCGCGCCGGTCGGATCGGAGCGCGCCTACGCGACGTTCGCCGGCCTGAAATCGGTCGCGATCCTCGGCTTGTTCTTCGCGGTCGGCGCGCCGTGGATCGCCGTGCTGCGATTCCTGATCGGGCTGAACGCCGCCGGACTCTCGGTCGTCGTCGAGAGCTGGCTCAATGCGCTGTCGCCGAACGAGCAGCGCGGGCGCATCCTCACGGTCTACGTGCTCGTATATGGCTTGTGCTTCGGATTCGGCGAGCTCCTCGGACGCGATCTGGACGCGAGCGGGCCGCAGTTCCTGCTGATCGCCGGCATCGCGACGACGCTCGCCCTGGTGCCCATGGCGGCGGTCGAGGTGCGGGCTCCGGCGCGGCCGCACCGGGTGAATCTGCAGGTTGCGAAGGCCTTGCGCACCTCGCCGGTGAGCGTGCTCGCCTGCCTGCTGAACGGACTGATATTGACCGCATTCACGACCGCGGGTCCCCTGTTCGGTGAGCGGCTCGGTCTCGACCAGGCGCGCATCGTGCTCCTGATGGCGAGTTTTTCGATGGGGAGCCTCCTGCTGCAATGGCCGATCGGCTATCTCTCCGACCGCATCGACCGCTTGTACGCGCTCATTGGGCTCGGCGCGGCGATTCTCGGCGTCGCCGGTGTGCTGATCGGGGTGAGCGGGCACACGCCGTTCGTGGTGCTTGTGGTGCTGCTCGCGGTGTTCGGCGGACTCGGCGAGAGTCTCTATGCGGTCGGCGTCGCGCATGCGAACGACCGCGCACCGTCCCGCGACTACATCGCGCTGTCCTCGACGCTGTTGTTCGTCTGGGCGCTGGGGGCGGCGATCGGCCCGACGACGGGCACGATCGCGATCGAGCGAAGCCGGCCGGGCGCGTTCTTCGCCTACGTACTCGGCTTGACCGTGTTGTTCACCGTGTTCGCGCTGTGGCGTCTGGCGCGGCGGCGGACGGAACCCGTCGAGCAGGGTCGCGAGGAGTTCCTGACCTACCCGCAGACGTCGCCGGAGATCTATTCGTGGATTCCGTACCATCGGGGTGGGCCCGAGGGCGAGGCGGCGCCACCGGACGGCGAGGGGTCGACCCCGGTGGATGCGCCCCCCTGAGGATCCCGGACCGCGGGACCCCCAGGGGAGGGATCGATTGCGATCGAGCGGACGGTCAGCGCAGTGGCCGGCACTCGACGTCGAGCGCACGAGCGACGGCTTCGTGCGTGATGTGGCCGGCGTAGACGTTCAATCCCTGCGCGAGCCCGCGGTCGCGGGCGAGCGCTTCCCGCCACCCGGAGTCCGCGATCGCCTTCACATAGGGGAGGGTCGCGTTCGTCAGCGCGAAGGTCGACGTGCGCGGCACCGCGCCCGGCATGTTGGTCACGCAATAATGGATCACGCCGTCCTCGATGAAGGTCGGCTCCGCATGCGTCGTCGGCCGGCTGGTCTCGAAGCATCCGCCCTGGTCGATCGCGATGTCGACGAGCACGGCGCCCGCCTTCATCGTCCGGACCATGTCGCGCGTGACCAGCTTCGGGGCCGCGGCGCCGGCGATCAGCACCGCGCCGATCACCAGGTCCGCGTCACGGACGAGTTCCTCGATCGCGTGCGCGGTCGAGTACTGGGTCTTCAACTGGCTGCCGAAGATCGCCGACAGTTCGCGCAGGCGCTTCACCGAGCGGTCCACGACCGTAACGTCGGCGCGCAGCCCGACCGCCATCTCGGCCGCGTGGGTACCGGAAACGCCGCCGCCGAGGATCACGACCTTCGCGGGCGCGACGCCGGGAACGCCGCCGAGCAGCACGCCGAAGCCGCCGTTCGCCTTCTGCAGGCACGTGGCGCCGACCTGTACCGACATCCGGCCTGCGACTTCGCTCATCGGCGTGAGCAGCGGCAACGAACCGTCCGTCGCCGTGACCGTCTCGTACGCGATCGCGGTCGTACCCGATTTCATCAGCGCGAGGGCTTGCTCGCGGTCGGCCGCGAGATGCAGGTAGGTGAACAAGGTCTGGTCCGCACGCAGCATCCGGCACTCCGACAACTGCGGCTCCTTGACCTTGACGATCAATTCCGCGCCCGCGAAGACCTTCTCCGCATTCGGCGCGATGTTCGCGCCCGCGGAACGGTAATGCGAGTCGTCGAAGCCGATCCCGGCGCCCGCGCCGGTCTCGACCACGACTTCGTGTCCCGCACGCACCAGTTCCGAGACGCCGGCCGGTACGAGGCCGACGCGATATTCGTGGACTTTGATCTCTTTGGGTACGCCGATTTTCATGGATGCCGCTCCCCCGCAGGTCGGTGATTCGAAAAAGCCGCGCGTAGCTTACGGATCCACGAAGTGGAGGATCTGCGAAATCGGCGTCATCGAGGGTCCGGAACGGAAGAAAATTCGACCGTATGACAATTTTTTGCAATAAAATGCGAACCATGAAGCTCGATCGCTATGACCGCGCGATCCTTCGCGCGCTCCAACTCGACGGACGCATCACCAACAACCGGCTTGCCGAATCCGTGAATCTGTCCGAGTCCGCGTGTCTGCGCCGCGTGCGGGCGCTCGAGGAGGCTGGATTCATCGAGGGCTACACCGCGCTGCTCAATCAGCAGAAGGCGGGATGCCCGTTGAACGTCTTCGTGAACATCACGCTCGAACGCCAGGAGCAGGCGCAGCTGCGCGCGTTCGAGGAAGCGGTGCGCCGGGTGCCCGAGGTCATGGAGTGTTATCTGATGTCCGGCGAGTACGATTATCTGTTGCGCGTCGTGCTCGCCGACACCGCCGATTTCGAGCGTCTCCACAGCCAGCACCTCACCCGCCTGCCGAACGTCGCTCGCGTGCATTCCTCGTTCGCACTCCGCACCGTGCAGAAGTCGCGAGAATTGCCGGTGCGCTGAGCGCGCACCGTCGAAAAGGCGAAGCCGCGGTCGAGGCTCAGCGCACCGGCGACATCGAGGCGAGCTCGCGCGCGAGCAAACGCCGCCAGCGCCGCTCCTCGCCCGTGGTCGGCGCACCGAGTCCCATCCGTTCGAGGTACGGCTCGACGCGTGTCGGGATCCGCCGTTGCGAGAGGCTCGCGAGCATCGCGCGCAGCTTGCCGCCGGGCCTTGCCGTGCGCCGGGCGAGCGTGCCGAGCGCCTCGGCGAGCACGATCTCCTCGCGGGTCAGATCGGTCCCGAACGGAAAATCCGAGAACAGGCCGCGCGCGCGGGGCAGCAGGAACTGTTCCTCGAGCGCCCGCGGCATGTTGTTGCGGTGGACGTCCGGGATCCGGTAGCCGCGCGAGATCTTGCCGGCCGCCTGCGCCTCGCGCAGGAGCGAATCCTGGAACCGCGAGTCCGCGACATTGAGCATCGCGGCGACGACGTCCTGGTCCGATCGGCCACGGAGGTCGGCGACGCCGTACTCGGTCACGACGAGATCGCGCAGATGGCGCGGAATCGTCACGTGACCGTAGTTCCAGACCAGGTTCGAGGTCACGCGTCCGCCCCGGTCGCGGGTGCTGCGGACCGCGATGATCGAGCGGGCGTCGGGCAGCCCGTGCGCCATCGCGACGAAGTTGTACTGGCCACCGACGCCGCTCACCACCCGCCCGTCGGCGAGCCCGTCGGAGATCGCAGCGCCGAGCAGCGTCGCGAGCATCGCGGTGTTCACGAAGCGTCCGTGGGCGCGCTGCGCGACCTTCAGTGCCCGGTCCTCGTCGTCGATCCCGTTCGTGAACTCGACCCCGCACATCGGGAACAGGCGGCGCTCGTCCTCCGGCATCTCACGCAACGCCGCGTAGAAGCCGCGCGATCCGAGGAAGAACGCGGCGTGCGACAGCGCTCCGCCGCGCAGCCGGCGACCGCAGCAGGTCCCGATCATCCGATCGACGCAGCGCGGATCGTCGAGGCGCGCGTCGACTTCCTCGCCGTCGGGGCCGAGCAGCCGTCCGTCGTCGTACCGGCACTCGGTGCGAAACACACCGAGCCGCTGCAGGACGCCGAAGTCGTCCCTCGTCAACGGACTCGTGAATCCCGCGGCGGGCAGCGCCCGCAGGAAGTCGCCGTCCACGGATTCGCCGACCGTGCCCGCGGCGAGGAGGCGCTGGACGCGCACGTCGTCGTAGACGCGACGTCGCAGGATCCCGGCGCGATAGAGCTCGAGGAATCCGTCGAGGAACATCTCGGTACACGCGTACAGCCCGGTCTCGAACGGCCCATCACCGCCAATCGCCGCCGGTGCCGTCGCGAATCGCTCCGGCGTGCGCATCAATCGATGGATCTCGCGGAACTCCTGGTTCCGCTGGTGCCTCAACTGCAACGCGTAGACGACCGCGTCGCCGATCTCGCCGATCCCGAGTTGCAGGGTGCCGCCATCGCGGACGAGCCGAGCGGCGTGCAGTCCGATCGCGTAGTCGATGGTCGAGAGCCGCGCGTTCGGCGGCGAGTACAGATCGGTCTCGTATCGCGGGTGTTCGACGAGGAAGTCGAACTGCTCGGCGCCGATCACGGCCGGTCCGTGCATGAACGGCATCTGCCGGTTCGGCGCGCCGATCACCACGAGCGCGCCGGCCTCGCGCCGTGCGGACAGGCGCCGCAGGAGCTCGAGCGTGAGATCCGGATTCGACCCGAGGCTGTACTCGGTGCCACCCGGCGCCGCCCGCTTCGCGACCACCTGCGCGATCACGTTCACGCCCCGGTTCATGAGGTCCCGGACGACGTGGGTGTAATTGCTGCTGATGTAGTGCTGCTGGGCATGCGGCGAATCGAGGAACGCGCCCGGCTCGAGGAAGAACTCGACGATCTCGACGTTCTCCGGGACGGTCCCCGCGTGCAGGTCGGCGACGTAGTCGAGCGGCACGAAGTCCCCGAAGACCCGGTCGACGAGCGGCGCGAGGAAGCGGCGCTCGAGTTCGCTGCGCGCCCGGGGCAATTCGAGGCTCAACGCGGTGAAGATCTGCAACCGGATCGACCGGTCGCGGCGAGCGCGCCGGTAGAACTCGTTTGCGATCGCGTGCGGCTTGCCGATTCCGAGCGGCAGCGCGAGTCCGATGCGGGGACCGACGCGCGCGAGCGTCGCCTCGACGCACTCGGCGACGTCGTCGAACGGACGTGGATGGCGGTCCATGGATCAGCGCGCCCGTCGCGATCGGGTACCGAAGCCGCTGCTCATGGCGCCGGCGAATCGCTGATCGGCATGCGGCCCCTCCGCGCTGAAGTCCGATGAGACCCCAAGTCTAGCAACTCGCGCCGCCCCGCGGCCCGCCGATCGGCACGCCGGGGGAGGCCGACGCGGCGACCGTGCCCGCGGGCGGCGCTTCACTCCGCCCGCAGGATCCGCAGCGGCGTTCCCTCGGGCGCATCGCAGCGCAGGCTGGTGAGCTCGCCGTCCTCGTCGGTGTCCGCGTTCACCGAGGTGCCGAGTGCGGTCAACGCCGTCGAAACGCGCGGCAGATCGTCGGATTCGAACACCACCGTGGGGCGGGGTATGCGTCGCGGCTCGTACAGGCCGAGGGTCAGGGTATCGCTCGTACAGATCGTGCAGGACCCGAGCGGACCCTCCTCGTCGAGCGCGACGAATCCGAGGCGCTCCCACTGGGCGCGCGAGGCGACGCGGGCGCTCGCCGGCAGCGCGATTTCGCGGAAATACCCGCAGGCCGTTCGGTTCCCGGACGGCGTTGGCGGGGGCGAGAAGGTCCGGGCCTCGAGGAGTCGGACCGGATTGCCGCCCGGATCGCGCCACCCGATCTCGTTGAACACGTCGCCGCCGAGACGGCGCAGTTCGAGCGTGACGCCGAGCGATTCGTACCGATCCAGATGGGCGACCAGATCCGGTCGCACGAAGCTCACCGTCGGCGCGAGGTCCTCGACGCCGTGCATTCCGATGCTGACGCGGCCGTCCGTGGCCACGGCGTACGGATAGCGGCGGGTCTCGCCGACCTCGGCGAGCGAAAAACCGAGCCCTGCGTAGAATTCGGTCGCCGCGCGCAGATCCTGCGCGGGCACCGAAAGCTCGAGGAATCTCAGCTGATCCCGCCCACGCACAAATACTTGATCTCGGTGAAGTCGAGGATCCCGTACTTGGATCCCTCGCGGCCGGTGCCCGACTCCTTGACGCCGCCGAACGGTGCAACCTCGGTCGAGATCAATCCGGTGTTCAAGCCGACGATTCCGTACTCCAGCGCCTCCGAGACTCGCCAGCTACGCGCGAGGTCGCGCGTGTAGAGATACGCCGCGAGGCCGAATTCGGTGTCGTTCGCCATCGCAATCGCCTCGGCTTCGGTCTTGAACCGGAACAGCGGAGCGACCGGTCCGAACGTTTCCTCCCGCGCGACCGCCATCGCCGGCGTCACGTCGGTGAGCACCGTCGGCTCGAAGAAGGTTCCGCCGAGCGCATGGCGTCGTCCGCCCGCGACGACCTTCGCGCCCTTGGCGACGGCGTCCGCAACGTGCTCCTCCACCTTCGCGAGCGCCTTCGAGTCGATCAGCGGTCCCTGATCGGTCGCACCGGCCAAGCCGTCGCCGATCCGCAGCGCCGCGACGGCGGCGCCGAGTCTGCGCGCGAACTCCTCGTACACGCCGTCCTGAACGAGCAGCCGGTTCGCGCAGACACAGGTCTGCCCGGTGTTGCGGTACTTGCTCGTGATCGCGCCCTGCACGGCCGCGTCGAGGTCGGCGTCGTCGAACACGATGAACGGCGCGTTGCCGCCGAGTTCCATCGACACCTTCTTCATCGTGCTGGCGCACTGCGCCATCAGTTTCTTGCCGATCTCGGTCGAGCCGGTGAACGTCAGCTTGCGCACGAGCGGATTCGAGGTCATCTCGCCGCCGATCTGCGTCGCGGAGCCGGTGAGGACGTTGAACACGCCCTTGGGGATGCCGGCCCGGTCGGCGAGCTCCGCGAGCGCGAGTGCCGAGAACGGCGTCTGGGTCGCGGGCTTGCACACGAAGGTGCATCCGGCCGCGAGTGCCGGGCCCGCCTTGCGGGTGATCATCGCCGCCGGGAAGTTCCACGGCGTGATCGCGGCGACCACGCCGACCGGCTGTCGCAGCACGAGAATGCGCTTGTCCGGCTGGTGGCTCGGGATCACGTCGCCGTAGACCCGCTTGCCTTCTTCCGCGAACCATTCGATGAACGACGCTGCGTAAGCGATCTCGCCCTTCGATTCGGCGAGGGGCTTGCCCTGCTCGGCGGTCATCAGCACCGCGAGATCGTCGAGATGCGCGAGGATCAGCTCGTACCAGCGTCGCAACAGCACCGCGCGGTCCTTCGCGGTGCGCGCCGCCCACGCGGGAAACGCACTTGCCGCGGCCTCGATCGCCAACCGCGTCTCGCTGGTGCCCATGTTCGGGATCGAGCCGAGCGTCTCGCCGGTCGCCGGGTTGTGCACCGGCAGGGTCGCGCCCCCGTCGGCCGACAGCCAGCGGCCGTCCACGTAACAGGATTGACGCAGCAGATTCTGGTCGCGCAGTTTGATCATCTTCGAGTGTCCCCGGGTCGCGGCGTCAGCCGACGTGACGATGGAAGAATTCGAGGCTTCGCTCGAGCGCGAGCTTCGCGCTCGCCGGTTCGAAGCTCGACCGATCGGTGCAGTTGAAGCCGTGTTCCGCCTTGTACAGATGGAACGTCGCTCCGGGGTTCGCGGCCCGAACCTCGTCGACCTGCGACATCGGGATGTGGGCGTCGAGCTCGCCGTAATGGAACAGGATCGGGCAACGGGGCTTTTCCGCCAGATACTGCGAGGTCCCGCCGCCGTAGTACGAAATCGCGGCCGCGATCGGCAGGCGTGCCGCCGCGAGATAGGTCATCGTGCCGCCCCAGCAGAAGCCGACGACGCCGACCTTGCCTGCCGCCGCGACCCGGTCGACCGCGGCGCGCACGTCGAGCATGACCTGCTCGCTCTGCAGCTTCTGCATGTGGGCGAAGCCCGTCTGGATGTCCGTGTACGGGACGTCGATCCCGGGCTGGATCCGATCGAACAGCGCCGGCGCGATCGCGAGGAATCCGGCCGCCGCGTATTGGTCTGCGACCGCGCGAATGTGGCGCGTCACGCCGAAGATCTCCTGAATCACGACGATCCCGCCGCGCGGCTTGCCGTTCGGCTCCGCGAGATACGCGTTCAAGCGGTGTCCGTCCGACGCCTTCAGGTCGATGGTGCTTCCCATGGTTCGATGCTCCGCCAATCGGGGTCGGTGAGAATAGCGCGTTCGCTCGCCGCGGCTCAAGGCGCCGTCAACGCTCCAGGATCGCGGTCACGCCCATGCCGCCGGCGGTGCAGATCGATATCAGGCCGCGCTTCGCCCCGCTCTCGGCGAGAACCTTCGCGAGCGTCGCGACGATCCGCGTACCCGTCGCCGCGAACGGGTGGCCGATCGCGACGCTGCCCCCCTTGACGTTGAGCTTCGCGCGATCGATCGCGCCGAGCACCTCGGATCGACCGAGCCGGTCGCGGCAGAACGCGGGATCGGTCCATGCCTTCAGCGTGCACAGCACCTGGCCGGCGAAGGCTTCGTGGATCTCGTAGAAATCGAAATCGGTCAGCGCCAGCCCGGCATCGGCGAGCATCCTCGGAACGGCGTACGCGGGCGCCATCAGCAGGCCTTCCCGGTGATCGACGTAGTCGACCGCGGCGACCTTGCCGTAGGCGAGGTACGCGAGCACCGGCAGGTCGCGCGCCCGCGCCCATGCCTCGGATGCCAGCAGCACCGCCGAGGCACCGTCGGTCATCGGGGTCGAGTTGCCGGCGGTCAGCGTGCCGCCCGCCGACCGGTCGAAGACCGGCGACAGCCGTGCGAGCTTCTCCAGGCTCGTGTCATCGCGGACGTTGTCGTCGCGCGCGAGGCCGAGGTACGGGATCACCAAGTCCGAGTAGAAACCCTCGGCGTAGGCGGCGGATGCATTGCGATGGCTCTGCAGCGCGAGCCGGTCCTGCTCCTCGCGCGGGATCCGCCACTGCTTCACCATCCATTCGGTGCTCTCGCCCATCGACAGGCCGGTGCGCGGCTCCGCGACGCCCGGCAGCACCGGCTTGAAGTGTCGCGGACGCAGCCCGAGCCACGGCGCGATCCGGGCGCCGGCCGTCCTCCCGCGGTGGCTGCGGAGCAGCAGGCGCTGAAAACTTCGCGGGAATCCGATCGGCGGATCGCTCACCGTGTCGACGCCGCCGGCGATTCCGGCGTCGATCTGTCCGAGCGCGATCTTGTTCGCGACCAGGATCGCCGCTTCGAGGCTCGTGCCGCAGGCGCGTTGCAGATCGACCGCCGGCGTCTGCGGCGCGAGGCCCGAATCCAGCACGCACTCGCGGGCGAGGTTCCATTGGCTCGGGTGCTTGATCACCGCGCCGGCGGCGACCTCGCCCACGCATTGCCCGCGCAGCCCGAAGCGCTCGACGAGTCCGGCGAGCGCCGCGGTGAGCATCTGCGGATTTCCGACCTCGGCGTACGCCCCGTGACCCCGGGCGAATGGAATGCGAGTACCGCCGACGATCGCGACGCGCCGAGTCTTCGTGCCGACCAGCATGGTTCGCCCCTCCGTTCGAAGCTCGCGCGCATTATGGACCCGGCGCCGGGCGCGCAGAACCCGGGCGCGCGGGAAAATGCCGGGCGTGTTCAGGTATCCTTGGACACGATGCGTGAATTCACCGACAAGCGTTTCGAGCGCCGCGTCGCGGCGCTGGTCAATTCCGGGCAGCGCGGCGTGCTGTGCGGCGGCCGCAAGGGCGTCGAGAAGGAGGCCTTGCGGGTCACCCCGCACGGGCAGATCGCGCAGACCGCGCATCCGCCGGCGCTCGGCGCCGCATTGACGAACCCGCGGATCACCACCGACTTCTCCGAAGCCTTGATCGAGTTGGTCACGCCGCCGTTCGGCCAGAGCTGGGAACTGCTGCAATACCTGTGCGACCTGCACCAGTTCGTGTATCGGCATCTCGGCGACGAGATGCTCTGGGCGACGAGCATGCCCTGCGCGGTGCGCTCCGACGAGGAGATCCCGATCGCACGTTACGGACCGTCGAACGTCGGCCGACTGAAGACGATCTACCGCAACGGGCTCAGCCTGCGTTACGGACGCATGATGCAGGCGATCGCCGGCGTGCACTTCAACTATTCGTTTCCGGCGTCCCTGTGGGAGGCGCTCGCGCCTCTCGAGGGGGCGGGCGCGGTGGACACGGCGTTCGTCTCGGACGCGTACTTTGCAGCGTTGCGCAATTACCGGCGCTTCGGCTGGTTGATCCTCTACTTGTTCGGGACCTCGCCAGCGGTCAGTCGGGCCTTCCTGGCAGGACGCGACCACGATCTGCCGGCGCTCGATGCCGATACCTTGTACGAGCCGTATGCGACCTCGCTCAGGATGAGCGACATCGGCTACCGCAACAAGAATCAGGCCACGGTGAGCGTGTCGGTGAATAGCCTGCAAGCTTACGTCCGCGACCTCAATCACGCGATCCGGACGCCGTTTCCAGGCTACGAGAAGCTCGGGGTCAAGGTCGGCGGAGAGTACCGACAGCTCAGCGCGAACGTCCTGCAGGTCGGCAACGAGTACTACAGTTTCATCCGCCCGAAGCGCGTGGTCCGGTCGGGCGAGCGGCCGACGCGGGCGCTCGAGCGGGGTGGCGTCGAATACCTCGAGATGAGGGCGCTCGACGTCAGCGTGTTCGATCCGGTCGGGGTGAATCAGGACACGTTGCGCTTCGCCGAGGCGTTCCTCGCGTTGTGCCTGTTGCGCGACAGTCCGCCGATCGAGCGCGACGAGCAGCAGGCGCTCGATCGCAATCACGTGACCGTCGCGCGGCGCGGACGCGAGCCCGGTCTGAGCCTGCGCTTCGACGGGCGGGATCGACCGATGCGCGAGTGGGCGCGTGAGCTGCTCGACGACCTGGAGGCGGTCTGCGAGCTCCTCGATCAGGACAACCCCGCGGCACCCTACCGCGGATCGCTGGTGCGCCAGCGAGAGAAGATCGAGGATCCGGCCGCGACGCCGTCGGCCCGGCTGCTCGCCGAGATGCGCGATGCCGGGGAGACCTTCTTCCAGTTCGCGTTGCGCATGTCGCGCGTCCACAAGGACTACTTCCTCGGACTGTATCCGCCGAACGAGAGCCGGCTCGCCGAGTTCGCGATCGCGGCCGAGGAGTCGCACGCGCAGCAACGACGCATCGAGGCGGGCGACCGGGACGATTTCGAGACCTATCTCGCGCGATACCTGACCGGCTGATCGCGGGCTCGTTTCATTTGACATAACGCGATCCGGATCGGCGTGGGAGGGGAAACCGCGGCGGCGTTCACGCTTTTTCGCCGCGGGACTCCCGCGGGATCTGCAAGCCTGTGCCGTAGGTCGCAGCGCCCGCGCCCGCGTTTCGGTCCAATGCGTCCATGCGGATGAATTCGTCGTTGACGGAGGACCTCCCCGACTTGCCGCACGCGCGGCAACTGAAGGACGGGTTTCCGTGGTTGCGGTTCGGCCGCGAGCTCGAGGTGGTGTTCCGACGCGCCCGGCTCGAGGAGTCGCTCGGCTACATCCGCGCGAATCTCGTGCTCGCGATCGCGATCGCGATCGCCCTGTCCGCGATGGACGCGCTCGTGCTGGGTCGCGCGCTGGATCGCATCCCGGGCACCATCGACGTCGCGTTCACGGTGCCGCTGCTCGTGATCGTGCTGGCGGCGAGCTTTTCGCCCAATCGGCAGAGGATCTACCCGCCGCTCGCGATCGTCGCCTTCACGGCCTGCGGTCTGAGCCAGGTCGCGATCCAGGTCGTGACCTCGCTCGGCGGGGCCCAGTTCCTGTTTCCGGCGATGATCGTGACGGCGATGTACGTGTACTTTCTCGCGGGCCTGGACTTCTACGCGGCGCTCGCGGTCAATTTCCTCGTGTTGCTCGCGTATCTGGCGGCCGGTCACCTGATGGCGCTGCCGGGGACCGAGTTCGGCTACGACGCGCTCACGCTCGTCGCCGCGAACCTGATCGGCGCGTCGGTCGCGTACATGCAGGAGCGCACCAGCCGGTTTCGATTCCTCGAGACCGGCTTGCTGCGCGAACTGGTTGCGCGGGACGGACTCACCGGGATCCAGAACCGGCGGATGTTCGACCTGCACATCCAGCGCGTCTGGCAGCAGGCGGTTCGCGACGCCCAACGAATCGCCGTGCTGCTCGTCGACATCGACTGCTTCAAGGAATACAACGATCGCTACGGTCACCAGGCCGGCGACGAGTGCCTGCGGGCGGTCGCCGCGACCTTGAGCCAGTGTGCCCGGCGCCCGCTCGACTTCGTCGCCCGCTACGGCGGCGAGGAATTCGCGCTGGTCCTCTACGAGGCGAGCCGGGAGTACGTCGCGGAGGTCTCGACCCGCATCCAGCGTTCGATCGCCGAACTCAACTTCCTGCACGAGGCGTCCCCGGTCGCGAGCCGGCTGACCGTGAGCATCGGCGCCGCCTATATCCTGCCGACCGCGTCGCGCAGTCCCGAGGGCCTGATCCAGCTGGCGGACGAAGCGCTCTACAGCGCGAAGGGCCAGGGTCGCAACCGGGTCGTCGTGATGGAAGCCGAATACCAGAATCTGCAGACCGGACGCTTCGAGAAGCGCCGCGGGCTGCGTCTCGGCTGACGAAACGCCGTACGCCCGCCCGGCGTCAAGGCTCCCGGAAGATCGCGGTCCGGGGCTCGCCCCCCGCGGTCAGGCTCCCGCGGAACATGCCCTCGACGTTGCAATCGATCGCGATCCGGCCGTGTCGATCGATCGCGATCACGCCGCCTTCCCCTCCGCGCGCGACCAGTTCGCCGTGCACGACGTCGTGGACCGCCTGATCGAGGCTCGCTCCGCCGTAGCGCATCCGGGCGCAGAGGTCGTGCGCGACCGCGTTGCGCAGGAAGATTTCGCCGTGCCCGGTCGCCGAGACCGCGCACGCCCGGTCGTCCGCGTACGTTCCGGCGCCGATCACCGGCGAATCGCCGATCCTGCCGTAGCGCTTCGCGGTCATGCCGCCGGTCGAGGTCGCGGCGGCGAGGTGGCCATGCACGTCGAGCGCGACCGCGCCGACCGTGCCGACGTGCGCCAGCGGGAGCGGCGCGTCGCCGGCGGTCAGTACCCGTTGCAGCTGCTGCCAGCGTTCCTCCGTCCGGAAGTACTCGTTCGGCACGAGCGCGAACCCTTCGGCGAGCGCGAACTCCTCGGCCCCCGCGCCACCGAGCATCACGAACGGCGACCGCTCCATCACCGCGCGCGCGAGCTCGATCGGGTTCTTCACGTGCCGCAGCCCGCAGACCGCGCCGGCCCGCAGCGCCGCGCCCTCCATGATCGACGCGTCGAGTTCGTGGTGGCCCTCGCGCGTGCACACGGCGCCGCGTCCGGCATTGAACATCGGGTCGTCCTCGAGCACGACGACCGCGCGCACCACCGCGTCGAGGCTCGAGCCGCCACGCTCCAGGACCTCGCGGGCGGCATCGAGCGCCGCGAGCATGCCTTCGTGATAGCGACGCTCGCGCGCCGGCTCGATCTGGCCGCGTGGGGGCGTGCCCGCGCCGCCGTGAACCGCGATCCCGTACATCGTCGCCGCTCCTTGCCTGTTCGATTGCGACTCGTAAGGCTATCATCCATCGGCAATGACACAAGCCATCGACCGCCGGCCGATCCGCAGCGTCCTGATCGCGAATCGTGGAGAAATCGCGATTCGCGTGATGCGGGCGGCGTCCGAGCTCGGTCTGCGCACGATCGCGATCCACTCGCACGAGGACCGTTTCTCGCTGCACCGGACGAAGGCGGACGAGAGCTATCTGGTCGGCGAGGGCCGTTCGCCGGTCGAGGCCTACCTCGACATCGCCGGGATCGTGCGGGTCGCGCGCGACGCCGGGGCGGACGCGGTCCATCCGGGCTACGGCTTCCTGTCGGAGAGCCCGGAGTTCGCGGAGGCCTGCGATTCGGCCGGCCTGGTGTTCGTCGGTCCCACGCCGGAGACGATGCGCCGCCTCGGCAACAAGGTGCAAGCGCGTCATCTCGCGGTCGCCGCCGACGTTCCGGTGATGCCGGCGACGCCGCCGTTGCCGAGCGACGATCGCGCGTGTCTCGCGGCCGCACGCGAGATCGGCTTTCCGGTGATGCTGAAGGCGAGCTGGGGAGGCGGCGGTCGCGGGATGCGCATCGTCGAATCCGAGGACGGGCTGGCCGACACGATCGCGACCGCCCGGCGCGAGGCGAAGGCGGCGTTCGGCAAGGACGAGGTCTATCTCGAGAAGCTGATTCGCCGCGCGCGCCACGTCGAAGTGCAGATCCTCGGGGACGACCACGGCAACCTCGTGCATCTGTACGAGCGCGACTGCACCGTGCAGCGGCGCAACCAGAAGGTCGTCGAGCGCGCACCGGCGGCCTTCCTCGGCGCCGAGCAGCGCACCGCGCTGTGCGAGGCGGCTCTGCGCATCGGACGCGCGGTGGGCTACCGCTCGGCCGGCACCGTCGAGTTCCTGCAGGACGCGGACACCGGGAAGTTCTACTTCATCGAGGTGAATCCGCGGATCCAGGTCGAGCACACGGTCACCGAGTGCGTGACCGGGATCGATCTCGTGAAGGCGCAGCTGCGCATCGCCGCCGGCGCGCGAATCGGCGATGCCGCGAGCGGCGTCCCCCCGCAAGCCGAGATCCGCGTGACCGGCCACGCGCTGCAGTGCCGGGTCACCACCGAGGATCCGGAGAACCAGTTCGTCCCGGACTACGGCCGGGTGACCGCGTACCGCAGTCCCGCCGGCTTCGGCATCCGGCTCGATGCCGGCACGGCCTACGCGGGAGCGATCATCACGCGATACTACGACTCGCTGCTGGTGAAGGTCACCGCCTGGGCGCCGACGGCCGACGAGACGATCGCGCGGATGCATCGCGCGCTCTGGGAGTTCCGAATTCGCGGTGTCGTGACCAACCTGCGATTCCTCGACCAGCTGATCAGGCATCCGCGGTTCGCGAGCGCCGATTACACGACCCGCTTCATCGACGAGACCCCCGACCTGATCCGGATTCCGCACAAGCGGGATCGCGCGACGCGGCTGCTCAGTTACATCGGCGAAGTCATCGTCAACGGCAATGCCGAGGTGAAAGGGCGCGTACGACCCGAGCAGCCGGTGTTTGCTCGGCTGCCGAAAGCCGAAGTGCCGACGCCGGCTCCGGGGACGAAGCAGCGGCTCGACGAACTCGGCGCCGAGCGCTTCGCCGAGTGGATGCTCGGCGAGCGCCGGGCACTGCTCACCGACACGAGCATGCGCGACGCCCATCAGTCGCTGCTCGCGACGCGCTTCCGGACGCAGGACCTCACCGCGATCGCGCCGTATTACGCGGCGATGTTGCCGCAACTGTTCTCGGTCGAGTGCTGGGGAGGCGCGACCTTCGACGTCGCGATGCGCTTCCTGCGCGAGGATCCGTGGGAGAGGCTCGCGGAGCTGCGCACGCGGATGCCGAACCTGCTGTTGCAGATGCTGTTGAGGTCGGCGAACGCGGTCGGCTACACGAATTATCCCGACAACGTCGTGCGCCACTTCGTCGCCCGCGCCGCGCATGCGGGCATCGACCTGTTCCGAGTGTTCGATTGCCTGAACTGGACCGAGAACATGCGCGTCGCGATCGAGGCGGTTCGCGAGACGGGCCGGCTCTGCGAGGCGGCCATCTGCTACACCGGGAACCTGTCGAACCCGGCCGAGCGCAAGTACGATCTGCGCTACTACCTCGGGATCGCCCGGGAGCTCAAAGCGATGGGCGCCCACGTGATCGGCATCAAGGACATGGCGGGACTGTGCCTGCCGAGCGCCGCGGCGACCCTGGTCCGTGCGTTGAAGGAGGAGATCGGACTGCCGATTCACTTCCACACGCACGACACCAGCGGGATCGCCGCCGCGAGCGTGCTCGCGGCGATCGAGGCCGGCGCCGATGCGGTCGACGGCGCGATCGACTCGCTGTCCGGCCTGACCTCGCAACCGAATCTCGGTTCGATCGCCGAGGCGCTTCGCCACGGCCCGCACGACACGGGCGTCGAGCCGGGAGCCCTGCGCGCGATTTCCGGCTACTGGGAACAGGTCCGCCGCGGCTACGTCGCGTTCGAGAGCGACATCCGCGCCGGCGCGTCGGAAGTCTACGTCCACGGGATGCCGGGCGGGCAGTACACCAATCTTCGCGAGCAGGCCCGTTCGCTCGGCATCGAGGATCATCGCTGGCACGAAGTCGCGGCGGCCTACGCCGACGTCAACGACCTGTTCGGCGACATCGTCAAGGTGACGCCGACCTCGAAGGTCGTCGGCGACATGGCGATCATGATGGTGACGAGCGGTCTCGATCGCGCCGCGGTCCTCGATCCAGAGGTCGAGATCGCGTTTCCGGAGTCCGTCGTGCAGCTCTTCCGTGGCGATCTCGGCCAGCCGCTCGGGGGCTTCCCGCCCGATCTGCAGCGCAAGGTGCTGAAGGGTGCGGAGCCGCTGCGCGATCGACCGGGCGCGTCGTTGCCGCCGACCGACCTCGCCGCCGAGCGAGCCGCGGCCGAGCTCAAGGTCGGTCGCGCGATCAGCGAAGACGAACTCGCCTCCTACCTCATGTATCCGCGGGTGTTCGTCGAGTACGCCGCGGACCGCGCCCGCTACGGAGACCTGAGCACGCTGCCGACCGCGGTCTTCTTCTACGGGATGCAGCCCGGGCAGGAGATCAACGTCGATCTGGAGCGCGGCAAGACGTTGATCGTCCGTTACGTGACGACCAGCGATCCGCACGAGGACGGCACCCGCACCGTCTTCTTCGAGCTGAATGGGCAGCCGCGGCCGGTCCGCATCGCGGATCGCAGCCAGGTCGCATCGCGACCGCCGACGCGCAAGGCGAATGCCGACGATCCCACCCACCTGGGGGCGCCGATGCCGGGGACCGTCGCGACGGTCACGGTGCACGCCGGGCAGCGAGTCGCCCGTGGCGACGTGATCGTGACGCTCGAGGCGATGAAAATGGAGACCTCGGTGCGCGCCGAGCGCGACGCGACCGTGAAGGAAGTGCTCGTGCGTCCCGGCCAGTCGGTCGACACGAAGGATCTGATCGCGATCTGCGAATGAACGCGCCGGATCGCTAGATCACCGCATCCTTCAGGTCGCGGCCCTTGTCCGCCGCCTTCGTGGGGTCGAGTCGCGCGCGGCCGGCGATCAGCTTGCGCGCGGCCATGTAATCCTTCGTGTCGTCGACGGCTTCGACCGCGGTGAGCTCGCCATCGCGCAGGTACAGCGTGCTGAAGCCGCCGCGGCGCGGGTCACCGCGCAGCACGCGCTCGTCGCGGTCGCCGCGCAATCCGACGATCAGCAACTTGTGCTCGTACTGGTCCGACCAGAACCAGGGGATGCGATCGTGGATCACGTTGCGCCCGAGCATGTTCAGGGCCGCGGTCTTCGCCTGCTCGAACGCGTTGTCGACGCTCTCGAGGCGGATGCGGCGACCGTAGTGCGGCGACGGATGGTTCACGCAATCGCCAGCCGCGAAGATCGACGGATCCGAGGTCCGGCAGTACTCATCGACCACGATGCCGTCGTCGACCGCGAGTCCCGCGCTCGCGGCCAGATCGGTGATCGGAACGGCCCCGACGCCGGCGATCACGAGATCCGCCGCGAGCCGCGTGCCGTCGCCGCAGACGACCGCCGCGACGCGATCGCTCCCCTCGATCGACACGACCCGGGTGTTGCACGAGAGGCGCACCCCGTGCGCGCGATGCGCCTCGGCGAAGAACGCCGAGACCTCGGGCGAGACGACGCGGGCCATCACGCGATCCGCCATCTCGAGCACCGTCGCCTCGAGGCCGAAATGGCGGCAGGCCGCGGCTGCCTCGAGCCCGATGTAGCCGCCGCCGATGATCACCGCCGACGCGCCCGCGCGCAGCTGCGCGCGCAATGCGTTCGCGTCGTCGATCGTCCGCAAGGTGTGGACTCCGGCGAGATTCGCGCCGGCGCACGGCAGAGGCCGGGCGCGAGCACCGAGGCACAGCAGCGCGCGATCGTAGGTCAATCGTTCGCCGCCGCCGAGTTCGACGGTGTGGGCCGCCCGGTCGAGGCGAACCGCCTTCGAGCCGAGCCGCAACTCGACACGGTGCTCGTCGTAGAAGGGTCGGTGCCGGAACGGCAAGCGCTCCGCGGCGAGCTCGCCGTGCAGGAACTTCTTCGACAACGGCGGCCGCTGGTAGGGCAGCTCGCGCTCCTCGCCCACGAGGATCAAGCGGCCGTCGAATCCCTCGCGACGCAGCGTGTCGATCGCCTGCGCGCCGGCTTGGCCGGCGCCGACGATCAGGAATGTCGTGCTCATTCGAAAACTCCACCTTTGCGCCGCACCGGCGCCCGCGGCATCGTGCACCATCACGGGGCGTCGCCCGACCGGCTCGGCGGTCGTCGGCGACGTCGCCGGTTAATGCTATTCTGAGTTGGACCAAGAATACTCCTCGGAGAATGGGATGAAACTGATCACCGCCATCATCAAGCCCTTCAAGCTCGACGACGTCCGCGCGGCGCTGTCGGAAATCGGGGTCTCGGGCATGACCGTGACCGAGGTGAAAGGTTTCGGACGCCAGCGGGGTCATACGGAGTTGTATCGCGGCGCCGAATACGTCGTCGATTTCGTCCCGAAGACGCGAATCGAGGTCGCCGTCCAGAACGAGATCGTCGAGCAGGTCATGGAGGCGATCGCCGGCGCGGCGAAGACCGGCAAGGTCGGGGACGGCAAGATCTTCGTGACCGAGTTGTTGCGGGTCGTTCGCATCCGCACCGGCGAGTCGGACGACGCCGCGTTGTAGCGGCCGTCGCCGGCAAGGACGCGCGGCTCGTGCGTCGGCCCACGGGTCTGCGGATCCTCGGCGCGTGTGCGCTCGCGGCGTTCGTCGCGAACGTCGCGGTCGCCGCGAAGTTCACCGATCGCCAGCGGACCCGGATCGAGGAGCCTCGCCCCGCCGGCGTGCCGAGCGACGCGCGGCTCGTCGCGAGCGGTGCGGTGATCGGCAAGATCGACATCATCACGCACAACATCTTCAATCTGTCCGACCCGCGCGACGACGTTCCCCTGTTCCGCCTCGCGAATCGCCTGCACATCCGCACGCGCGACTCGACGATCCGTGCGCAGCTGCTGTTCGCGACCGGCCAGAAGTACCGCCCGCGCCTGCTGGCGGAGACCGAGCGAAATCTTCGACAGCTCCCGTTCATCTACGATGCTCACGTCGTGCCGGTGCGCTACGCGCACGGCAAGGTCGAGATCGCGGTGATCACCAAGGACGTGTGGACCTTGAGTCCGGGGATCAATTTCAGCCGCACCGGCGGGGCGAACAACTCGAGCGTCGAACTCTCCGACTCGAATTTCCTGGGGCGCGGCAAGTCCCTGGACTTCCAGCACGGGCGCAACGTCGATCGCAGCAGCAACACGCTCGAGTGGTCCGATCCGAACGTCCTCGGATCGCGGTGGACCGACGCGCTGGCCTATGCCGACTCGAGCGACGGGCGACGCCGCGCGCTCGACGTCGAGCATCCGTTCTATTCGCTCGAGACCCGCTGGAGCGTCTCGGCGAGTGCGCAGCAGTACCAGCGGGCGGTCTCGCGCTACGCGTACGGCAATATCGGCGACCAGTTCGAGGATTCCGAACACGCCTACGCGCTGAGTGGCGGCGTGTCGGCGGGCCTGGTGCGGGGCTGGACGCGCCGCTGGATCGCCGGCGCGCAGTACGATCGCAACGAATTCCTCGTCGATCCGACGACCTCGCTGCCCGCGCGCGTGCTCCCGGCTGCGCAAACGCTCGCGTATCCGTACGTCGGATTCGAGCTGATCCAGGACGACTACCGCAAGACCGGCGACCTCAACCAGATCGGGCGCACCGAGGATCTGTATTTCGGTCTGCAGGCCGGGGTCACGGTCGGCTACTCGACCGGCGCGTTCGGCGCGAGCCAACGCGCGATCATCGTCACCGGGAATGCCCGCAAGGGATTTCAGATCGACCCGGACCAGCAGCTGTTCGCATCCGCGGACTTCCGGACCCGGATCGAACAGGGGCGAGCGCGCAACCTGATCGCGGATGCGGCCGCGCGCTATTACTGGCGGTGGTTGCCGGAGTGGGTGCTGTACGCCGGGGTGTCGGGAATGGCAACCGATGCACTCGACCCTCAGGCCCAGCTCACGATCGGCGGTGACAGTGGCCTGCGCGGCTATCCGTTGCGCTACGAGGCCGGCAGCTCGAAGGCACTGTTCACGGTCGAGCAGCGCTTCTACACGGACTGGTTCCCGTTCCGCCTCGTCCGCGTCGGCGGCGCGATCTTCGCGGACGCGGGTCGGGCCTGGGGCCCCGCGATCATCGGCGGCAATCGGCCCGGGATGCTCGAGGACGTCGGATTCGGCCTGCGTCTCGGCAACACGCGCTCGGGACTCGGCAACGTGCTGCACATCGACTTCGCGTTTCCGCTGAACGCGCCGCCGGGCGTGAGCCGATTCCAGGTGCTGGTGCAGACCCTGCAGAGCTTCTGATGCGTCGCGCGGTCACGCGGCGCCAACCTCAGGAGTCGGCGCGCTTGCGTCGCCGCGAGAGCAACGCGAGGAATCCGATGCAGACCGAGAAGTTCAGGATCCACCAGCCGAGCTGTCGCACCCGGCCGTGCCCTGATCGGGTCTTCGGGAATCCGGTCAGCACGCCGCGCAGCGTTTGCGTCGAGCGGCCGGCCCGGATCTCGAACGCGAACGCCGTCGGCCCCGAGACCGCCAGCTGCGGCGTACGGACCGAGTAGCCGCCGTCGACCGTCGCCGTCGCCGGGTAGGACCGGCCCCGGAACTCGACGGTGACGGCGGCGTCGGTCACGGGCGCTCCATCGAGTGCGCGGCTCACCCGCAGGGTCAGGGTGTCACCGTTCAACAATCCGACGAGCCGGTAGCTCGGCGACTTCGCGACGACGCGCGCCGGCGTCGGCGCGGTCGCTGCGCTCGCGAGGGTCGCGAACGACAGCGCGAGGAGCCCGAGCGCCCGCCAGAGCAAGCGCCCGAACCGGGACGATGCCTGCGCTGCGCGCCGCCGCGGATCGGCGGTGGTGCGTCCGGCATCGGTTGCGATCGCGAACATCGCCGTTCGCTGCGGATCAGCCGCTCATCGGGCGGTCGGTGCGCGTCGACCGGTCCGCGAGATGCCGAGCACACCGCCCTGCACGATCTCGACGATCTCGCCGAACGCCGAAATCGTCGCGACGGCCTCCGCGATCTCGTCCTCGGTGCCGGCGATCTCGACGATCCAGGTCGGCTCGGTCGACAGCACCTTGCCGCCGCTGCGACGGACCACCTGCGTCGCGGCGTCCTCCTGGCCGGCCGCGATCCGCAGCTTCAGCAGCGCGAGCTCTCGAGCGAGGTGATCGCCGCTCGTCATGTCCTCGACCGTGACGACGTCGACGAGCTTTTGCAATTGGGCATTTATCTGCGCGATCACCGCATCCGATCCGGTGGTCACCAGGGTGATCCGCGAGATCGACGGGTCGCTGGTCGGCGCGACCGAGAGCGACTCGATGTTGTAGCCGCGGCTCGAGATCAGCCCCGTGACGCGGGTGAGCGCGCCGGCTTCGTTCTGCAGGAGAATCGCGATGAGATGTCGCATGGCCCGATAGGATAAGGGACGGCGGCACTTGGGCGCCAGGGCGTTAGCTGCTACGCTTTGTCGCGTGAACGACAGACACGAACCGACGGGCTCGGCGCCGCATCCGCGCGCCGGCGACATGATGACCGGCGCCGAAATGATCGTCCAGGTGCTGGTGGACGAGGGCGTCGACACCGTGTTCGGCTACAGCGGCGGCGCGATCCTGCCGATCTACGACGCGGTGTTCTGCCACAACGAGGCGACCCAGGGGTCGATGCCGCTGATCGTGCCGGCGAACGAGCAGGGCGCGGCGTTCATGGCGGCCGGATACGCGCGAGCGAGCGGACGCGTCGGCGTCGCGCTGGTGACGTCCGGGCCGGGCGCGACCAATACCGTGACCCCGGTGCGCGACTCGATGGCCGATTCGGTGCCGATCGTCGTGATCTGCGGTCAGGTGCCGACCAGCGCGATCGGCACCGACGCGTTCCAGGAAGCGCCGGTACCGAGCATCATGGGCTCGGTCGCGAAGCACGTGTTCCTCGTGACGGATCCGACCCGGCTCGAGGCGACCGTGCGCACCGCGTTCGAGATCGCCCGCACCGGTCGACCGGGTCCGGTCGTGCTCGATATCCCGAAGGACGTGCAGAACTGGCGCGGCGCGTTCAATGGCTCCGGACGCCTGCCGATTCCCGGGTACCGCCAGCGCTTGACCCGCATCGGTGCGAACCAGCTTTCGGAATCGGCGTGCGCGACGCTGCTCGCCGCGCTGGCGAAATCCGAACGGCCGTTGATCTATGCGGGCGGCGGCGTGATCAACGGCGGCGCGGCGGAGGCGCTGCGCGACCTGGTGCGCGAACTGCGGATTCCGGTCGTGACGACCCTGATGGGGATCGGCGCGATCGACACGTCGGACGCGATGGCGATGCGCATGCTCGGGATGCATGGCGCGGCCTTCGCGAACTACGCCGTCGAGGATTGCGACCTGCTGCTCGCGGTCGGCGCGCGCTTCGACGATCGGGTGGCGGGCAATCCGGCGAAGTTCGCCGCGAACGCGAAGTTCATCGCGCAGTTCGACATCGACGTATCGGAAGTGAACAAGGTCAAGCCCGTCCACTGGAGCCACCTGGGCTCGTTGCCGGAGGCGCTTGCCGCGCTGCGCGAGGGCGCCCGCCGAGCCGGCTTCCGGCGCGACTGGTCGGCGTGGCACCGGCACTGTGATCGCCTGCGGCGCAGCCATGCGATGAACTACGATCGCGCGAGCCAGCGGATCCAGCCGCACTATGTGATCGAGGAAATCAATCGCCTGACTCGCGGCGAGGCGATCATCAGCACCGGCGTCGGCCAGCATCAGATGTGGGCGGCGCAGTACTTCGATTTCCGCAGCCCGCGGCTCTGGCTGACCTCGGGGAGCATGGGCACGATGGGATTCGGGCTGCCCGCGGCGATCGGTGCGCAGTTCGCGATGCGCGGCCGCGTGGTGATCGACTTCGACGGCGATGCGAGCATCCGCATGAACATCGGCGAGCTGGAGACCGTGACGACCTACGGGTTGCCGGTGAAGGTCGTCGTGATCAACAACTGCGGCGACGGCATGGTGAAGCAGTGGCAGAAGCTGTTCTTCAAGGGCCGCCTGAGCGCGAGCGACAAGAGCCTGCACAAGAAGGATTTCGTCAAGGCGGCGATTGCGGACGGATTCGAATTCGCGGTGCGGCTCGAGAACAAGGCGGACGTGGCGAGGGTCGTCGACGAGTTCATCCGGTTCCCGGGTCCGGCGTTCCTCGAGGTGGTCGTGGATCCGGACGCGGGGGTCTATCCGATGGTCGGGCCCGGCCAATCGTACGATGAAATGATCACCGGCGAGTTCATCGCCTCGCGCAAGTCCGTCGCGATCGTGCCGCCGGGCGAATCCGAGATGTTCTGACGAGGCGCGCGCTCGCGCGCCCCGCTCACCAGGTGCCGCTGTTGCTCATCGAGGCCCACGGTTCCGCCGGGGCGAGCGCTGCGCCCTTTTGCAACAGCTCGATCGAAATGCCGTCCGGGGATCGCACGAACGCCATGCGCCCGTCGCGTGGCGGCCGGTTGATCGTGACGCCGTGGTCCATCAAGCGTCGGCAGGTGGCGTAGATGTCGTCGACCTCGTAGGCGAGGTGACCGAAATTGCGTCCGCCGGCATAGGTCTCGGGGTCCCAGTTGTGGGTGAGCTCGACCTGCGCGCTCGAGTCGCCCGGCGCGGCGAGGAACAGCAGCGTATACCGGCCCTGCGGGTAGTCCTTGCGAGAGAGCAGTTCGAGTCCGAGCGCGTCGCGATAGAAGCGCAGCGACTGCTCGACGTCGCCGACCCGTACCATCGTGTGCAGGTATTTCATTCGGTTGCGTTCCTCCGATCGGTCCGATCGCGCGCCTGCGCGAATCCGGCGAGCCAGATTACCGCATTGCGTTGGTGGCGCGGGATCGATCCGCCGGACCGCCGGTTGTTTCCAAATAGAGACAGATTTGCTGTTATGCAAAAAATAATCAAGATTGTGTAATAAATCACGAAAAACATTGGACTTATTCATATGACGTGGTAGGGTTATCCACAGCCGAGCGTGAATCGCTTTCATGACGTCGATTCTGTGCAACAGACGACGTGCGCCAAGAAAGGCCGAGCGTCGATCACGTTTTCGTGGTGCGCATCCGCCGTGACTGGACGTGCCGTTATGGATCCGGCACCTGTTCCACTAAAATCCCCGGTTCGTCCGGGGTTTTTTTTGCCCGCGACGAGGGAGCCTGACGATGTCCACGGTTCTGCTCACCGGCGCCTCGCGGGGCATCGGTGCCGAGTTCGTCCGCCAATACGCCGCCGATGGCTGGCGCGTTCACGCGCTGGCCCGCGATCCCGGGAACGCCCGCGGACTCGCCGAGGTATGCCGGGTGTCCGGCGACCGGGTTCGGGTTCACGCGGTCGACGTCACCGATCACGCCGCGATCGACGCGCTCGCGACGGATCTCGCGGGGACGCCGATCGACGTGCTGCTCAACGTCGCCGGCGTTCTGGTCGCGAACCCGTTCGGCCAGTCGGACTACGAGCGCTGGATGAATTCGATCCGGGTCAACGTGTTCGGACCGATGAAGGTCTCGGAGGCGTTCGTCGACCACGTCACCGCGAGCGAGCAGCGCAAGATCGTGACCCTGACCAGCGTGCTCGGGTCGATCGGCGGCAACGAGGCCGGCGGGATGTACGACTATCGATCGACGAAGGCCGCGGTCAACGCCGTGATGAAATCGATGAGTGTCGATCTGGCGGGGCGCCGGATCATCGCGGTGCCGATCCATCCGGGCTGGGTGCGCACCGACATGGGCGGCTCGCGTGCCGAGGTCGACGTGGCGACGAGCGTCACCGGCCTGCGTGCGGTGATCGCGGGATTGACGATCGCGCAGTCCGGTCGATTTCTGACCTTTCAGGGCGCCGAATTGCCTTGGTGAGGCTCGCGGGGCGTCCGCGCGGTCCGGAGGCGGTGCGATGAAGCTGCAACAGCTGCGGTATCTCGTCGCGGTCCACGACGCCGGGCTGAACATCACGGCGGCGGCGCGCCAGCTGCACACGTCACAGCCGGGCGTGAGCCGACAGCTGAAGATGCTGGAGGCAGAGCTCGGACTGCGGCTCTTCGAACGCGACGGTCGCGCGCTGACGCGAGTGACCGCCGCGGGCGAACGGATCATCACGCATGCCGCCAGGATCCTGCGCGAGATGCAGAACATCCGTGGCGCGTCACAGGATCTGCGGCAGGCCGATTGCGGGAGCCTCGCGATCGCGACCACGCACACTCAGGCGCGTTACGTGTTGCCGCCGGTGATCCGGGCCTTCCGCGAGCGCTACCCGAAAGTGCGGCTTCATCTGCACCAGGGCACCTCCGAGCAGATCGCCGAGCTGGTCGCCCGAGACCGGGTCGACTTCGCGATCGCGACCGGCGCGGAGGAGCTGTTCGGGCCCCTCGTGCGGCTACCGGTCTACCGCTGGCACCGGGTGGTCGTCGTGCCGAAGCGCCACCCGCTCGCGGTCGGCAAACTCACCCTGCGTCGCCTCGCCGACCACCCGATCGTGACCTACGTCTTCAGCTTCTCGGGCCGTTCGTCCCTGCCCGCGCTGTTCGAGGCCGCGGGCCTGACGCCCGACGTCGCGCTCACGGCGCAGGATGCCGACGTGATCAAGACCTACGTGCGGATCGGGCTCGGCGTGGGCATCGTCGCGGGGGTCGCGATCGATCCGGTGGGCGATGCGGACCTCGTCGTCCGCGACGCCCGTCACCTGTTCGCGGGCCATACGACCTGGATCGGTTTTCGCCGCGGCGGCCTGTTGCGCGCCTATATGTACGATTTTCTCGAACAGCTCGCACCGCACTGGACGCGCCGGCTGGTGCGCGACGCCGAACGATCCGAGACCCAGGACGAGGTCGATCGCGCGAGTGCGTCGCTCGCGATTCCTGACCGGGACCCGCAATGACCGGGCCTCGTTCGCGCCGGATGCCGGAAAGAAAGAAGCCGGGCGTTGCCCGGCTTCGTAGATCCCCATGCCATTTCTTGCTTTATCGAAAACCGCGATCGCTCGCGGGTGGTGAATCACGAGGTCGGTCTGCCGTCTCCACGCAACGCCTGAATTGCGTCGATGCAACACACTATACCGCGGCGGCCTGGCGATGCCAGTCCAAACAGCCATAACCAGCGAAAATTAATGTTGCGCAAACACGACAAATCGCCTCCGGCAAGCGCCGATGGGCTGATCCGCACGCGCCGCGCGTACTTCGACGTCCGCTACGGTCAGCTGCACGTGCGCACCGCCTTTCCGGCGACCGGCGGTTTCGACGAGCAGGCGCCGCTCGTCTGTCTCCACGATGCCGGCGGATCGAGCCGCGATTTCGGCGAATTCCTCGCCGCGATCGCGACCCGGCGCTCGGTGTACGCACCGGACTTGCCCGGCTCGGGCGAGTCCGATCCGCCTCCCGAGGACGCGACCGACGGGAGCGTTGCGGCCGCGATCCTCGATCTCGCCGCGGATCTGCGCCTGCGCCGGATCGATCTGCTCGGGGTCGGCACCGGAGTCGCGGCCGCCGTCGACGTCGCCCGCGCCGCGCCCGAGCGGGTGGGTCGACTCGTCGCGGTCGGTCCGCCGGCGGCCGCGCCCCTCGCGCGCACGACGCATCCGGTTCTGGTGCTCGCGCTCGACGGGATGCGCGCGCCGCCGGATGCGGGGTCTCGCGGCCGAAACGTCGAGTGGATCGACGCACCGGAGTACCGCGATCGACCGTTCCTGCTGGCGCCCCAATCGCTCGCCGAACGCGTCGCGGCGTTCCTCGATCGCGCTTGAGCCCGCCCCGCGCACCGGACCTGCCGCATGCGGATCAATAAATTCATCAGCGAAAGCGGCGTGTGCTCGCGGCGCGAGGCGGATCGGTGGATCGCCGCGGGTCGCGTGACCTGCAACGGTCGCCCGGCGACGCTCGGCACCCCGGTCGAGCCGGGCGATGACGTCCGCATCGATGGCGTACCGCTGCGCGAGAAGCGCCCCGCGGTGTACATCGCGCTCAACAAGCCCGTCGGGATCACCTCGACGACCGAATCCGACGTCGCCGGCAACATCGTCGACCTGGTCGGTCACGCCGAGCGCATCTTCCCCATCGGGCGCCTCGACAAGGACTCCGAAGGCTTGATCCTGCTCACCAACGACGGCGACATCGTGAACGAGATCCTTCGGGTGGAGAACGCACACGAGAAGGAATACGTCGTCGAGGTCGACCGGGCGATCACCCCGATGACGCTCGCGATCATGCGCAGCGGCGTGCGGATCCTCGGGCAGATGACCCGGCCGTGCCGCGCCGAGCGGATCGACGATCGGCGGTTCCGGATCGTGCTCACGCAGGGCTTGAACCGGCAGATCCGCCGGATGTGCTCGGCGCTCGGCTACCGCGTGACGCAGCTGCGGCGCGTGCGCATCAGCAACATCCCTCTTGGGGATTTGCGCCCCGGCGCCTGGCGGCCGCTGACGGCGGGCGAGCTCGCGGGCCTCCTGCCAGCCCGCTTCGCCGCGCCGCCACCGGATCAGCCTCCGCGCAGCACCTCGGCCGGCACGCCCTCGGTCCAGCGGCGTCCGGCCGACGCGCGCCAATCCGGATCTTGCGACTTGAGCGCCAGCCAGCGAAAGAAATCCGGGCCGCGCCCCGCCCAATAGGCTTGTCGGTACAGCACGCCGGAGGTGCTCGATTCGACGACGAACTTGCGACGCAGGCCGAGCGACGCGTAGTCGGACAGACAGCGGATTCGCGGCGAATTCTCGGCGAGGGCGTACTGATCGAGACCGATCTGCAGACGCAGCCGACCTTCCTGGGCGTACAGACAGACGTTCGGGGGCGTGCCGCGGATCATCGCGATGCCATGCACGATCGCGATGGGCTCGTCGCTCGGCGTCCAGGTGCCGTCCTGTGCATGCCAGTGCAGCACCATACGGCGGCGTCGGAAATCGATCACCGGAATCGCCGTCGCAGGCGCGTGACTCACGCGGTGGTCCCCCGCCCCGCTCAGCGCGACCGCTGCACGGGCAGATCCGCGAATGCCCGCTCGACGATCCGCGCGGTCAGGAGTTGCGGCAGGACCCGTGCCTGTCGCGACCCCGGCGTTCCCCCATAGACGACGTACAGGGGCACGCCGGCGCGCCCGAATCTCGCCAGCGCGCGGGTGATCCGCGGGTCTCCGTCGGTCCAGTCCGCGCGCATCAGCGTGACGTCGCGGGCCCGCAGGTACGCGCGGACCGCCGGATCGTCGAGCACCGTGCGCTCGTCCACCAGGCACGTCAGGCACCATCGGGCGGTGAAGTCGATGAACAGCGGACGCGCCTGTGCGCGCAGCAGTGCGACGCGCGCCGGATCGTACGGGATCCAGCCCGAGGGAACCGCTCCGTCCGCGGTCGCGACCGCCCGGGTCGACTGGCAGGCGATCGGCAATGCGACCGCGGCGATCAGCGACGCGACCGCCACCACGGTCGCGAGCCGTGGGAAACGACCCCTCGACTCGCGCAATCCCCAGGCCGCCAGACCGATCAGCACGACACCGCCGAGTGCCGCCGCGAAGCCGGTCGCGCTCGTCTGCTGTGACAGCACCCAGAGCAGCCACGCGACCGACGCGTACATCGGGAACGCGAGCAACTGCCGGAAGGTCACCATCCACGGACCCGGCCGGGGAAGGGCGCGGCGCATCCACGGGGCGAACGAAACGATCACCAAGGGCAGCGCGAGCCCGGCGCCGAGGGCCGCGAAGATCGTGAGCGCCCGCGGCGCCGATTGCGTCAGCGCGATACCGACTGCCGTCGCCATGAAAGGCGCGGTGCACGGGGAGGCGACCAGCGTCGTCAACACGCCGGTGAAGAAGGCGCCGCGGATTCCGCCGTCCCGCGTGAGCTTCTCGCCGACGTCGCCGAACGCTCCGCCGAATCCGAAGACGCCCGACAGGTTCAGGCCGACGAGCAGCAACAGGTAGCTCATCAAGGTCACGAAACGCGGCGACTGGAGCTGAAAACCCCAGCCGATGCGCGCGCCGCCGGTCCGCAGCGCGATCAGCATCCCCGCGAGCGCGAGCATCGAGATGAGCACGCCGCTGCCGAACGCGAGACCCTTGCGGCGCACGTCGCGCGGGTGCCGCGCCGCCTGTTCGACCAGGCTCACCGCCTTGATGGACAGTACCGGCAGCACGCAGGGCATCAGATTGAGGATCAGACCCCCGAGCAACGCAAGGCCCGCGAGGGGCCACAGCGCGTGCGCGCCCGAGCGTCGCGGTGTTGCGGGCTCGAGCGCCGCGGCCGGTGCCGCGGGGCTGCGTGCCGCGACGCTCGTGACGGTGAGCGACGGCGCGATCGAGAGCGCGACGGTGGACGGTGCCGCGCCGCCGGGTTCCGTCGCGATCACGAGACCGCGCAAGCGGCCGGAGTGTGGCTGGTAGCCCGGCTTCATCGAAATCTCGATCGCCCCCGCGTCGCGTCGGATCTGCTGGGGCGCCGCGTACTCGATCATGCCGTCCTCGTAGGGCACGAATTGCAGCGAGCGCGCGGCGGCGAGGCTCGGTCGAAGGTCGGCGCCGAGCCGGATCACGATGCGTCCGTCGCGCATCGCCGCCTCGATGGATCCGGTCGCCGGCCGCGGCAATCCGTCGACCGCGTGCGCGAACAGCGCCGCGGCGGCCGGATCCGCCGCACCCGCCGTCGGCTGGGTCGGCAGGGTGAGCGCGAGCTTCGCGCTCTGCGGAATGCACACGTCCGAGCACACGAGCCAGCTCGCATCGGCGTGCAGCGTGACCGGTGCGGGCGGCCGCAGGGTCGCCGGCGCATGGATCCGGACGAGATACACCGCGGTCTTCGCGTACCCGAAGTTCACCAGCGGGGCGAGCACGAATCGCTGCGGTGCCGGCCACTCGATCCGCCCCGCCCGGAATCCCGCCGGCAAAGTCCATGCGATCGTGGTCGCGCGGCCCGAGTCGCCCGGATTGCGCCAGTACGTGTGCCAGCCCGCGGCGAGATCGAGCACCAGCGCGACCCGGAACGACTGGCCGGGACCGATGCTGCGTACCGCGCTCTCCAGATGCGCCCGGACGTTCGGCGCACCGACGTCGTTTCCGGAGAGCGCGAGTGCGGGTGCGGTGGCGCCGCCGAGGAGCAGCGCGAGCAGCAGGACGATGGACTTGGGCATGATTTCACCGGCTCGGAAACGGCCCAACGATACACCTGCGGCCGCGCATCGGCTAATGTAGCCGCTCACCCGAACGCGAAACAGTCATGCAAGAAAATTACGTCGAGAAAATCCTGAAGGCGAAGGTCTACGACGTGGCGATCGAATCGCCGCTCGACGCCGCACCGCGCCTGTCCCGTCGGCTGCACAACCACGTGTTCCTCAAGCGCGAGGACCTGCAGCCGGTGTTTTCGTTCAAGATCCGCGGTGCCTACAACAAGATCGCGCAATTGTCCTCGACCGCCGCGGCGCGCGGCGTGATCTGCGCATCCGCCGGCAACCACGCCCAGGGCGTCGCGCTCGGCGCGCGCACCCGCGGGATCAAGGCCGTGATCGTGATGCCGGTCACGACGCCGCAGATCAAGGTCCAGGCGGTTGCCGATCTCGGTGGCGAGATCGTGCTGCGCGGCGAGGACTACGATCACGCGTACGATCACGCGGTGGAACTCGCAAGGGAGCGCAGCCTCGTGTTCGTGCATCCGTTCGACGATCCGGACGTGATCGCCGGTCAGGGCACGATCGCGATGGAAATCCTCCGGCAGCGGCACGGCGACGCGATCGACGCGATCTTCGTGCCGATCGGCGGGGGTGGCCTGATCGCAGGCGTCGCCGCCTACGTGAAGGCGCTGTATCCGCGGATCCGGATCATCGGGGTGCAGCCGGAGGACTCGCCCGGCATGCACGACTCGCTGCGCGCGGGCCGGCGGATCGCGATGGACCGGGTCGGCATCTTCGCCGACGGCGTCGCCGTGCGCCGGGTCGGCGAGGAGACGTTCCGACTCGCGCAGCAGTACGTCGACGAGGTCGTGCTGGTATCGACCGACCAGATCTGCGCGGCGATCCAGGACATCTTCGAGGACACCCGATCGATTGCCGAGCCGTCGGGCGCGCTCGCGGTCGCCGGAATCAAGCGCTACGTCGCCCGCGAGAACTGCGTGGATCGCCATCTGATCGCGATCAACGGTGGCGCGAACATGAATTTCGATCGCCTGCGTTACGTCGCGGAACGCGCGGACATCGGCGCGCAGCGCGAGGCCCTGTTCGCGGTCGAGATTCCGGAGACCCAGGGCTCGTTCCTGCATTTCTGCGAGACGCTCGGCCGGCGCAACGTGACGGAGTTCAATTATCGGTACGGGGACCCGCACGCCGCGCAGCTGTTCGTCGGTCTGGCGACGACGCGGGGCAAGGCCGAACGCGAGGCGACGCGCGAGGCGATCGCCGCCGCCGGCTACCCGGTTCGGGACATGACGGACGACGAGATGGCCAAGCTCCACGTGCGCCACATGGTCGGTGGCCAGGCGCACGGGCTCGAGCACGAGCGGCTGTTCCGCTTCGAGTTCCCCGAACACCCGGGCGCGCTGCTGAAATTCCTGCGAGCGATCGGCAGCGAGTGGAACATCACGCTGTTCCACTACCGCAATCACGGCTCGGACTACGGTCGCGTGCTCGCCGGCATCCAGGTGCCACCGGCGACACGCGAGGAGTTCGTCGCCCACCTCACCGAGCTGCACTACGCGTATGCCGAGGAGACCGAGAACCCGGCCTATCGGATCTTCCTCGGCGGATGAGCGACGCCGCGCTCGAGCGCCGGGCGCTGCTGCGCGACGGGGATTTCCGCAGCTACGTGACCGCGCGATTCTTCTCCGGTATCGCGGCCCAGATGATCGTGATCGCGGTCGGCTGGCAGGTCTACCGGATGACGGGCCGGCTGCTCGATCTCGGGTTGATCGGCCTGTCGCAATTCCTGCCGTTCTTCGCGTTCGCGCTGTTCGCCGGCCACGCGGCCGACCGGTTCGACCGGCGCGTGATCCTGTGCGCGTGCGCGATCGTGCAGGCGGTGTGCGCGCTCGCGCTCGGCGCGGTGGCCATCGACCGGATCGCGAGCACCGGACCGATCTTCGCGATCCTCGCGCTGCTCGGCGTCGCGCGGGCATTCCAGATGCCGGCGGCCCAGTCGTTCCTTCCGAACCTGGTCCCGACCGAGGTGTTGCCGGCGGCCGTCGCGATCGGTTCCTCGACTTCGCAGGTCGCGACGATCGCCGGTCCGAGCCTCGGCGGCGCGGTGTATTCGCTCGCCGACGCGCGGCTCGGTGCGACGACCGGGGCCGCTGCAGTCTACGTCGGCGCTGCGGCGCTGCTCGCGCTGGCCTTCGGGATGCTGACGCGGGTCCGGCGGCGGGTCGCGCCCCAGCGCCGGCACGCACCGGCGGCGCGCGACCTGCTGCAGGGCTTGCGCTTCGTCTGGCGGCGCAAGCCGGTGCTCGGCGCGCTGTCGCTGGATCTGTTCGCCGTGCTGTTCGGTGGCGCGACGGCACTCCTGCCGGCATTCACCCGCGACGTGCTGCACGCCGGGCCCGCGCAGTTCGGCTTGCTGCGCACCGCACCGGGGCTCGGCGCCGGCCTCACCGCGTTGCTGCTCGCGTTTGCGCCGATCCGGCGACGGGTCGGCCCGACCATGTTCGCGGGCGTTGCGGTGTTCGGTGTCGCGACCGTCGTGTTCGGCCTCACGCATCGCTTCGTGATCGCGATGATCGCGCTCGGGATCCTCGGCGCGAGCGACATGATCAGCGTGTTCATCCGCCACGTGCTCGTGCAGCTCGCGACGCCGGACGAAATCCGTGGACGGGTGAGCGCCGTGAATTCGATGTTCATCGGCGCGTCGAACGAACTCGGCGAGTTCGAATCCGGCCTGACCGCGGCCTGGCTCGGTCTCGTGCCGGCGATCGTCGCCGGCGGCATCGCGACGCTCGTCGTCGGGGCGCTGTGGGGCGGTTGGCTGTTTCCGGCGCTTCGGCGCTTGCGCTCGTTCGACGAGATCCGCGACTGGCGCTGAGCGGATCCGCCGATCGCGCTCAGCGTCCGGATGCCTCGCGCGGGTGAGGGCTCCCCCGGCCGAGACACGCGTGGATCTCGGCGACGATCGAGAGTGCGATGCCTTCGGGGGTGGTCGCGCCGATCGCGAGACCGATCGGGGCGTGCAGGCGGCCAGTCACACGCCGCGCATCGTCGCCGAGGCCCGCGAGGATCTTGTCACGCCGCGCGGCCGGGCCGAGCAAACCCAGGTACGGAATGCCGGTCGCCGCGAGCGCGCGCAGGTACTCGCGATCGGACTCGAGATGATGGGACATCACCACCGCGGCATCGAACGGCGCCGCGGTGACGTCCGCGCGCCGAGCGGCGAGGTATTGCGCGATCGCGGGCACCTCGGTCGTGCGGACCTCGTACGCCCGGGCGAAGAATTCACGCTGGGCGTACTGTGCACGGTGATCCGTGACGGTCACGTCCCAGTCGAGGAATGCGAGCAGCTCCGCGACCGGGCGTGCGTCGGGGCCTGCGCCGAGCAGCAATATCTGGGCCGGCGGATCGACGGGCAGCGACAGCGCGTCGACCCCCGGTACCACATCGCGATGCAACTGCGCGCCCGCGCCGGGCGCGGGCGCCGGCGCTGCGCGCAGCGCGCGCGCGACCCGTGCGTCGTCGTCCGCGCCGGCACCGAATCCGGCACCGGTGCTCGCGAACCGGCCCGAGCCGAGCGGGAGGGTCGGATCGCGCGACTGCACCACCAGCAGTACCGATTCGGCACGCCGCGCGCGGAACGCCTCGAGCATCCCGGCGAGCGGCTCCCAGCGACCGGCCGGATCGAGGCGCTGGAGCAGGATGTCCATCGTGCCCTCGCACCCCGACCCCAGGCCGAGGAGTTCGGCATCGGGAGCCGTCTGATCGTAGCGGATGCGTCGCGGCTCGCCCGTGGCCGCGACCGAGCGGGCGTGGCCGGCGAGGTCCGCTTCGAGGCAGCCGCCCGAGAGCATGCCCGAGTAGCGCTCGTCGCGGGTGAAGAGCATCTGGGCACCGCGCTTGGTGTAGGTCGAGCCGGCCGTATCGACGACCGTGGCCAGCACGAGCGGCTCGGATCGTTCGCGGGCCCGATCGAACAGCGGAATCAAATGACGGAGGTGCATCGCAACGCGGAGGATACACCGGCCGCGCGGAGAAGGAATCCGGCGTCGGCGCCGCGACCGCCGGCTCGCTTGCGCGCGCGCGACGTTCTTCGTACAGTCGACCGATGTCCTCGATGCGTCATGCCCGTGCGTCGCGCGCGGCGATCGGTGTCGCGCTGCTGCTGGCGGGTTCCTGCGCGGTCGGCGCGGCGAGTTCCGGGCCGCCGCCGGCGCGCGCGCTCGGCATCCCGTTCTACGGTACGCCCGGCCGATTCGATGCGATCACCGACGTCCCGGGCGTCGAGGTCGGCCAGGTCACGAAGATCCGCGGATCAGGCGCGCTGAAGGTCGGCGCCGGGCCGGTGCGTACCGGCGTCACGGTCGTGCTACCTCGGGGCAAGCGCAGCGACGCGCCGGTGAACGCGGGCTTCTTCGATCTGAACGGCAACGGCGAGATGACCGGGCAGTCCTATCTGCAGGACTTCGGCGTCGCGTACGGGCCGATCGGGATCTCCAACACGAACGCGATCGGCCAGGTGTACGCGGGCATCATGCGGTGGACCTCGCATCGCTTCGGCAGCGCGATCTGGCCGGTGGTCTCGGAAACCTGGGACGGCTATCTGAACGACATCGAAGGATTCCACGTGCACGCGCGCGACGCGATCGCCGCGATCGACGACGCCCACGGTGGGTCCGTCGCCGAAGGCGACGTCGGCGGCGGGACCGGAATGATCTGCTTCGGCTTCAAGGGCGGGATCGGCACCGCGTCGCGAGTCGTCACGCTGCACGGCCACCGCTACGTCGTCGGTGTGCTCGTCCAGTGCAACACCGGATTGCGCGATACGCTGCGGATCGCGGGCGTGCCGGTCGGCCACGAACTCGCGAATCGTTGGCTGCCGTGCTACGACCCCGCGCTCGCGCCGGCCGGCAAGCGTCCGCGATGCGAGCCCGGGCACGGGGGCGGCCTGCATCGGCCGGACCAAGGCTCGATCGTGATCGTCGTCGGTACCGATGTCCTGCTGTCGGCGCCGCAATTGAATCGTGTCGCGCGTCGCGCATCGATGGGCCTCGCGCGGCTCGGTTCCTTCTCCGGGAACGGCTCCGGCGATCTGATCCTGTCGTTCTCGACCGCCGGCGAGGCGAACGATCCGGACCGGACCCAACCCGTGACCGCGACCGAGATCGCGAACGGCGACATCGACGGCGTGTTCCAGGCGACCGTGCAGGCGACCGAGGAAGCGATCACCAATGCGCTGGTCGCCGCACGCACGATGACCGGGATCGACGGGTACACCGTGTATGGTTTGCCGCATCCCGAGCTCGTCCGCATCCTCGGCGAATACCACCGCCTCTCGCGGTGAACGTCGAGCGCGGCTCCCGGCGCGAGCCCTCAGGTCGAGGGCGGCACGAGCACGATCTTGCCGACGTGGCGTTTCTCGAGGAAGGCGCGCTGCGCATCGACGATGCGCGATAGCGGGTAACGGGCCGCGACGAGCGGACGGATCTCGCCGCGCTCGATCGCGCCGACGAGGTTCGGGAACACCTCGGGCTCGAGCACCGTACAGCCGAGCAGCCGCAGGTCCTTCAGATACAGCGTACGCAAGTCGAGCTCGACCACCGGTCCGGCGATCGCGCCCGCGGTCGCGTACCGGCCGCCGCGCACGAGGACGTCGAGGAGCGATCCGAACGCGCGGCCGCCGACGACGTCGACCACCACGTCGACGGCCTCCGGTCCGAGCGCATCGAGGAGGTTCGCGTCGCGAGCCAGGGTGCGCGCGGCGCCGAGCCGCTCGAGCTCGGCGGCCTTCGCCGGATCGGCGATCGCGACCACGCTCGCCCCCCGCCGTCGCGCGAGCTGCACCGCGGCGCTCCCCACGCCGCCCGACGCGCCGGTGACCAGCACCGTTTCTCCGCCGCTCAGCCCCGCGCGAGTCAGCATGTTCTCGGCCGCCGAATACGCGCAGGGGAACGACGCGAGCTCCGCGTCGTCGAGCGGACTGTCGATCCGATGGGCATGCCGGGCGGGGACCCGGGCGAATTCGGCGAACGCGCCATCGCACTCGGAGCCGAAATAGATCGCGCCGCGCGGATCGCGCGCCGCAGACGTTCGGAACACCGGTTCGACGAGCACGCGCTCGCCGATCCGCGAGGCAGCGACGCCGCGCCCGACGGCGAGGATGCGTCCACACGCATCCGCGCCCTGGATCCGCGGGAATTCGAGCGGCGTGCCGGTCCACCCGGAATCCGCCGCCCGTGCGGCGTCCAGGCCGCGCGCCGCCGCGTCCGGCGTCGTGCCCTCGGTCACCGCCCGCGAATACCAGGCCGTTCGCGTGTTGATGTCGGTGTTGTTCACCCCGGCGGCGCCGATCCGGATCAAGACCTCGTCGTCACGCACCGCGGGCACCGGGACGTCCTCACGCCACTCGAGCCGGTCGTAACCGCCGTGGCCAGTCAACAGGACCGCAAACATCGTTGCAGGCGTCATTCCGCGATCATGCCAGCACCGGCGCGCCCCTGCATGCGGTCGGCGCCGCAGGCGTTTGCCGAAGAAGCTGTACATCCGTACAGCTCCTCGCGATGAACGGATCGATCAAAGGTCGGGGTGCGACGCGCCGCCGCCGCGGAGCCGCCCGGCGGTCGCGCGAGCGAACACCGGCCTCAGGAGCCGGTACAGCGCGAAGACCGCGACCGGCGCGACCAGGAGCCACGCGAGTGCGGCCTGCAAGGTCGCGAGCCCGAGCGCGGCGGTCGCGTGACCCGCGCCCGCGGCGAACAGCGCGCGCCCCGCGCGAACCGACAGCGGGACGGACGGCGACCGGGTCAGCCATTCGCCGAACCGCAGGAACGGCAGGAGCAGCAGCCATTGCGTCGGCGCCATCGCCGCCTGCGCGAGCTGGATCGCGGCGAGGTTCAGGCGGAAGCGGACCGCGATCGCGACGCACAGCGCAGTCGACACCCCGAGCACCGGGATGTTGCCGATCACCACACCGAGCGCGACGCTGAGCGCGAGTTCCTCCGCACTCACGCCTTGCTGGAGCACCCGGCGCAACGGATCGATCCAGCGCGCGGTCATCAGTCGCCGCATCGGCGTTCTCCGGTCGGCGGATCGCCGCCGTCGGCATACGCCTGATGGCGCCGCGCGGCGGTGAATGCGATCAGCAGCGCGACGACGAGCAGCGGGTTGGTGACCTCGGCGCGATGGGGAGGGGTCCACAGTCGAGCGAGTTCGACCGCGATGCTCGCGCCGAAGGCGACCCAGAACGCCACGGAAGGTCGCCGCAGCACGATGGTGAGCGACCAGAGCAGTGCGCCTTCGAAGTAGAGCGAGTCGAGCAACGGGCGGTAGTCCCGCGACGCGAGCAAGGTGCCCGAGAACGGTACCCAGTGGAACACGCCCAGGTGGGCGGTTCGCACCGTCGGCCACTCGTTCGTCGCGACGATCACCGCGACGCACGCGGCGACCGTGATCCACGCACGCGCCCGGCGCGACCATCGCATCGTCGACAGCGCGAGCACCGGCACGAGGCCCCATGCCAGCAATTCCTCCACGCTGCGACGGTCGACGCCGAGATACGCTCGATCGAGCGCCGTGAGGCCGATCAATGTCGCGAGGACCGGGAGCATCCACGCGCGGCGCCAGATCTGTCGCACGCATTCCGCGAGGATCCACCAGGTGCCGAGGGCGACGCACGCGCGCGCCGCATCCACCGCGTGCGGTGACCGCAACGCCGCGATCAAGCGCCCGAGCGGAACCGCCCGATGCACGGGAACGTACGGGGCGAACGCACCGATCAACCAGATCGCGAGCAAGATCGTCGGCACCAGCGCCGGCCGCCGGTGCCGCAGTCCACGAACCGTCCAGTCATCGCCGATGTGCAGGTACGCCGCTGCCGCGAGCGCGCCGCAGGCCGCGCCGGAGGTGTTCCAGATCCAGTCGTACAGGTTCGTCACGCGATGCGGCGTCAGTGCCTGCGCGAGTTCGAGCAGCATCGACAGCGCCGATCCGAACAGCGCGGCGAGCACCGTCCGGCGCGCGCGTCCAGGGCCGCCGAGGCTCAGGCGGCACGCGGCGCCGAACGGCAGATACAGCAGGAAATTCGCGATCAGATCGGCGCGATAGTAAATAGGGGCGGTCACGAGCGCGAGCCGGTGACGCCACTCGATCGGCGTCGGGATCCGGAACTCGAGCGGGTACAGCGAGCCCCAGGCGATCAGCAAGGCGACGCCGAGTGTGAGCCAGCGCGCGGTCGTGCGCGGGTCCGACGTCGACGCGGGACGCTGCGCGGCGGGTTCGCTCATCGCGGCTTCATCGCGGGCGGACCCGTCGCGTCGGCTCGGCAAGATAAGGATCGTCGGGCCAGTAATGCTTCGGATAGCGGCCCTTCAAGTCCTTCCGGACCTCGTGGTAGGTGTGCTTCCAGAAGTTCTGCAGGTCGCGGGTCACCTGCACCGGGCGTCCCGCCGGGGACAGGAGTTTCAGCAGCAGGGGCACGCGGCCGGCGGCGATCGTCGGCGTCACGGTGAGGCCGAACAACTCCTGCAGCCGCACCGAGACCGTCGGAATCCCGCCGTCCAGGTAGTCGATCGGGATGCTCGATCCGCTCGGCACCCGCAGGTGCGTCGGCGCTTCGCGGGCGAGCACGGTCCGCTGGCGGTGCGTCAGGCGGCTCTCGAGCGCGCGAGCCCAGTCGACGCGCGCGAGGTGCTCGCGCCGCGTGCATCCCTCGATCCACGGCATCACCCAGGACTCGAGGTCCGCGTCGAGCGCCGCGTCGCTCAGATCGGGCCACGGTTCGGGCGCGGGCACCTCGAGGCGGCGCAACAGCGCGACTCGCGCCTGCCATTGCCGCAGGTCGCGGGTCCACGGGAGCGCGGCGATGCCGAGGTCGCGGATGCCCGCGATCATCGCCGTGCCGAACGCGTGCGGATCGATCTCGGCGATGTCGGCGCTCGCGAGCAGGATCGCGCCGAGACGTCGATCGCGGCGGGCGCGTACGGCCTGCGCTCGCCGATCCCAGGCGACCTCGGATCGCTCCTCGATCTGCGCGGCGAACAGCCGTTCGATCGTCTCCGCGTCGATCGGCGCCGCCAGGTGGATCCGGGCGTCGCGGTCGGCACCGTCGAGCTGCGCCGCGACCAGATACGTCGCCTTCGCGAGGGCCTGTGGCTCGGCGAACGTCGCGCCGCGTCCGTTCGCGAGCACGTAGCGCCCGTCCGCACCGCGGCTGCGCGCGATCCGATCGGGATACGCGAGCGCGAGCAAGGTGCCGGCGGCGCGATCCCGATCGACCGCGTCGGGGCTGCCGCCGAGCTGCCGCCGCCAGCGCGCCGAGGCGCGTGCCGCGGCCGAGACCGCGCGCACATCGACGTGGCCCGCGGACCGACCGGCCGGGTCGCGATCCCCGAGGGCGGCGAGCGCGCTGCGGATGTCCGCGTCGCGAGCCCCCGCCGGAGCCCGCACGACGACCCGCTCGCTGAGCACCGCCGCGAGATCGCAGGCGAGCCCGACGGCCCGCATCGCGACGGACCGCTCCAGCATGTGCGCGAGCCGCGGGTGCGCGCCGAGCGCCGCGATCGCGCGGCCGTGGGCGGTGATGCGCCCGGCGGCATCGATCGCGTCCAGACGGCGCAGCAGATCGTGCGCCTGCGCGAGATGCGCCGCCGGCGGCGGGTCGAGCCAGCGCAGCCCGTGCCCGTCGGTTGTGCCCCACGCCGCGAGCTCGAGTGCGAGCGGCGCCAGATCCTCGTGCAGGATCTGGGGCTCTGCGTGCGGTGCGAGCGCAGCGTGGGCGCTCGTCGACCAGAGCCGGAAGCACACCCCGGGGCCCGTGCGCCCGGCGCGCCCGCGCCGCTGGTCGGCCTCGGCCTGAGAGAGCTTCGTGGTCACCAGACGGCTCATGCCGCTCGCCGGATCGAATTGCGACCGGCGCGCGAGGCCGCTGTCGACGACGATGCGCACGCCGTCGATCGTGAGGCTGGTCTCGGCGATCGACGTCGCGAGCACGATCTTGCGCAAGCCCGGCGCCGACGGCGCGAGTGCGGCTTCCTGGGCGCGCGGATCGAGGTCTGCGTACAGCGGCAGCACGCGCGTGCCGCGCGGCAGCGCGCTCTCGCCGAGCAGCCGTTCGACGCGTCGGATCTCCGGTGCCCCGGGGAGGAAGCACAGCGCGTCGCCCGCTTCGCTCGCGAGCGCCGCGACCAGGGTCTGTGCCGCCTGCTCCTCGATCGACGCGTCCGTCCGGCGCGCCAGGTGCTGCGTTCGCACGTCGAACGGCCGGCCGCTCGCGGTCACGATCGGCGGCGAATCGAGCAAGCGTGCGAGCGGCTGCGTGTCGAGCGTCGCCGACATCACGATCAGGCGCAGGTCGGGGCGCAGATTCTCCTGGACGTCGATCGCGAGCGCGAGTCCGAGGTCGCCGTGGACGCTGCGCTCGTGAAATTCGTCGAACACGACGCAGGCGGTGTCGCCGAGCGCGGCGTCGTCCTGGATCATCCGCGTGAGGATTCCTTCGGTCACGACCTCGAGTCGGGTCGCGCGGGAGACCCGCGACTCGAGGCGGGTGCGGTAGCCGATGCGCTCGCCGAGCCGCTCGCCGGCGAGCTGTGCGATCCGCGTCGCGATCGCACGCGCCGCCAGTCGCCGCGGCTCGAGCATCACGATCTTGCGGTCGGCGAGCCAGCCTGACCCAAGCAGCGCGAGCGGTACGATCGTGCTCTTGCCGGCACCGGGCGGCGCCTCGACGATCAGGCGATGGTGGTCCTCGAGCGCGCGCGCGATCGCCGGCACGACCGAACCGATGGGCAAGCCGGGCAGCGCGTCGTGGATCCGTTCTTGCAGGCTCAAGGGCGTGGTTTCGCAGCGTCGGTCGTTCGTGTCGCGCTCGATACTCTACCGTGAACGCGCGACGAGGTGCGCGCGGGGACGATCCTGCTAGAATGCCGGCGACGGGCCTGTAGCTCAGTCGGTTAGAGCAGGGGACTCATCGACGGTAAGGAGGTGCCTTCGCGTCGCGAGGCGCGAAGTGGACGGGATGAATTCAGGGAACCCTTAACGGTATGGCCGATGGCAACCCTGAGCCAAGCCGGCGGTACACCGCCGGAAGGTGCAGAGACTACCTGAGCGCTTGAGTCGCGCTTAATGACAGGCGAGAGCGTCCCGCACCCCACGCGGGTGAAGAGATAGTCCACTCCCGCCGGAAACGGTGGGGCAAAGTGAATCCCTTGGTCGTCGGTTCGAGTCCGACCGGGCCCACCACATGACCGGACCGCGCCGCACCCACGAGGGGGCGGCGCGCGTCCATGACGAGCGGGAGATCGCGATGACCATCGATCGTGCGCGGACGATCCGCGGCGCAGTGCGCGTCGCCGCCTGCGCGGCAGTGCTCGCGCTCGTGGGCCAGTCGGCCACCGCGGCGGTACCCGAGCAGGCGCTCGACACCAGCGGCACGCCGGCGTCGCTCGCGTCGCTCGCGGGGTTGCGGCCCGTGGTCGCGAGGCACGCGATGGTCGTGACCGCGCAGCATCTGGCGACCGATGTCGGACTGAAGGTCCTGCGCGAAGGCGGCAACGCGGTCGACGCGGCGGTCGCCGTCGGCTATGCGCTCGCCGTCGTGCATCCGTGCTGCGGCAACCTCGGCGGCGGCGGCTTCATGATGCTGCACCTCGCGGGCGGGAAGACCGTGTTCCTCGATTTTCGCGAGAAAGCCCCGCTCGCGGCGACCGCGAACATGTACCTCGATGCGGCCGGCAACGTCGTGCCGGGCCTCAGCACCCGGTCGTATCTCTCGGTCGGCGTGCCGGGCACCGTGATGGGCCTCGATACGGCGCTTGCGAAATACGGGACGATGAAGCTCGCACAGGTCATCGCGCCCGCGATCCGGCTCGCCCGCGACGGCTTCGTGCTGCAGCCGGGCGACGCGAAGATCCTCGATCGCCGTGCGGCCGAGTTCGCGCGACGGCCGAACGTCGCGGCGATCTTCCTGCATCACGGAAAGCCCTATGCCGCGGGCGAGCGGCTGGTGCAGCCGCAGCTCGCGCGCACCCTGGAGTCGATCGCGCGGCACGGAACGGACGCGTTCTACCGGGGACCGATCGCGCGCGCGATCGTCGCTTCGAGCCGACGGCACCACGGCATCCTGTCGATGCAGGACTTCGCCGACTATCGGGCACGCTGGGATCGCCCGGTGAGCTGCGGGTATCGCGGGTACACGTTCCTCTCCGATCCGCCGCCGAGTTCCGGCGGCGCGACGATCTGCGAGATCCTCGGGATCCTGGCGCCGTACCCGCTCGCGCGGTGGGGCTACGGATCCGTCGAGAGCATTCATTACCTCGTGGAAGCCGAACGACGGGCGTTCGCGGATCGCAACAGCGACCTCGGCGATCCCGCGTTCGTGCACAACGATGTACAGCGGCTCCTGTCGCCGGCACACCTCGCGGCGCTGCGCGCGACGATCGAGCCCGCAGCCGCGACGCCCTCGTCGGCGATCCGGGGCCACCTCGGCGCGACCGAAGGCAACGACACGACCAACTTCTCGATCGTCGATGCACAGGGTAACGCGGTCGCGGTCACGTACACGATCAATTACCTGTTCGGCAACGGCCGGATCGCCGGCGACACCGGCTTCTTCCTGAACAACGAGATGGACGATTTCACCTCGAAGCCCGGTGTCGCGAACAGCTTCGGTCTGGTCCAGGGCGTGAGCAATGCGATCCAGCCGGGGAAGCGGCCGCTGAGCTCGATGGCGCCGTCGATCGTGCTCCGGGGAAAGAAGCTGTTCATGGTCACCGGCAGTCCCGGCGGATCGACGATCATCTCGACGGTGCTCGAGAGCTTCCTGAACGTCGTCGACTTCAAGATGAACATCCAGCAATCGGTCGACGCGCCGCGCGTTCACCAGCAATGGTATCCGGACGTCGTGTTCGTCGAACCCGGTCTGCTCGCGGCAGCGGTGCAGGCGCGACTCGAGCGAATGGGCTATCGCTTCAAGGTGATCCCGTCATGGGGTGCGGACGAGGCGATCCTCGTCGATCCGCACACCGGTGCGCTCGAGGGGGCGAACGATCGGCGCCGACCGGCCGGCCTCGCGGCCGGCTACTGATCGGGCCAGGGCGCGCCGATGGGACGGCGAACGCCGGACGAGCGCTTCGGGCATCCGAGCGGACTGTGGATGCTGCTCGGCGTCACGGTCGGGCTGAACTACGCGTTCTACGGCTTCCGCGCGTTCGTCGCGCCCTATCTCGCGGGGGCGTTCTTCGCGCACGAGGCCCCTGGCGCCGCGATGCGGGATGCGAACCTGCTGACCGCGGGCGTCGGCTCGCTGCTCTATGCGACCCACGTCGTCGGCGGCTGGATCGCGGACAACGTGCTCGGGGAGGCCCGGGCGCTGCGGACCGCGCTGTGGCTCGAGACGCTCGCGCTCGCGTCGATGTCCTGGCCTAGCCGGGACGGCTTCCTGCTCGGCCTCGCGCTGTACGTGCTCGGTGCCGGCCTCAGCATCCCGCTCACGGTGTTGATCGGCCGCAACTACGGACCGGACGATCCGCGCCGCGACGCCGGCTACACGCTGTTCTACCTGGCGATCAACCTCGGCGGGTTCATCGCACCATTCGTCTGCGCCGATTGGATCGGTGGCCATTTCGGCTATCGGTACGGCTTCCTCGCCGCGAGCGCCGGCATCGCGGTCGCGGCGGCGCTGTTCGAATGGCGCGGCCGTCCCCTCGCGGCACGCCAGCCGCGGCCCCGGTTCGGCGGCCGACCGGCCTTGCCGCTGGTGCTCGGCGGCATGCTCGTCGCGCTCTATCCGACCAAACTCCTGCTCGAGCACCCGCATTGGCTCAACGGGGTGGTCGACGGTCTGCTGGGGCTCCTGGTCGCGTACTTCGTCGTGAGCGCGATCCGCCGCGGTGATCGGGTTCAGGCCGAGCGGTACGTTGCGATGCTGTCGTTGTTCGGTGCGAACATCGCGTTCTGGGCCCTGAGCTTCCAGGGGGCGACCTCGCTCAATTTCTTCGCGCGGGACTTCGTCGCGGCGCCGTTCGACTTCACGGTGTTCCAGTCGCTGAATCCGCTGTACATCATGCTCTTCGCGCCGCTGCTCGCGTTGCTCTGGCCGTGGCTCGGGCGCCGCGGCTGGGATCCGTCTACACCGCGCAAATTCGGGATCGGACTGGTGTTCGTCGCACTGTCCTACGTGATCGTGTATCGGGCGGCCGCGGATTCCGCGCTCGCGGGCGGGCGGGTCTCGTGGATCGCGCTCGCGCTGTGCTACCTCCTGCAGACGATCGGCGAGCTCGCGCTCTCGCCGATCGGTTACGCGATGGTCACGCGGCTCGCGGCGCCCGAGGAGTCCTCGCTCGCGATGGGGGGATGGTTCTTCGGGATCGCGATGGCGTACCAGCTCTCCGGACGCATCGCCGCGATGACCACGAGCGGCGCGGCGACCGGGATCGCGGGCTATGAGCAGGTGTACCGGGACCTGTGGCTGATCGGCCTCGCGATCGCCGCGGTCTATCTGATCGCGGCGCCGCGGATCGCGCGACTGATGCACGGCGCACGATGAACGAGCGCGGCCCGCGAGATCGGGGTCAGCGCGACGGCGCGGCGCCGGGGCAGGGCGTCGCACGGCCGCTCGGCTCCCGTGCGAGGACCTGATTGCGCTTGATCGACTGTTCCGGCGTCAACCACAGGCGTCCGCTCGCGGCGCAGCGCTCGCCGTAGTCGAAGAGGCTGCGCATGAACTGCGGACTGAAGTCGACGATGTTCGCGACCGGGAAGTCCGCCGGAATGTCGGTCAGGCGGAAGCGCATCCCGAGGTTGCGCGTGAGATTGATCGTGCCGAGGATCGCCTCACGGGTCTTGTAGGTCATGCTCGCGGAGAAGCTGCGGGTGAGCATCGCGACGGTGCTCACCGGCGTGGTGCTCGGGATTCGTGCGATCTGGCTGTTCACGATCATGTAGACCTCGCCGCCGCGCCAGGCCGGCAGGTCGTGCGGCCGCAGTCCCGCGACCAGGGGCAGCGCGAACACCGGCGTCGTCACGCTGCCGTCGACGTGCATCTCCTGGTACGTGCGATTGCCGTCGTGCACCCGGATCAAGACCGGCGGGAACACGCCCGGAACGCTCGCCGACGCGACGAGCACGTCGCGAAACAAGGCTCGGGCCGCTTCGCCGCCCCGTTCGGCGATCGTGCCCATGTCCCACAGAACCGTCTCCTCGCTGTCCAGATCGGTCGTCGCGATGATCAAGCGGCGTCCCCGCTCGGCAGCCCGCGCGACGGCGGTGATCAGCGCCGGCGTCACGTAGTGATTCACCATGTCGAACAACGCGTCGCGATGCTTCTGCCCGAGCGGCGAGACCAGTCGGCTCGCCACGCGCCACCACGCGGGGTGACGGAGCAGACGGCGGTGATCGGCCGTGAAAGCCGCCTCGAGCTCCGGATCCCAGTGCGGCCCGAGGAATGCGAACGGTGCGATCAACGCGCCGGCGCTCACGCCGGTCACGAGTTCGAATCGCGGCCGGTCGCCCGCCTCGGTCAATCCGACGAGCGCGCCGGCGCCGAACGCGCCTTCGGACCCGCCGCCGGAGAGGGCGAGCACGTCGACGGGGCCGGTGCCCGCCGCTCGACGGATCCCGGCGAAGAACGGCGGGGCCCAGCGGGTGAAGCCGTGAAGATCGGTCGTCACGAGCCGCACCGTCGGCGCAAAGCCCGGCGGCGCTGCCTCGCTGATCACCGTCGGCGGCGCCGGGCGGCGCACCGGCGTCGCGCACCCCGCGAGCGCGCCGAGACAGATCATGCTGAATACGCCGATTCGCACCGCGACCTCCGCAACCGGACCGCCCTCCGCGCGGCGCCCGGTCGGTGCGCGATCGCGGCGGGATCGCGAGAGCGTAACGGGTTTCGCCGGAGAGCTCACGCCGATTCGCCGGCCGCCCGGGTCGCCGGCTAGACTATGCCCGGTCGATCGGATTCGCCGACGGGAGATCGGAATGGCGGGACTCGCGTGGATCGCGGTGGGCGTCGGCGCGGCGCTCGGTGCCTGGCTGCGCTGGGGCCTCGCGGCGCTGTTGAACACCGGGGCACTCGCGGTGCCGCTCGGCACGCTCGCAGCGAATTGGGTCGGCGCGTACGTGATCGGTGTCGCCGTCGCGTTCTTCGCGCAAGCGGCCGCGATACCCGCCGAATGGCGCTTGTTCGTGATCACGGGGTTCTGCGGCGGGCTGACGACGTTCTCGACGTTCTCCGCCGAGAGCGTATCGCTCCTGCAGCAGGGGCGGTACGCGGCGCTCGTCGCCGAGATCGCCTTGCACGTCGGTGGCTCGCTGACCTTCACGGTGTTGGGAATGGCCTCGTGGCGCGCCTTCGCGGCACGCTGAGGCGGATGGCGCACGTCGACCGAGGAGTAGCCGCGATGCGAGGATATCAAATCACGTTCTTCACCCAGCAGGACCGGCGGCACGAGGGCAAGCCGCTCGGCGAGTGGTTGATGCAGCTCGCGAAGCGTCTCGAACTGCAGGGCGCGACGATGGTGTCGGCGGCCGAGGGCTTCGGCGCGTCCGGCCGCGTCCACTCGGCCCGCTTTTTCGAGCTCGGCGACCAACCGATCGAGGTCCTGATGACCGTGACCGAAGCGCAGGCGGACCGGCTCTTCGAACACTTGCGCAGCGCGGGCGTCCACCTGTTCTACGTGAAGACCGTGGTCGAGTACGGGACCCTCGGCGCCGAATGACCGCGACGGCCGACGGTGCCGCGGGGATCTCGACCCGCGGGGGGCACGGCGGCTCGAACTCCGCGCGTCTTGCGCGATCGAAACCTCGGGATACCCACGCGGGTCACTGCAACACATGACGATGGCTTCACGTTTCTCGTTCATCCTCGCCGCCTCGATCGTCGCCGCGGCGGCGGCCCATGCGTCACGGGCGCGCTTCGACCTGGCGGGTCCCACGCTCGAGGCGACGGTGACGCACGATCACCAGACACTCGGGATCGCGCAGGTGCCGAACCTCGCGGTCGGCGACCGGATCAAGATCAAGGCCGACCTGCCGCGTGATCAGTCCGTGCACTACCTGTTGATCGTCGCGTTCCTGAGCGGGTCGACGAATCCGCCCCCGCCGCGCTGGTTCACCTATTGCGATACCTGGAAGCGCCGCTGCGCCCACCGTGGGATCGACGTCGCGGTGCCGCACGGTGCCGAGCAAGTCCTGGTGTTCCTCGCCCCCCAGACCGGCGGCGACTTCAAGACGCTGGTCGGCGCGGTCCGCGGGCGTCCCGGTGCGTTCGTGCGCACCGCGCAGGACCTGAACCAGGCGATGCTCGACCGCTCGCGTCTCGACGTCTACCTGTCCGCGGTGCGCCGCCTGAACGACCTCGACCCCAGCCGGCTGCGCAAGACCGCGCCCTTGCTCGCGCGCAGTCTAGCGATCGTGGTCGATCCGAAGTGCCTGCAATTGATACCGGATCTGCAGGCGCCCTGTCTGCTCGCGCGGCGCGAGTCGATGATCCTCGAGGATGGCCACAGCACCTCGATCGTCGAGGCCCTGACGTCCGGGCCGGAGAGCGATCTGGCGATGCAGGCGAGTTACACGCCGGCGCTTCGCTTCGGCTACTACAGCCCCTATGTCGCCTCGGTGCTCGACATCGCGCGGATCTTCGATTCGTTCCGGACCGCGCAGTACGACTACATCCCGGCGCTCGCGACCCTGCGGGGCGAGCGGATCGAGCTGTCGCTGAATCGGCCGCCGACGTTCACCGAACCGAAGACCGTGCTCGTCACCGCGCTGCCGGCGGTCGAGCCGCCGCAGCTGCCGCCGTTGCACGCGGTCGATCCGAAGGGAATCTACTGCGCCCGCAAGCACTCGCTCGTGCTGCCGGTCGAGGGCGCGCCGCTCGTCTTCTCGACCGCGTATGCGCACGGGATGAAGTTGCGGCTCGAGGGCAAGGACGGCAAGCGCATCGAACTGCCGGCGCGCGCCGATGCGGTCAAAGGGGGATTCGTGATCGATACCGCCGCGCTCGGCGATGCCGCGACCGGCGGGCTCGGCGACCAGGTCAAGGGCGTGCTGCACGGGGACTGGGGATTCACCTCGTACGAGGGGCCCACGTTCCAGCTCATCAACGATCAGCGCTACGACTGGCATCTCGCCGACGGGGAATCGAACGCGTTGATCGTCGGTCGCGAGGACACGATCCACCTGCGCGCGTCGAGCGTGAGCTGCATCGACGACGTGATGCTGCGGGATCCGGACGGCAAGGAATTGAAGGTCGACTGGAAGGCCGGGAAGCCGGACGAGGTCGAGCTGAAATTGCCGCTGCAGAAGGCGAAGCCAGGAAGCCTGACGTTGCTGGTCCGCGAGTACGGTGCGAAGGCGCCGCGACCGGTGCCGCTGACGGCGTTCGCCGCCGCCGGACGGCTCGACGGGTTCAGCTATCACGCCGGCGATGCGGTCGGAACCTTGCGCGGCAGCCGGCTCGACGAGGTGTCGGGGCTGGAACTCGCGGGCGTGCGTTTCGCCCCGCAAACCCTGTCGACCGGGCAGCACGGCGATGATCTGACCCTGTCGGTCGTGAATCCGGGGGCGGCGTCGGCCGTGCAGCCCGAGCGCAAGGTCATCGCGACGGTGCAGCTGAAGGACGGCCGCACGCTCACCTTGTCGAGCGCGGTGCTGCCGCCGCGACCACGATCGGTGCTGATCGCAAAGAGCGTGCATCCGTCGCGGGCGGACCGGGCGAGCGGGATCCGGCTGGGCGGTGATGCGCAGTTGCCCCAGGACGCGCGCCTGGTCTTTTCGGTCCGGGCGGTCGCGCCGGCGCGGTTCGATCGGCGCACCACGCTCGACGTCGCAACCGTCGACGGCAGCGAAGCCACCACGCTGACACTCGACAACGGCGGCTTGACGCTCGAGAACGCCCACGTCGCGATCGCGCAATTTCGGGCCTCGAAGGCCTTCGGACGGGCGGCGTTCGGCCCGGTCCAGTTCCGGATCACGGTCGACGGCGTCGCCGGTGCCTGGCAGCCGCTCGCGACCGTGGTGCGCTTGCCGACGTTGCGCACGCTGCAATGTCCCGACACGCGAACGATCGCCTGCAAGCTGAGCGGCTCGCAGTTGTTCCTGATCGACTCGGTCGCGGCGAATCGGGATTTTCACGACGCCGTCGCGGTGCCGGACGGATTTCCGGGCGAGGCACTGCCGGTCCCGCATACGCACGGCGGCTCGCTGTACGTGAAGTTGCGCGATGACCCGACCGCGGTGGATCGGCTCACGCTGGCGGCGCGCCGCTTGCCGCCGCCGCACCGGGAGGCGAGTCATGCGACCGGCATGCCGCAGCCGGCTGCGCCCGAGTCGCCGCGGTCGGCGCCGACCGCCGCGCCGACCCCGCCGACCCCTGCTGCCGCGGCGCCCCCACCACCGGCCGCCGCAGCGACCGCAGCGTCCGCGGCGTCCCCACGCGCTGCCGTGGCGCCGGCGTCCGTGGCCCCCCTGACCCACGGACCGTGAGACCCGTGCCGGAAGCCGTCACGCGGGACGCCGAGCGCGGCCTGGTCCCGATCGCACTGGCCGTCGGGCTCGTGATCTACGTGACGGTGCTGCGGCTCGTGTTCGGTGCGCACGTCGAGTTGATGCCCGAGGAGACCTACTACTGGAACTACTCGCGGCACCTCGACATCGGGTATCTCGACCACCCGCCGATGGTGGCCTGGATGATCCGCGCCGGAACCGCGCTCCTCGGCCACACCGCGCTCGGCGTGCGGATCGGCGCGGTGCTCTGCGGACTGATCACGTCGGTGTTCGTCTATCGCCTGACGCGCAACCTGTACGGCCGCTCGAGCGCTGCGCTCGCGCTCGCGCTCGCGCAAATCCTGCCTTTCTTCTTCCTGCAGGGACTGCTGATGACGCCCGATACGCCGCTCACCGCGGCCTGGGCGGGGTCGCTGTATTTCCTGGAGCGTGCGCTGATCGGCGGGAAGGCGCGCGCCTGGTGGTGGGCGGGACTGTGCCTCGGCCTCGGGATGCTCTCGAAGTACACGATCGCTCTGCTGGGACTCGGCGCCCTCGTGTACCTGATCGTCGACGCCGACGCCCGTCCGTGGCTGCGCCGCGTCGAACCGTACGCGGCGGCGGTGCTCGCGTTCGCGATCTTCTCGCCGGTGATCGTGTGGAACGCCGAGCATCATTGGGCGTCGTTCGCGTTCCAGACCGCCCGCCGCCTCGCCGGACGACCGCGATTCGCCTTGCCCGAGCTGATCGGCGCCGGGATCGTGTTGATCACGCCGACGGGGTTCGCCGCCGCGGTCCGCGCGGTCGCGTCGCGTCGGGGCGGCCCGGTCGATGCCGAGCACCGCGCGGCAGGGCGCTTCCTGCGCATCGCGCTGCTCGTGCCGATGTCGGTGTTCGTGCTGTTCAGTCTGCGCCGGCAGGTGAAACTCGACTGGACCGGCGCGGCCTGGCTCGCCGCGCTGCCGCTGATCGCGTTCGAGCTGGTCGACGCGGGACGCCGGGGCGCGTCGGCGATGCGGCGGGTGTGGCGCGCCTCGATGCTACCGACGATCGGCGTGCTCTGTGTCGCGTACCCCGTCGGGCTGTACCACCTCGCCCGGGGGTTGCCCGGCCTGGGATACGACCGGCACATCGAGCTGCTGCCCGTCGGCTGGCGGCAGCTCGGTCGTCGTATCGACGCGGTGGCCGAGCGCTATCGGCGCGAGCATGGCCAAGAACCGCTGGTGGTCGGGATGGACCGGTACGTGATCGCGAGCGAACTCGCGTTCTACGGCTCGGGCCGACCGGATCCGGTCGCCGACACGACGAGCGGCCATCTGTTCGGCGGGATGGGATTGATGTATGAGCGCTGGTTTCCGCCGAATCGACAGCGCGGCCGGACCTTGTTGCTGGTTTCGCTCGACCGGTCGAGTCTCGAGGAAGCGGCGGTCCCGGCCGCCGCGGCCGCGCTCGGCCCGATCCGCGGCGGCGCGCTGACGCGCGACGGGCACTTCATCCGCGATTACTATTTCCGGTTCGCGTACGATTATCGCGGACCGCCCGCAGCGCGCTAGGTCCCCGACCGGCCCCAGGTGAAGAACTTGGTGACCGCGTAGTTCCACATCGAGCCGACCAGAATCCCGCCGAGTGCGCCGATCACCCAGGTCCCGTAGGATTTGAAGATGACCGATGCGACCGTGACGTTCATCACGCCGCCGATGCTGCACGCGAGCACGAACAGGAACCAGCCGCGCAGCCAGCGCCAGCCGCGCAGGCGCGCGTCACGGTAGGTCAGCAGGTTGTTCAGCGCGAAATTGAAGGTCATCGCACACAGTGCGGCGATCGCCTGTGCGACCGTGAAGCGCTCGTGCGCGATCCGCAACAACGGCGTCAGCACCGCGAAATGCACCGCGATGCCGAGCACGCCGACGATCGAGAAAGCGACGAACCGGACTGGCACGACGTGGCCGACCATCTTGTCGAGCAGCAGCATCGCGTAATCCCACGCGGTCACTGAATCTAGCTTGCTCTCGCCCGCGGTGCGCGGCTGGAACTGGTACGGCAACTCCTCGAACCGCAGCGGGCCGGGGTGCGATGCGAACAGGTCCGCGAGCAGCTTGAATCCGATCGCCGAGAGCCGGTCGCGACTTCGTTCGAACACATCGCGATGCATCATGAAGAATCCGCTCATCGGATCCTGCAGGCCCTCGGGAACGAGGACCCGGCTGAGCCGCACGCCGATGCGGCTCAGGCGTGCACGGCCCCGATCCCACTCGCCGATGCCGCCGCCGGACACGTAGCGGCTGCCGACGACGATTTCCGCGTTGCCGCTGCGCAAGGTCTCGAGCATCGACGGCAGCAGGCGTTCATCGTGTTGCAGGTCGGCGTCGATCACCGCGAGATACGGGGCGGCGCTCGCGAGCATCCCCTCGATGCAGGCCGAGGACAGGCCGCGACGGCCGAAGCGCTGGAGCACGCGGATCCGTCGATCCTCCAGCGCGAGCTCGCGGACGCGTTCGGCGGTCCCGTCCGGGGACGCGTCGTCGACGAAGATGACTTCCCAGGCGACGTCGACCAGCGCCGACCGCAATCGGCCGACCAGTGCGACGACGTTCTCGCTCTCGTTGTAGGTCGGTACGACGACCGTGAGCTGCGCGCCCCGCAGTCGCGGATCCTCGCTTGCGAATCCGGCCTCGTCGACGGATGGCTCCGGACGCATCGGTCGGGTGCTCAGCCGCCGACCTTCGGGAAGCGGGCCATCGCTTCCAGATCGTTCAATTCCTGGTCGTTGCGGATGTAGAGCTTCGAAGCGTCGCGGACCGGCTGGTGGTCCCAGGGCTCATAGCGACCCTTGCGCAACGCGGCGTCGACCAGAAGGCGGCGTCGCTGGCTCTCGAGAACCTCGGCGTGCAAGTGCGCGAGGTCCCACCGTTCCTGAAGTTCGGCGCGAAACGCGCGCACCGTCCCGGCATGCGACGGATCCGCGGCGAGATTGCGCAGTTCCATCGGATCGGCGCCGAGATCGTAGAGCTGGTCGGGATCGACCGGCGAATGCACGAATTTCCAATGGCCGCGCCGGATCATCACGAGCGGTGCGATCGCGCCCTCGCCGAGGAACTCGCCGATCACCTCGTCGGGACCGGCCGCCGCGCCGGACAACGCCGGCAGCAGACTGCGGCCGCACAGCGGCGTCGCGTAGCGCTCGCCGGGAACGCCGCCGATCTCGCACAGCGTCGGCAGGATGTCGACCAGCGATGCCGACTGCGCGATGCGACGCGGCGCGAATCGGCGCGGCGCATGCACGATCAGCGGGATGCGGCATGCCGGCTCGAAGAACGTCATCTTGTACCACAGGCCCCGCTCGCCGAGCATGTCGCCGTGATCGGCGATCAGCAGGATCACCGTGTCGTCGGCGAGGCGCGCGGCGGCGAGCGCGTCGAGCAGGGCGCCGACCTGGTCGTCGACATAGGACACCGCACCGTAGTAGGCGCGCCGCGCCGCGCGCACCTGCGCGTCGGTCACGCTCTGCAGATCGAGGCCGATCACGTGACGAACCCGGCGGGAGTGCGGATCGAGCAGTTCCGGCGCGGCTTGCACGCGCGGCATGTCGATCTCGACGCCGTCGTAGCGGTTCCAGTAAGGCTCCGGTATCACGTACGGATCGTGCGGGTGCGTCATCGAGACGACCATGCAGAACGGGCGGCGGTCCTTGGATCGGGCGATATCGAAGAGCTTTTGTCGTGCGTTGAACACGACCTCGTCGTCGAAGTCGATCTGATTCGTGCGCACGCAGGGGCCGGCCTGCGTGACCGAATCCATCGTGTGATACCAGCTCAGCCGCTCGGAGAACCGCGTCCAGTCCGGCGTCCAGCCGAAATCGGCCGGATAGATGTCGGTCGTGAGCCGCTCCTCGAAGCCGTGCAACTGGTCCGGCCCGCAGAAGTGCATCTTCCCGGACAGCACCGTCTGGTAGCCCGCGTCCCGCAGGTAGTGCGCGAACGTCGGCACGGAGGCCGGCAGCTCGGCGGCGTTGTCGAACGCGCCGATCTTCGAGGGCAGGCGTCCGGCCATCCACGAGAACCGGGACGGCGCGCACAGCGGGCTGTTGCAATAAAAGGAATCGAAGACGACCCCGCCTGCGGCGAGTGCGTCGATGCGGGGCGTGCGACTCGTCGGATTCCCGTAGGCGCGCAGGGCGCCCGCGGTCAACTGATCGGCCATCAGGATCAAGAGGTTCGGTCGCGCGTTCAAAATGCGTCACTCCACGGCGAGGGTCGGGGGCGCACGGGGCGGGCGACCCATGATAGATCTCAACCGAGTATGATTACATGCTCCAGCCGGCGAGGCCACTGCCGCAGATTCCCTCCGCCTTGTCGGAATGCGACAATAGCCCGGCGTGGCAGTCCTCTGCGGGCAGGGGCTGTCGCATCTGGATCCGAGACCGTCGCGATGAGTTAAGTGTCGCCTGCGGGGGGCACTTAGTATGCGATCCTCATGTCCAGGGCGCGGAGCGAGCGCGCGAGACCCGTGAAAAAGACAGCTGGAGACCGCGATGGCCGAGCAGACTGAAGGTGATTTCGACCTGGCGTCGCTGAACGACGAAGAGTTGATCGAGCAGGTCCACGACGACCTCTACAACGGCCTCAAGGAAGAGGTGGAGGAAGCCACGCGGATCTTCCTGCAGCGCGGGTGGGCCGCGGAGAAGGTGCTGAACGACGCGTTGGTCGAAGGGATGCGCATCGTCGGCATCGACTTCCGGGACGGCATCCTGTTCGTTCCCGAGGTGCTGCTCGCCGCGAACGCGATGAAAGGCGGAATGGAGATCCTGCGTCCCCTGCTCGCCGAGACCGGCGTCGAACCGATCGGCAAGGTCGTGATCGGCACGGTCAAGGGTGACATCCACGACATCGGCAAGAACCTCGTCTCGATGATGCTCGAGGGCGCGGGTTTCGAGGTCATCGACCTCGGGATCAACAATCCGGTCGAGAAGTACCTGGAAGCGCTGGAAAAGCACAAGCCGGACATCCTCGGAATGTCGGCGCTGCTGACCACGACGATGCCCTACATGAAGGTCGTGATCGATACCTTGAAGGAGCGGGGCATCCGCGAGGACTACATCGTGCTCGTCGGGGGCGCGCCGCTGAACGAGGAGTTCGGGAAGGCGGTCGGCGCCGACGCCTATTGCCGCGACGCGGCGATCGCGGTGGAAACCGCGAAGACGCTGATCGCGAAGCGCCGCAGCAGCCGGTCCGCGGCGAACTGAGCGAGCAGAGGGCTCGATGGCGCTCGACGGGCAGGGCACGCTGATCATCGCCTGCGGCGCGCTCGCCCACGAGGTGGCGGCGCTGCGCACGGCGAACGGCTGGAGTGCGCTCGACGTGCGCTGTCTGCCGCCCGAACTGCACAATCGCCCCGAACGCATCCCCGCGGCGGTTCGTGATCTGATCCGCGAGTCCCGCCCCCGGTATCGGTCGATTTTCGTCGCCTACGGCGATTGCGGAACCGGCGGACTGCTCGACCAGGTGCTGGCCGAGGAAGGCGTCGAGCGGATTCCGGGCGCGCATTGTTACGAGTTCTACGCGACCGAGCGGGCGTTCGCCGCACTCGCCGACGAGGACCCCGGGTCGTTCTATCTCACCGATTTCCTGCTGCGGCATTTCGATCGGTTGGTGATCCGCGGCCTCGGTCTCGACCGGCACCCGGAACTATTTCCGATGTATTTCGGCAATTACCGACGCCTCGTCTACCTCGCGCAGCGGCCGAGCGAGACGGCCGAACGGGACGCCCGTGCGATCGCCGAGCGCATGGGCCTCGCGTTCGACTATCGGGTCACGGGTTACGGGACGCTCGCGACGAGTCTCGCCGCGGCGCTCGAACGCGGCCAGGGCGCCGCGGATCGCGAGGAACGGGTGGTGACATGGGCGAGTTGACGATCATCTCCTGGCGTGACATTCCGGCCCAGGTGGTCGTGAAGCGCGGTCGCCAGTCGGCGAAGGTGCAGCTGTCGCCGCGTTTCCAGGAGGCGGTCGACCGTGCCGCGATGCGCGCCGGCAAGGGCAGTTCCGATGCGTATCTCGCGGACTGGAAGCGCAGTGCCCCGCGGCCGTGCAGCGACGACCTGCAGGCAGAAGCCGCCGCCGAGGCGGCGTCGATCGAGGCGCGGTACAGCGACGAAGACCTCGAGCGGTTGATCCGCGCGAAGGGCCTCGATCCGGGACCGCCGCCGTCCGAGGGATCGTCCGGGGCCGGCACCGGAGCGTCCTGATGTACTCGGTGCGGCAATGGTCCGTGCGACACGCGCGCGGACTCAACGCGTTCTATCGCGGATTCGAGGCACTGCTCGTGCGCTGCCACCGCTGGTTCGAGCGGATCGGCTACGAGCGCCTGGAGCGCCCGGTCGCGTTCGTCGAGCGCAACGTCAAGGGATTCCTGTTCGATTGCCAGATGTGCGGACAGTGCGCCCTGAGCTCGACGGGGATGTCGTGCCCGATGAATTGTCCGAAGACCCTGCGCAACGGCCCCTGCGGCGGCGTGCGCGCGAACGGGCATTGCGAAGTCAAGCCGGAGATGAAATGCGTCTGGGTCGAGGCGTTCCGCGGTAGCCGGCGCATCGAGGGCGGAGTCGACGCGATGAGCGAGGTCCAGTTCGCCGTCGATCAGCGCCTCAAGGGTCGATCGTCGTGGCTTCGCGTCGTGCGCGAGAAGACCGCGAAGCCCGAAGCGGCCCCGAAGGCGGCGAAACCGGCGGGAGGGGCGAGCCGGTGAAGTTCGACGACGAGCCGGCGCCCGGACAGCCGTTGCCGATCCTTCCGGGCCATAGTTCTCCCGGGCGACTCGAGCGGGTATTGCGAGCGGGTTCGTTCGCGGTCACGACCGAGCTCGCGCCACCGGATTCCGCGGACCCGGACGAGGTCTACGCCCGCGCGCGGGTATTCGACGGGTACGCCGACGCGATCAACGCGACCGACGGCAGCGGTGCGAACTGCCACATGTCGAGCGTCGCGGTCTGCGCGCTCCTGACCCGGATCGGCTACGCGCCCGTGATGCAGATCTCCTGCCGCGACAAGAACCGCATCGCGATCCAGGGGGACATCCTCGGCGGTGCGGCGATGGGCGTGTGCAACATGCTCTGCCTGACCGGTGACGGCGTGCAGGCGGGGGATCATCCGCAGGCGAAGCCCGTCTTCGATCTCGATTGCGTGTCGCTGCTCACGATCGCGCGCACCTTGCGCGACGAGAGCCACTTCCAGAGCGGGCGCAAGATCACGTCGCCGCCGCACGTGTTCCTCGGCGCCGCCGAGAATCCGTCGGCGCTGCCTCACGACTGGCGAGCGCGTCGGCTCGCGAAGAAGGTCGCCGCCGGTGCGCAGTTCATCCAGACGCAGTACTGCTACGACCTGTCGCTGCTGCGCAGCTTCATGCGCCACGTCGAGGATCTCGGCCTCGTCGGCAAGGTCTTCATCCTCGCGGGCGTCGGTCCGCTGCGCTCGGCGAAGACGGCCGACTGGATGCGCCGCAACGTGCCCGGCATGCACGTTCCCGACGCACTGATCGACCGGCTCGCCGGTGCGAAGGATCCCGCGCGCGAGGGACGGGACATCTGCATCGAACAGATCCAGGCGATCCGCGAGATCTCCGGGATCAGCGGCGTGCACGTGATGGCGTACCGGCAGGAAGAGACCGTCGCCGAGATCATCGAGCGTTCTGGCGTGCTCGCCGGGCGCGTGCCCTGGTATCCGCAGCGCGACCAGGATCCGCCGGGTTCTCACCCGCCCGGCGCCGCTTGAGAATCCCGGACCGCAGGTCCGAGACCCTACGACACTCCACAGGATGACCCCATGACAGATACCGTAGTGAGTTCCGCGACCAAGGAAGTGGTGATCGGCTTCGAACGCCCGTTCGTGATCATCGGCGAGCGGATCAACCCGACGGGACGCAAGATCCTCGCCGCGGAGATGGCGGCCGGCGACTTCAGCCGCGTGGAGGCCGACGCGCGCGCCCAGGTCGAGGCGGGTGCGCACATGCTCGACGTCAACGCCGGGATCCCGCTCGCCGACGAGCCGGCGATCCTCGCGAAGGCGGTCAAGCTCGTCCAGTCGATCACCGACGTTCCGCTGTCGATCGATTCCTCGATCGTCGCGGCGCTCGAAGCGGGTCTGAAGGTCTACCAGGGCAAGGCGCTCGTGAATTCGGTGACCGGCGAAGAAGAGCGGCTCGAAGCCGTGTTGCCCCTGGTGAAGAAATACGGGGCCGCGGTGATCGCGATCTCGAACGACGAGACCGGGATCTCCGAGGATCCGGACGTGCGTTTCGCGGTGGCGAAGAAGATCGTCGAGCGCGCGATGGATCATGGGATTCCCGCGAGCGACGTCGTCGTCGATCCGCTCGTGATGCCGATCGGTGCGATCAATTCCGCCGGCGTGCAGGTGCTGCGGCTGGTGCATCGGCTTCGGACCGAGCTCAAGGTCAACACCTCCTGCGGCGCGTCGAACGTGAGCTTCGGCCTCCCGAATCGCGACGGGATCAACAGCGCGTTCCTCACGATGGCGATCGGCGCCGGGATGACCTCGGCAATCGCGAATCCGCTGCACGCGGACGTCGTGCGCGCGTGCATGGGGGCCGACGTGATGATGGGCCACGATCCGGACTGCGCGCGCTGGATCCGCAAGTACCGCGAAGTGCCGCCGCCGGGCGCGGCGGGCGAGGGCGCGGCCCGTGGCCGCCGCGAGGGTGGGCTGCGGCGCCGCCCGTCGGCCTGAACCGGAACGACATCGCATGACCACGCCGGATCCGCTGATCGTCTTCATGCCCTCGGGCAAGCGGGGCCGTTTCCCGATCGGCACCCCGGTGCTGCAGGCGGCGCGAGCCCTCGGCGTGGACATCGATTCGGTGTGCGGCGGCCGCGGACTCTGCGGCCGCTGTCAGGTGCTCGTGGCCGAAGGCGAATTCGCGAAGCACGGCATCACCTCCTCGCAAGAGAGCCTGACGCCGTTCAGCGAACCGGAGCGGCGCTACGCGAAGCGCATGTCGCTCGCCGAAGGACGGCGCCTGTCGTGTTCGGCGAGGATCGAGGCCGACGTCGTGATCGACGTGCCGGCGAGCAGCCAGGTGCATCGGCAGGTCGTCCGCAAGGAGGCCGAGGTGCGCTCGATCGAGCTCGATCCGGTCGTGCGCCTGCACTACGTGCAGGTGCGCGAGCCGGACATGCACGATCCGTCCGGCGACCTGCGCCGGCTGTACGACGCGCTCGAGAAGGAATGGGGGCTGCGCGACCTGTCCTCGGATCTGCGGGTCCTGCAGGCGGTGCAGCCCGCGCTGCGGGCGGGCGGCTGGGCCGTGACGGTCGCCGTCCACGCGGGCACCCGGATCCTCGGCGTGTGGCCTGGCCTGCACGAAAAGGCCTATGGCCTCGCGGTCGACGTCGGCTCGACGACGATCGCGGCGCATCTGTGCGACCTGCAGACCGGCGATGTCGTCGCGAGCGCCGGCGTGATGAATCCGCAGATCCGCTTCGGCGAGGATCTGATGAGCCGCGTGTCCTATTCGATGATGAATCCGGGCGGTGCGGCGCAGATGACCGCGGCGGTCCGCGAGGCGCTGTCGGCGCTCGCCGCCGACGTGACGAAGAGCGTGGGACTCTCGCCCGAGGACATTCTCGAGGCGACGTTCGTCGGCAATCCGATCATGCATCACCTGTTGCTCGGGATCGACCCCGTCGAGCTCGGCGGCGCACCGTTCGCGCTCGCGACGGACATGTCGACCACGATGTGGGCGAGCGAAATCGACCTGAAGGTGAACCGCAACGCGCGGATCTACGTGCTGCCGTGCATCGCCGGTCACGTCGGTGCCGATGCCGCCGGGATGGTGCTCGCCGAGCGGCCCGATCTCGGCGAGGAGATGACGCTGCTGGTCGACGTCGGCACCAACGCCGAAATCGTCCTCGGCAATCGTGATCGCCTGGTCGCGTGCTCCAGTCCGACCGGCCCGGCGTTCGAGGGCGCCCAGATCAGTTGCGGCCAGCGTGCGGCGCCGGGCGCGATCGAGCGAATCCGCATCGATCCGCAGACGCTCGAGCCGCGCTTCAAGATCATCGGTACCGATCTATGGTCCGACCAGCCCGGTTTCGCCGCCGCCGCCGAAGCGACCGGGGTCACGGGCGTCTGCGGGTCCGGGATCATCGAGGCGATCGCGGAGATGTACCTCGCGGGGATCATCAACCAGGACGGGGTGGTCGATGGCCGTCTCGCGGACCGGTCGCCGCGCATCGTCGCGAATGGCCGGACCTTCGCGTACGTGCTGCACCAGGGCGCGCTCGAGCTCAAGATCACGCAGAACGACGTTCGGGCGATCCAGCTCGCGAAGGCCGCGCTCTACGCCGGCATCGCGCTGCTGATGGAGCGGCTCGGTATCGATCATGTCGATCGGATCCGGCTCGCGGGCGCCTTCGGCAGCCACATCGACGTGAAGTACGCGATGATCCTCGGGATGATCCCGGACTGCGACCTGAAGCAGGTGAGCTCCGCCGGCAATGCGGCGGGTACCGGTGCGCGGATCGCCCTGCTCGATCAGAGCTCGCGCGGCGTGATCGAGACCCTGGTCCGGCGGATCGAGAAGATGGAGACGGCGATCGAGCCGCGGTTCCAGCAGCACTTCGTCGAGGCGATGGCGCTCCCGCACAAGACCGCCGCCTACCGGAATCTGCGCGCGGTCGTCGAGTTGCCCGCGCCGAAAGAGGCCGCGCCCGCCGCGCAGAGCCGCGGTCGACGGTCGCGGCGCGACGACCGAACGACCCCCTGAAGCCTCGCCTGCGCACTCGGCGGGATGGCGTTCGCTGCCGATTCCGTGCTATTTTTTTGTCACAGAATCACGCGAGCCGCAGCGGTCGCTCGACGAACTGGCGGTGGCGGCCCGCATAAAGGGACTTGGCGGGTTGCCATCGCCTTCATTTTCCGGGAGGGCTGCGATGATCGTCGTGCTGGTCGCACACATGAAGCCGGTCGAAGTGCTGCGCACGACGCGCGAGGAATTCGTGCGCAGGGTGCGCAGCGTCGGTGAGAGCGGCCAGTACCTCGCGACCTGGCCTCCGGTCGCCTCGCTCGGGGAATTCGAAGCGTCCTGGCAGAAATTCACCCGGGATCTGAAGCACGCCCGGCACTTCCCCGACGCGGGCGCCGCGCTCGCCCATTATGAAGCGCAGCGCGGCGGACTCACGCTCGCCGAGCACGCGCGCATCCTCGGAGCGCTGCGCGACCTCGTCGCCACGACCGCCCCGGGGCTGAGCCCGAGCGGCGACGCTCCGGAGCGTCGCCGCTCTTGAGAGCTGCCGCCGGCCGGACCCGCGCTCAGACGTTGGAGTCGGGGAACGCCGCCTTGCGCTTCGCGATGTACTCGAGCATCGCCTCGTCGGTCGCCGGGTCGAGCGGCGGCGGCACGTACTCGGCGAGCTGCTTCTTCCACAACGCGTTCGCTCGCTTCGCCATGTCGCTCGCGCCCTCGGCCTCCCACTGCTCGTAGCTGTTGTTGTCGGCGAGCGGCGAGCGGTAGAACGCGGTCTCGAAGTTCGCCTGCGTGTGGTTGCAACCGAGGAAGTGCTTGCCGGGGCCGACCTCGCGGATCGCCTCGAGCGCCTGTCCGTTCGGGCTGAGATCGATGCCCGCGAGCAGGGTGTGCATCATGCCGGCCTGGTCGGCATCCATCACGAACTTCTCGTAACCCATCGCGAGCCCGCCCTCGAGCCAGCCGGCGGTGTGCAGCACGAAATTCACACCCGCGAGACAGGTGGGCAGCAGGGTGTTCGCGGACTCGAACGCGGCCTGCGCGTCCGGAATCTTCGACGCGCACAGGCTCCCGCCGGAGCGGAACGGCACGCCGAGCCGCCGCGCGAGCGCCGCCATCGCGTAGAGCACCAGCGCGGGCTCGGGCGTGCCGAACGTCGGCGCGCCCGACTGCATCGAGATCGAGGAGGCGAAGCTGCCGAGAACGATCGGGGCGCCCGGATTCACGAGCTGCACGAACGCCATGCCGGACAAGGCCTCGGCGAGCGTCTGCGCGACCGTGCCGCCGACGGTGACCGGAGACATCGCGCCGGCGAGGATGAACGGGGTGATGATCGTCGCCTGGTTCGCGCGCGCGTAGACCTTCGCGGCGCCGAGCATCGTTGCGTCGTAGGTCATCGGCGAGTTCACGTTGATCAGATTGATGATCGTGGTCTTCGGGCGCCCCGTCTCGGGATCGATCCGATCGTCGCCGAACGCGATGTCCGCGAGTGCGACCGAGTCGGCCGCGCGCTCCGGCGCGGTCACCGAGCCCATGAACGGCTTGTCGCTGTATTTGAGGTGGCTGTACACCATGTCGAGATGGCGCTTGTTCACCGGCAGATCGACCGGCTCGCAGATGGTGCCGCCCGAGTGGTGCAGCGAATTCGCGAGGTACGCGAGCTTCACGAAATTGCGGAAGTCCTCGATTCGCGCGTAGCGCCGGCCTTCGTCGAGGCTGCGCACGAACGGCGGACCGTAGGCCGGTGCGAACACGGTGTTCTTGCCGCCGATGCGGACGCTGCGCGCGGGATTGCGTGCGTGCTGCGTGAACTCCCGCGGCGCGGTCTTCTGGATCAGGGTGCGGCACATGCCGCGCGGGCAGTGCACCCGTTCGCCGCGCACATCCGCGCCGGCCGCCTTCCAGATCTCGAGCGCCTCCGGGTCGTCGCGATAGTCGATGCCGACTTCCTCGAGAATCGTATCGGCGTTGTGCTCGAGCGTTGCGAGCGCTTGCTCGTCGAGCACCTCGTAGTAGGGGATGCGCCGGGTGATGTAAGGCACTGTGGCGCCGGCGCGCGCCGCGCGGGCCGCCCGCTTGGCGTCGCGTCCGCTCGGGCGCCGGGCTCGGGAGGATTCGGTGGTCTGGTCATGCATCGTGTATCTCCGTGTCCGCCGGGGGAGCGTCCGGCCACGCGGCTCGCTTCGAGCCGCGTTCGCCCCCAAAGGAGGGAGTATGGTCAAGGTCGGGGTGGGCTGGCTGATCATTTTGCGTCGTCGGCTTGTCCCGATGCGCCAAGCCCGCGCCGGCGCGACCGATCGACCGGCGGCCGGCGTCGACGACCGCCGCTGAACCGGGAGAACGGGCGAAAAAAAGCCCGCCGATCGTTTCCGACCGGCGGGCGGCGTTTCCCAGGGGGTTAGAGCGACGCCAGATAAGTCGTGACTGCGTCCATCTGCTGCCGGGACAGATCCTTGATCACCCCGTGCATCACCGGGGCGTTACGCAAAGCGGTCTGGATCACGAGCAGCTGCTTCAGCAGGTATTCCTGGTGCTGACCGGCGAGCCGCGGGAACATCCCCCGGCCTGCGGCGTCGGGCCCGTGGCAGCTCGCGCACGCCGGGACCCCTTCCGCCGGGATGCCGTGCGTGAAGATGTGGTGTCCTTCCGCGATCAGCTTCGGATCGCCCTTCTCCGGCGACGGTGGCGGCTGCGACGCGAAGTACTCGGCGACCTGGGTGATCATCTGGTCGCTGAGCCCCGACGCCATGCCCCACATGAACGCCTGCGCGTTCGGGTCGCCGCGCGTGTGATCCTTGAACGCCTTCAGCTGGTTCTCGATGTACACCGGCTGCTGTGCCGCCAGGTTCGGGAACGTCGGCGACACGCTGCGGCCGTCGATGCCGTGACAGACCGAGCAATTGTCGATCGTCGCCTTGAGCTGGGCCTTGTCCTGCGCGTTCGCGAGGTTCTGCGCCTGCGCGAGCCCTCCGAGGCCGACGCATGCGCCGAGAGTCAGTGTCAACAGGGTTCTTCGCTTCATAACTCGTTCACTCCGCCTTTCGTTTGGGCACGCCGCGTCAGAAATTCAGCCAGGCGAGCAGGTACAGGGTGTCGTTGTCGGACGCGCTGCGGCCGACGGTGCCGGGTGCGTACACGGCGGGATCGTAGGGTCCGGGTCCGATGTCGTAATTGGTCGTGCCGCCGTTGAACTTGTTGTAGTGGACGTACTGCAGCTGGAGCTTCGTGTTCAGCCACGGAAGGTAGTTGACTTCGAAGACCTCGCCGTTCGAGTCCGGGCTGTTCACCGCGCTTCCGCCGACGGGCGCCGCCGCGTAGAGGACCGCATCGCTCGTCCCGGTCGTGTTGAAGTACCCGATCGACGCGCCGATCATGCGCTGATAGTAGTACTCGCCCATCAGCTTGAACGTCTTCAAGGTGTTGTGGTCGTTCGCCGCGAAGCCGTCCAGCACGCTCGCCGCGAGCGTCTGCCGCTCGTGGATGTAGGTCGAGGTCACCGTGAAGATGTTGTCTCCGCCGATGTACTCGTACTGCGCGTCGCCGGCGACGTCGAGATACTCGTCGGTCGGTCCGGCGAGTGCGTTGCCGCTGCCCGGGTGCATGTGGGCGTCGATCCCGTAGGTGCCGACCTCCAGCGAATTGCGGCCCCAGCGAGCTTCGTACGCGAGGCGCCAGTACGGCGAGACGCCGTGGATCACCGCCGCCTGCGTGCTGTCGAGCGGGTGCGCGCCACCCTGGATCGCCGCGGCGTACAGGGTCACCTCCGCGTACAGGCTGTGATTCCACCACGCGTAGACGCCGAGCCCGCCCGCGGACTGGCCGATCCCGCCGCTATCGAGCTTGGTGGACGCCGCCGGTCCGGGCGCGGTCGCGCTGCCGGCGTACGGAAATCCCCAGGCCTGGGTGGTGTTCCAGGGATCCTGCACCGTCGGGTTGTTGTTCAGCGTGACGCCGATCACCAGGTCCTTGTTGCCGAAGGACGGCAGCTCCACGTGGCGCGCGTAGCGCACGTCGGTGTTGTCGAGCCCGAACGAGCCGCCGACGCCGTCGTAGGTCAGCTGCACGAACGCGCCGAGATTGTCGGCGATCTTGCCGGCGTAGAAGAAGCTCGCCTGCTGCGGGAACAGCACGTCGCCGTTTTTCGCGTACGCACCGGTCAGCGCGCTGTCGGGGAGCGGCGAGCCGGTGTGCGTGTACGACACCTGCAGCATGAAGCTGATCGGCGGGATCTCGTTCAGCGAGAGCGTGGATTGCGCGTTGGTCGTGATCCCGGTGATCTGCTTCATGTTGTCGAGCACGTAGCCGTTCAGCTTGAACTCGCGGCCGAACGGGGTGAGCTCCGGGAACACCGTGTGGCAGGCCGCGCAGGCCATACCGGTCTGGCGCGCGAAGCTCGGCACCGCCCAGCTCGGGGCGGCGACGCCCGCACACGCGCCGAGCAGCACGAGGTGCGGCAGGAACTTTCTCAATCGGGGTTTTTGCAACATCGCTGACATCCTCTCGCTGATGGCGTACTGGGTCGACCCGGATTGATCGACGGTTGCGCCATTTCTTCAATTTCTCATCGCGCAAGATACGCAAGCGAGTGCCGCGAACAAATACGGATAACTACTTAGGATGTTCGCCTTGTCGCGCGAGTGCGACGCCGCGAACGCGACGCCGCGAACGCGATGCCGCGAACGCGATGCCGCGTGGTCGGCGCCGCGAGCGGGTCGGGAGGGCAGGGAAGCGATCGCGCGGGCACCCGCCCGCGCGACGCATCAATCGTCCATCAGGAAACTGCGGAGCTGCTCGCTGCGGCTCGGATGTCGGAGCTTGCGCAGCGCCTTCGCCTCGATCTGCCGGATCCGCTCGCGGGTCACGTCGAACTGCTTGCCGACTTCCTCGAGCGTGTGATCGGTGTTCATGTCGATCCCGAAACGCATGCGCAGCACCTTCGCCTCGCGCGGCGTGAGCTGCGCGAGCACCGAGTGCGTCGTCTCGCGCAAGGACTCGGTCGTCGCCGAGTCGATCGGCGAGGACACGGACGTGTCCTCGATGAAATCCCCGAGGTGGGAGTCCTCGTCGTCGCCGATCGGGGTCTCCATCGAGATCGGTTCCTTCGCGATCTTCAGCACCTTGCGAACCTTGTCCTCGGGCATCTCCATGCGGACCGCGAGTTCCTCGGGGGTCGGCTCGCGTCCCATCTCCTGCAGCATCTGCCGCGAGATCCGGTTCAGCTTGTTGATCGTCTCGATCATGTGCACCGGGATGCGGATCGTGCGTGCCTGGTCGGCGATCGAGCGCGTGATCGCCTGACGAATCCACCAAGTCGCGTAGGTCGAGAACTTGTATCCGCGGCGGTATTCGAACTTGTCGACCGCCTTCATCAGGCCGATGTTCCCCTCCTGGATCAGGTC
>JAGWPU010000011.1 GCA_028870355.1 Gammaproteobacteria bacterium | reverse complement strand
GGCGACCAGCAGCGCGGCGCCGTGGGTGCGCGCGTTACGGGACGAAGTGGCCATTCACGTCCGACTCCAGCCGCACGGTGCGGCGCTTCAGGTCGGCGAGGAGTCCGTGGGCGCTCAACGTCTCCCCGCCGAACTCGATGCGCACGTCCTCCGGCGTGCTCGCGACGGCGTCGGCGACGTCGTAGCGCATCCGGTCGCTGCGGATGATCGCCGTGCCGGGCCGGTGCGGGTCGACGCCGCGCAGCTGCACGTTGCCCTGCACGTCGACCGCCTTGCCGTCGGGCTCGATCCGCGCGCGGTCGCCGCTCATCACCCAGGACTCGCCGCCGGGCGCTGCGTAGGTCACGTGGATGTCGTGCAGCGCGACCTGGTTGCCGCGGCCGATCTCGTCGATGCGCGCGGCCTGGATCCGTACGCTCGGCGCTCCGTCGGCCCCGTAGTCCGTGAGTACGGCGTCCGTCAGGTAATAGCCCGGATGAGGCCCCTGACGCGCCGCCGGCTCGCTGCGGCGCAGGCGGTCCGGTGTGCTCAAGATCCAGGTGCTGATCGCGAGCGCGATCACCGCGAGCACCGTGAACACCCGGAACAGCATCAGCGTGCCCCCGCGCGTGCGCGCAGGATCGCGTCACACAGCTCGCGCACCGCGCCGCGCCCGCCGGCGCTCTCGGCAATCCAGTGCGCGGCCGCGCGCACGAGGGGGTGGGCGTCGGCGACGGCGCCTGCATGGCCGACTGCGGCCATCATGGGAAGGTCGGGCGTGTCGTCGACGAGGCAGGCGACCGCGGTCGGCCGTATCCGCCGCGTCGCGCACAGTCGGTCGAGCGCGTCGACCTTGTCCGCCGCGCCCTGCACGACGTCCTCGACCCCGAGCTCGCGCATGCGGCGGCCGACCGCCGCGGAACGCCGCCCGCTGATCACCGCGACGTCGACGCCGCTCGAGCGCAGGAGCTTCACGCCATGGCCGTCACGGACGTGAAAGACCTTCAGTGCCTCGCCGCGTGCGCCGAAGTACAGCCGGCCGTCGGTGAGCACGCCGTCCACGTCGAGCACCAGCAGCTCGATCTTCGCGAGGGGCGTCGGACGGCGGGCGCTCAAACGACCCCCGCGCGCATCAGGTCGTGGACGTTGAGCGCGCCGACGACCCGGTCCTCGGGATCGACGACGAGGAGCGCGGTGATCCGATGGCGTTCCATCGACAACAGCGCCTCGGCCGCCAGGGTGTCGGAGCGCACCGTCTTCGCGTTCTGGGTCATCACCGTCGCGATCGGCGTCGCGCGCAGATCGACCGCGCGATCGATCGCGCGTCTCAGGTCGCCGTCGGTGAACACGCCGATCGCGCGGTCCGCCGGGTCGACGATCGCGGTCATCCCGAGTCCCTTGCGCGAGATCTCGAGCAGGCCGTCGGCGAGCGAGGTCTCGGGGGCGACGCGCGGCACGTCCGCCCCGGTCCGCATCACGTCTGCGACCCGCAGCAGGAGTCGCCGACCGAGATTGCCGGCCGGGTGCGACCTCGCGAAGTCCTCCTCGGTGAATCCGCGGGCCTTCAGCAGCGCGACCGCGAGCGCGTCGCCGACCGCGAGCGCGGCGGTCGTGCTCGCGGTCGGGGCGAGATTCAAGGGGCAGGCTTCCGCCGGGACGCCGATCTCGAGGTGCACGGTCGCCGCGCGCGCGAGAGTCGATCGGGCGCTGCCGGTCATCGCGACGAGCGGGACGCCGAGGCGCTTGATCACGGGAACGATCGTGAGCACCTCGTCGGTCTCGCCGGAGTTCGACAGTGCGAGCAGCACGTCGTCGCGGATGATCATCCCGACGTCGCCGTGACTCGCCTCCGCCGGGTGCACGAAGAACGCGGGCGTGCCGGTGCTCGCGAGGGTCGCGGCGATCTTCCCGGCGACGTGCCCGGATTTGCCCATTCCGGTGACGACGACGCGGCCGCGACACCCGAAGCAGACCCGGCAGGCCTGGGCGAACGCGTCGCCGATCCGCGGCAGCTGGGCGCGCAAGCCGTCGATTTCGACCGATATTGCCCGTCGCGCGGCCTCGATCAGCTGCTCGTCGGTGAACCCTGGACGCATGGCCTGCATGATAGCGCGTTCCCGACCGGTCGCGGCTGCACCCGATCGCCGCTTCTCTTGTAAACTGCGAGGATTCGTCACGATTTCCTGGAGGCGATGATGACCCCGCAACAGGTTGCCGAGCTGATCCGCACCGGTCTCGCCGGCAGCCGAGCAACCGTCGTCAGCGACGACAACGTTCATTTCGAGGCGATCGTCGTCACCGACGCGTTCGCCGGCAAGCGCCCGCTGCAACGCCACCAGATGGTCTATGCGACGCTCGGCGCGGCGATGGGCAACGAAATCCACGCCCTCGCGCTCAAGGCCTATACGGGCGCCGAGTACGAGGCGCTCGGGCAGCGCTGAGCCCACGGCCGACCCGACCGCCGTTTCGACCCACGGAAGCATCGACCCTTGGACAAACTGCAGATACACGGTGGCGTCGCGCTCGAGGGCGAAGTCCGCATCTCCGGCGCCAAGAACGCGACCTTGCCGATCCTCTCGGCCTGCCTGCTCGCGGACGGTCCGGTGATCGTCTCGAACGTCCCGCACCTGCAGGACGTGACCACGATGATCGAGCTGCTCGGCCGGATGGGCGTGTCCGTGACCATCGACGAGAAGATGCGCGTCGAGGTCGATGCGTCGACGATCCGGGAGCGGGTCGCGCCGTATCAGCTGGTCAAGACGATGCGCGCGTCGATCCTCGTGCTGGGGCCCCTGCTCGCGCGTTTCGGCGAGGCGGACGTGTCCCTGCCGGGGGGCTGCGCGATCGGCGCCCGCCCGGTGAACATCCACGTCGCCGGCCTGCAGGCGATGGGCGCTGACATCCACATCGAGAACGGCTACATCAAGGCGCGGGCGAACCGCCTGCGGGGCGCACGGTTCGTGCTCGAGACGGTCACCGTGACCGGTACCGAGAACCTGATGATGGCCGCGGCGCTCGCCGAAGGGCGTACCGAGCTCGAGAACGCCGCGCGCGAGCCCGAGGTCGTCGACCTCGCGAATTTCCTGAACGCGATGGGCGCGAGGATCCAGGGCGCGGGCAGCGACAAGATCGTGATCGACGGTGTCGAGCGTCTGCACGGGACCGCCTACGAGGTGTTGCCGGACCGCATCGAGACCGGGACCTACCTGGTCGCCGGCGCGATCACCGGCGGCCGCATCCGCGTGAAGCACACCCGGCCCGATCATCTCGACGCGGTGACGGGGAAGCTCGAGGAGGCCGGGGCGCAGGTGAGCTCCGGCGACAACTGGATCGAGATCGACATGCGGGGGCGGCGGCCGCGTGCGGTCGACATTCGCACCGCGCCCTACCCGGCGTTCCCGACCGACATGCAGGCGCAGTTCGCGGCACTGAACGCGGTCGCCACCGGTGTCGGGACGATCATCGAGACGATCTTCGAGAACCGCTTCATGCACATGCTCGAGATGCGCCGCATGGGCGCGGAAATCCGCCTCGAGGGCAACACCGCGATCATCAAGGGCGTGGAGCGCCTGACGGCCGCGCCGGTGATGGCGACCGACCTGCGCGCATCGGCGAGCCTGATCCTTGCCGGCCTCGTCGCCGAAGGCCGCACCGAGATCGAGCGCATCTACCACATCGACCGCGGCTACGAAGCGATCGAGGAGAAATTCCAGGCGCTCGGCGCGCGGATTCGCCGCACCCCCGGCTGATTCGGCCGGGATCCGTCGATCAGCGCGCGGTCCCGCCGTCCGGCCGCTCGATCACCTGGAATCGAACCGTGAACGGCCGCGTACCGTGCTCGCCGGCGAGCGTCACCAGCGTGCCTGGCTTGAGCTCCGCGACCCGGCTCACCAGTTCCTGCGCGCTCGTGATCGGCTGCCCGTCGAGCGCCGTGATCAGGTCGCCGGGACGTACGCCCGCCGCGTAGGCGGGGCTCTTCACCAGGATGTTCACCACCGTGATCCCCCCGTGTGGCATCCCGAGCTCGGTGGCCTGCGCGTTGCTGATCTCCTGCGGCGACAGGCCGAGCCAGCCGCGGATCACGTGGCCGTACTCCAGGATCTGCTTGACGACGCCACGGACGAGGTTCACCGGGATCGCGAAGCCGATCCCCTCGGGACCGCCGTACGCACGGTTCAGCACCGCCGTGTTGATTCCGATCAGCTCCCCGCGCGCGTTGATCAGCGCACCGCCGGAATTCCCCGGATTGATCGCCGCGTCCGTCTGGATGAAGTTCTCGAAGGTCGCGAGCCCGAGTTGACCGCGGCCGGTCGCGCTGACGATCCCCTGCGTCACCGTCTGGCTCAGGCCATACGGATCGCCGATCGCGAGCGCGATGTCGCCGGGGCGCAGCGTGTCCGAGCGGCCGAGCGTCATCACCGGCAGTTTCCCGAGCGACACCCGCAGGACCGCGAGGTCGGTGTCCGGATCCTCGCCGACGATCTTCGCCTCGGCGGCGCGACCGTCGGCGAGCTGCACCCGGATCGACTCGGCGCCCGCGATCACGTGCTGATTGGTCACGATCGTGCCGTTCGCATCGACGATCACGCCGGAGCCGAGGCTGCGTTCGACCCGCTGGCGGTAGGTCGGCCAGAAATCTCCGAACAGCTGTGCGAGCGGTGGCGCCGCGGTGCGCTCCGTGACCACCCGCGCGGTATAGATGTTCACGACCGCGGGGGCCGCGCGCGCGACCGCGTCCGCAAAGCTCGCGACGACGATGCGCCGCTCGGGGCCCGCGTCGGTGGGCCCGACCGGCGTCGACGGGGTCCGGCCCGCGAGTGGCGCCGCGGTCGGCGTGTCCAGGCGCGCGGTCTCGGCCGCCGGGCGTTCGAGCAACGATGGCTTCCACCAGACGATCACGAAACCGGCCGCGAGGCCGAGAATGATCGCGCGTATAAGTACTTTTACTAGGGTGCGCGCTGTCTTCACCAGGGTTTTCCGCAAGTGTGCCCGCGGCGAGGCGAGGCCGGACCCAGCACGAGCCGCACGGTATGTATAATGCGCCGTCGGTTCGGATTGTTAAATACCGCAACGCTTCCCGGGACGCGTGCTCGGTGGACGAGTTCGTGCGCGAAGTCGATGTGGGTTGTCGAGGGGAAATCGCAATGGCAGAGAAGATCGATCATAGCCGGCGCCGACTGTTGACGGCGGCAACCGTCGGTACGGGAGCGATCGGCGTCGTGTTCGCCGCGGTCCCGTTCCTCGCCTCCTGGAGCCCGAGCGCCCGCGCGCGCGCGCTCGGCGCGCCGGTCGAGCTCGATGCCTCGAAGCTCGAGCCGGGACAGATGGTCAAGGTCGCGTGGCGGGGCCAGCCGATCTACGTCGTGCGCCGAACCAAGGACATCCTCGAGCATCTCGGCGACCACAACGCCCTGCTCGCCGATCCGAACTCCGATGCCTCGGATCAGCCGGCCTACATCAAGGCGAGCGGTGCCGCGCGCGCGCGCAATCCGGAATACTGGGTCGGGCTCGGCGTCTGCACGCACCTCGGCTGCGCGCCCCTCGGCGCGTTCGAGCGGCGCGGGGAATTCCAGGTCGCCGGCGTCGACCTCGGCAAGGACTGGCCGGGTGGCTTCTACTGCCCTTGTCACGGGTCGAAGTACGACGCGTCGGGCCGGGTCTTCAAGAACGTCCCGGCGCCGAAGAATCTCGCAATTCCGCCGTATGCCTTCGGCAAGGACTTGCGAGTCGTGGTCGGCGTCGACGACGCCTCGCAGAACGCCTAAATCCGCAGGAGAGTCTGACCGATGTCCGAATCATCCGATTCCGCCGGCAACGGCCGGGGTTTGCTCCCATGGATCGACGCGCGCTTCCCGCTGACGAAGCTCTGGAAGGAGCACCTCGCGGAGTACTACGCGCCGAAGAACTTCAACTTCTGGTACTTCTTCGGTTCGCTCGCGCTGCTCGTGCTCGTGAACCAGATCGTCACCGGCATCTTCCTGACGATGAACTACAAGCCGAACGCCGCCGAAGCGTTCGCCTCCGTTCAGTACATCATGAACG
>JAGWPU010000076.1 GCA_028870355.1 Gammaproteobacteria bacterium | reverse complement strand
GCGGCCGCGGCTGGCGCCATTGCGCCGTGAACTCGCCGACCTGGAGGCGCGCATCGCGGCCCTCGGCGGCGAACGCGCCGCGCTGGAGGAGGCGGTCGCGCGTGGAGAGGTGCCCGAGGGCGGCTATGCGCGCTATGGCGAACTCGTCCGCACGATCGAAGCGCTCGAGGAACGCTGGCTCGGCCTCGCCGAGTCGATCGAGCGGCTCAAGGCCGCCGGCGAGCGGTGAGCGCCCGGGCGAGCCGCGCGTCCGTCGTCGCGACGATCCGGTCGAGCGCCGCATCGGCGGCGGACTCGAACGCGGCGACGATCGAGGTCATCCGATTCGCCACCGCGCGGCGCCGGGCGACGGCATCGACGCGCGCGATCACGCGACCGGTCGCTGCATCGCCGACGCGGGCGACGAAGTGTGCGTCGACGGTCGGCGGACCACCGTGGCGCGAGTAGTCGGCCTGGAACGCGACCACCTCGATCTCCAGCCAGTATCGCGTCGGGTCCACCGAGCGGTCCGGCACCATGGCACGCAGCCCCGACCGGGCGCGGAACTCGCCGATCGCGAGCTGCTCGATCGCTTCGGCGAGCGGCGCACTCCAGCGAACGCGCGCGAAGTGATCGAGGCGTCGGTCGGGGAAGGACGCCGCGATGCGGGCCGAGCCGATCCCCGGCGCGACGATCGGGGCCAGCACTTTCAGGTCCGCTGCGATGCGAGGCGCGGGGGTGCCTGGGTGCGGCGCGAGCGCGTAAACGGTCGGAGGCGGCCGGTCGCTGCGCAGCAACGAATGACTGCACGCCCCGAGACCGATCGCGCCGGCGATGCACCACAGCACGCGCCGCGCGGCGACCGCGCGGGTCACCGCGGCACCTCGATGCCGCTGCGCCGCGGACGGTATAGCAGCTGCGACGGATCCTCGTGCAAGGAGCGCGACAGATCCCGCATCTGGCGCGCCGTGTCGCGGCTCTCGCGAACCAGCGCATCGAATTGGGGCAGACCGTCGCGCGTGAAACGGGTCAGCGCCGGACCGTTCGCGGTGACCAGGCGGTCGAGCCGACGGGTCGTGTCCGCGAGATTGCCCGCGACCTCGGCGACGTGTTGCATCGTCGCATCGATCTGCGGCGCGGAGCGCGCCGAGATCGCGCGCAGCTCAACGGCGGCCGCATCCACCGCCTGCGTCGACACGCGGACCTCCTGGACGAGCTGCTGCACGTCCTGGATCGTCGCCGGGAGCCGTTCGCTCGCGAGCCGTGCGTTGTCGATCGTCGCGCGCAGTGCGGCGACGTTTTGATCGCTGAACACCTGATTCAGGCGATCGACGAGTTCGACCGCGCGCGTCGTCAGCGCCGGAAGGCTGCTCAGCAGCACGTCGAAATCCGACGGCGCCGACTGGATCACCGGGTGGCGCAGCCCCTGGGCCAGGGGTCGCGGCGGACCCGCATGGGGATTCTGCTCGAGGTCGATGAACAGCAGGCCGGTGACGCCTTGCAGGCCGAGCGACGCGCGCGTTCGACTGTCGATCGGCGCCGTCGAGTCGATGTCGGCGATCACGCGGACGCGCTTTGGATGAGACGGATCCAGGGTGATTCGCGCGACCTTGCCGACGTCGACGCCGAGGTAGCGCACGGGGCTTCCCTTGGACAGTCCGCTGACCGAGCCCTCGAAGTAGATCTCGTAGCGAGCGGTCGCATGTCGCTCGCCGCGTTCCGCGTACCAGAACACGAAGCCGGTCGCGAGCGCGGCGATCAACAGCACGAACGCACCGACGGCGACGTAATTCGCATCCCTATCCATCGCTCCCCCTTCGCGTCGCGCGAGCCCTCGGTCCGTGGAAATAGGCCTGGATCCAAGGATGCGGGTCCTCCGCAACCTGCTCGAGGGTACCGCTCGACATCCTGCCGTCGAGAATCACGCCAATTCGGCTGCAGGTCCGGAACAGGGTATCCAGGTCGTGCGTGATCATGACGACGGTCAAGTCCAGCTGGGAATGCAAGTACAACAGTAGCTCATCGAACCCCGCTGCGGAAATCGGATCGAGACCCGCGGTCGGTTCGTCGAGGCACAGGAGCGTCGGTTCGAGTGCGAGGGCGCGCGCGAGTGCCGCCCGCTTCACCATGCCACCGGAGAGCTGCGACGGATATTTGTCCGCGGCGCCGTTCGGCAGTCCGACCATCGCGAGACACAGACGCGACTGCTCGTCGAGCGCCGCGGGCCGGAGCCGCCGGTACTCGCGCAACGGCAACTGCACGTTCTCCGCGACCGTCAGCGATCCGATCAACGCACCGTTCTGGAATGTGACCCCGACCCGCTGCACGATCTCGGCGCGTTCGGCACGCGACAAGGCGCCGACTTCGCGTCCGTACAGCTCGACGCGGCCGGCGGTGGGCGTTTGCAGACCGAGGATCGTCCGCAGCAGGACCGACTTGCCGGTTCCCGATCCACCGACGACCCCGAAGATCTCGCGCGCGCTCACGTCCATCGCCAGCCCGTCGTGAACGATCTGGCCTGCGAAGCGGTTCACGAGGTCCCTCACGCGAATCACCGGTTCCGCGATCGTCGGCATCGTCAGAATCCGAGCCGCACGAACAGCACCGCGAACACGGCGTCGGCGAGGATCACGAGGAAGATCGATTGCACCACCGCGATCGTCGTCTGCCGGCCGAGCTCGCGCGGCGACTCGCGGACGCGCATCCCGCGATAGGTCCCGACGACCGCGATCAGCACGGCGAACACCGGCGCCTTGATCAGCCCCGCCCAGAACGTGGTCGGCGCGATCGCCGCCCGCAACCGGTCCGCGAACTGCGGCCAGGAGATGTGCGCCTGGTAGTGCGCGAGCAGCCCGCCGCCGAGCAGGCCGGTCGCATCGGCGATCACCGTGAGCGCCGGCAAACTGATCACCAGCGCGAGGATCCGGGGAACGACCAGCAGCTCGATCGGGTCCATGTCCATCGCGCGCAGCGCGTCGATCTCTTCGTTGAGCCGCATCGCGCCGATCTCGGCCGCGAAGGCGCTGCCCGAGCGGCCGGCGACGACGATCGAGGTCAGCAGCACCCCCATCTCGCGGAGCACCGCGATCGCGATCAGGTCGACCACGAAGATCTCCGCGCCGAACAGCCGCAACTGCTGCGATCCGAGGTAGGCGACGATCACGCTGATCAGGAACGCGATCAGGCAGACGATCGGGATCGCGGTGACACCGGTCTCGTAGACATGCCGCGTCAGCGACGGCAGACGCCAGGATCGCGGCTGCCGGACCGCGCGCGCGAGCACCGTGACGATGCGACCGACGAGGGCCGCGAACTCGCGCATCTCGGCGCCCCGCGAGAGCACCCAGCGGCCGAGTGCGCCGAGCGCGCCGGGCGAACGCGCATCGTCCGAGGGACTGTCCACCGGGGTCCGCCGACGCAATGCGTCGAGAAAGGCAACGTGACGTGGCGGCGCGACGTGCTGGATCCGCAGTCGTCCGCCACCGATCGCATCGATCCGCGCGAGCAGCGCCCAGGCCGGGCCGATCCCCGGCGACTCGGCGGCTGACCAGTCGCAGGTCAGCGTGCCGGCGATCGACTGCGGCAAGTCGCCGAGCAGGGCCTGCGCCTCGGCGAGCGCCCGGGCCGACCAATCGCCCGCGATCCGCAAACGCCATTCGTCGCCGCCGCCTTCGAGCGCCAACGAACTCGGCATCGTCGGTTCAGCCGGTCGACGGCGCCGCGATCTTCTTGTGCGAACCGTCGCAGAACGGCGGAGTCGCCGTGCGCTTGCACGCGCAGAACCACACGCGCGCGTCCGCGCTCGCCTGGTGCTTCATCGGCGTGAACTCGGTGCCCTTGTGCGAACCGTCGCAAAACGGCTGCCGCGCACTCTTGCCGCAACGGCACCACCAGTACGTCTCTCCGGCCTTGACGTCTACCGCTATCGGTTCCATCCGCACACTTTATCAGGCGCGGCGACCGGTGTCGCCGCCATTGCCCCGGGCGCACCGGGGCATTAACGTCGATCACGCGATGCACGCGGATCCTCTGTTGCAGATCCTGATCCTGCTGACGGCCTCGGTCGGCGTGGTCGCGCTCGTGCGTCGGCTCGCACTGCCTGCGATTCTCGGCTATCTCCTGGTCGGGGCGATGCTCGGCCCCCACGCGCTCGGTCTGGTCGACGACACCGCGACCACTCGACTCCTCGCCGAGTTCGGGATCACGTTCCTGTTGTTCACGCTCGGGCTGGAATTCTCCAGGCCGCGCCTGGTCGCGATGCGCACCGAGGTCTTCGGCGTCGGCGGATTGCAGGTGCTGCTCACCGCGGGTGCCGTCGCCGGCATCGCGATCGCCGGGTTCGGGATCGCGCCGGCGACCGCGGTCGTCACCGGCGGCGCGATCGCGATGTCGTCGACCGCGATCATCGTCGCACAGCTCACCGAGCAGTCCGAGAACAACCGGTCGCACGGACGACTCGCGGTCGCGATCTGTCTCTTCCAGGATCTCGCGTTCACGGTGCTGCTCGCGCTCGAGTCGTCGTTGCGCGACGGTGGTCACCCGGGCGGCGCGCGGGGAATCGTCCTGTCGATTGCGTTTGCGGCGCTCGCTCTCGCGCTGGTGCTCGCGGCGGGACGCTGGCTGCTGCGCCCGCTGTTCCACGCGATCGCGTCGGTGCACTCGACGGAGCTGTTCGCATTGACCGCGCTGCTGGTGGTGCTCGCGGCCGCGTGGGCGACCCGCGCGGCGGGCCTGTCGCTCGCCCTCGGCGGCTTTCTCGCCGGGATGATGCTCGCCGAGACCGAGTTCCGCCACCAGGTCGAGGCATCGATCGGATCGTATCGCGACGTGCTGGTCGGACTGTTCTTCATCAGCGTCGGCATGCTGCTCGACGGCCGCCTGCTGCTGCGCGACTTCACGCTGGTCGCAGCATTGCTCGCCGGGATCCTGGTGCTGAAGACCGGCGTGATCGCGCTGGTCGCGAGACGCGCCGCGCGGAGCTGGTTCAAGGCACTGCGCACGGGCGTCGTCGCCAGTCAGGGCGGGGAATTCGGATTCGCGCTGCTCACGCTCCTGCTCCAGCACCGGCTCCTGGCGCCCGCGGTCGCGCAGCCGTTGCTCGCCGCGACGGTGTCGAGCATGCTGCTGGCGCCGCTGCTGATTCGCCACAATCGGCGAATCGCCGCCGCGTTGCTCGGCCGGACCGGCCCGCCGGGGACGGACGTCGGGCCGGAGACGCGCGCGACGCTCGCCGTTGCCGGGCGCGAGCACGTGATGATCTGCGGCTTCGGGCGGGTCGGGCAGAACGTCGCGCGCGTGCTCGAGCGCCGCGGGTTCGAGTACCTCGCGCTCGAAGTCGATCCACGGCGGATACGCTCGGCACGGCAGGCGGGCGACCCCGTCGTCTTCGGAGACGCCGCGCAGATCGAGGTCCTGCGCAGCGTCGGCGCGATGCGGGCGAACTGCGTCGTGATCACCTTCGCGAATCCGCCGGTCGCGTTGCGCGTGGTGCGCGCGATTCGGTCGTTGCGCCCCGACGTGCCGATTCTCGTGCGCACGCCCGACGACGTGCACCTCGAGGAACTGCAGGCCGCTGGCGCGACCGAGGTCGTGCCGGAGACCTTCGAAGCGAGCTTGATGCTCGCATCGCACCTGTTGCTGTTGCTGAAGGAGCCGGTCTCGCGGGTGGTCCGGACGATCGACGGCATCCGCACCGACCGCTATGCGCTGCTGCGCGAAGTCCTGGCCGATGAACGCTCGCCGATCGGGGCGGATGGCGCGCGGGCTCGGGAGCGTTTGCACAGCGTCGTGCTCCCGCCGCATGCCTGGGCCGTCGGCCGAACCCTCGACGCGCTCGCGGCACACGGCGCGGCGGCGAGCGTCCGGGCGATCCGTCGTGACCGCATCGTCGGTCGCGACCCCGGGGGCGAAACGGTACTGAGATCGGGCGACGTCGTGATGCTGCACGGGACGCCCGAGGCGATCGAGCGGACCGAAAGCCTGATGCTGGCCGGCTGAGCGGCGAATTCTGCGACGCAGTCGATGGTATCGCATTGATCGGCTTGCGCGCCTGCGGCGCGGCTCTTTACAGGAGAACCGCGCCATCGCATAGTGAATCCGCTGTTCAAGGGCAAACCCGTCGAAAGGCGGGGACGCAAAGCCACCGGTCTACCGGGCGCCGATCGGGCGCCCCACGACAGCGGAGCCGCCAGTGCCTTCGATCGACGCGCCCACGCGCTCCGGCGGCTGGACTCGCGCGCCCGGAACAGCCGGATGCCGCTCCGAGAGCGGCCCGACTGCCGAGGGATGATCGACATGGCACTGAATGGCACGCGCACCCCGGGCGCGGATCGGATCGGGCTGCACCGCCGGCCGCGCGTCACCGTTCGACCCCGGACCGTCGAGGAGGTCGCCGCGATCCTCGCGAACCCGAAGGCGTATCCCTCGCCGGTACGCCCGATCGGGGCCGACTACTCGATCACTCGCTGCGCGAACACCGATGGCGGCACGGCGCTGCATCTGGATGCGTTCGACAGGATCCTCGGCTACGACGAAGGCTGCGTCCGCGTGCAGGCCGGCGTGCGGGTCGCGGCCCTGGTCCGGGCGCTCGCCGAGCGCGGGCTGGAGCTGCCGCTGACCCCGGACATCGGCAACATGTCGGTCGGCGCGCTGGCGGTCGCGACGCTGCCGCAGCCGTCCTATCGCGAGGACTGCGCGCAGATGGCCTCCTGCGTGACCGAGATCCGGTTGGTCACGCCCCAAGGTCGACAGATCACGGTCACCGAGCGCGACCGGGACCTCATGCGCGTCTTGCGATCGAGTCATGGCCTGCTCGGCGTCGTTCACGAGGTCTCGCTGCGCGTCGAACCGGTGGCGCCGGTGAAGATCGAATATCGCAGTCACTCCTTCGCGGAGTTCGCGGCGCGTTACGCGCGCATCGTCGAAGAGCCCGGCGCACTGCGATTTCATGTCGCGCCGTTTTCCGACCGGATCACCGTCGAACGGCGCGTCCGCGATCCGGACGAGAGCATCACCCGCTCCGGGATCTGGCAGATCCGTCAGTCCGTGATGCGCAACGTGCTGCCGGCGTTCGGCTCGTCGGTCGGCAGCGTGCTCGCGACACCGGGACTGCGCAACGCGGTACTCACGGGCGTGCACCGCGCGCTGCATGCCGCGCAGGGCCGCGCCTCGCGCGGCGTCGTGCTGCACTCGCACGAATGGATGCGCGAGCTCCCCGCGGACCCCTCGAAGGCCCGCCACACGTACAGCCTCTGGGCATTTGCGCAGGCGGACTTCCCGAAACTCCTCGAGGAATACGCCGCGTTCTGCCGCGACCATCAAAAGCGTTATCGGTACCGATGCAACCTCGTGACCGTCGCGAGTCGTCTGCACCGTGACCGGAACGCGTTGTTCAGTCCGAGCCATGCGGGCGACCGGGTCACGCTGGAACCGTCGTCGCCGGGCGATCCCGGATTCGAGGATTTCCTGATCGACTTCAACGAGTTCGCGTCGAACGCCGGCGGCGCGCCGACGCTCACCCAGACGCGCGCACTCACGGTCGAGCAGCTCACGAAGGCGCTCGGCGAGCGAGCGCGACTGTTCGCCGCGCTGCGCCGCCGGACGGATCCGGCGAACCGCCTGCGAAACAGCTATTTCGCGCAGCTGCTCAGCTGACGCCCGGCCGACCTCCTCAGGTCTTGTCCTGCGAGTGCGCCTCGAGGAACCAGAGGTGCTTGTCGAGGTCTCGCGAGATGCCCGTGAACAGATCCGCGGTGTCCGCATCGCCGAGCTCGTCGGTCGCGTCGATCGCGGCGCGTACCGACTTGCCGAACGCGGCCAGCTGGGTCGACAAGTAGTACAGATGGTCCTTGCCGGACGTGATGCTGAGCGGGTAGTTCTTGAGCCGGCTGCGCTTCGCAGCGACCGCGACGGTGCCCTCGGCCGTACCGCCGAGCGCGGTGACCCGCTCGGCGATCTCGTCGATTTGACCGAGCACCATGTCCGAGATCTTGTCGAACAGTTCGTGCAGCGCGATGAAGTTAGGACCCTTCACGTTCCAGTGCGCCTGCTTGACCTGGCTCTGCAGGTCGATCGCATCGGCGAGTCTGTCGTTCAGGATCGCGATCACGTTGCGGCGGGTCTTTTCGGGTAGATCGATCTTCGTCTTGTACATGCCGACGTCCTCGACGCGTTGAAGAGAGGGCCTCGTGCATTGTGCACGATCGCGCCCGCGCGCACCAAGCGCGCGGATCGCGCGCTCACGGATCGACGTTGCGCGCGCGCAGGCGGATCGCCGCACCGACCAGCACGACGCCGGCGCCGACCCCGATCCAGGTCGCGGGGGCTGCGAGGAAGCGAGCCGGCGCGAGCAGTTCCCAGACGCTCGCCGGCACGGCCGTCCGCGACGCGCCGGGGAAGCCGAGTGCGCCGAGGAGCGATCCCGAGAGGTCGTGAAACGCGGTTGCCGGATAGCCGTCGACCAGACGATTCACGAGGATCCGCCCGACCCAGTTCGTTCCGAGGAACACCCGCTCGGCCCAGACCGCGGCGACCGGAGGCAGGAGCGACCAGAGCACGGTCGCGCGGCGCACCGAGGCGGAGACGAGCAGCAGCCAGCCCGCGACCGGCAGGAGCCAGATCGCGAGGGTCAGGATCAGGTAACACCACAGGGCCTGCAACTGCAGCCATTGCTCGGGATGCCACAACGCGGTTCCGATCCACGCGCGCGCGCGCAACGACACGATGAACGCGATCGCAAGCGTGGTCACGTCCGCGGCCGCGAAATAGACGAGCGGGATCGCGATCAGGCCGGTCGCGAGCTTCGCGAGCACCGTCTGCGCGTCGCCGATCGGAAGGGACTTCCAGAACAGGATGCTGCGGTCGCGGCGGTCGGCGTTCAGGCAATCGAGGAGGTACCAGGACGAATAGGCCAGCATCGCGAACAGGAACACGATCCCGAAGCCGAACAGCAGGGCGCCGCCGAGCGCGCTCGGGCCGGGCCGGACGCCCGCGATGTCCACGTCGACGTGGCCGAACGAGGCCGCGAGCACGAGCAGCACGCCGGTCACCGCCGGCAGGATCCACGCCGCGCGGTATTCCCAGAGTTCGCGGCGAATCAGCCACAGGAAACGGGTCATCACGCGCCACCGGACAATTTGGCGACGAACAGGTCGGCGACGTCCGGCACCTGCAGATCGCCGAGCGCGGCGAGCGCGGCGCGGTCCGCGTCCTCATAGTAGAGCACGGTCCTGCCGGGCGTGCGGCGCTCGTAGAACGGGCCGAGCGCGCGCGCCTCGGCGAGCCGCGCCGGGTCGACGCTGAGGGCCGCGTAGCGCCTCGCCAGAGACTCGATCGGTCCGTCGAGGACGATCCGGCCGCGATTGACGAACAGCACGTCGGTCAGCAGCTTCTCGACCTCCTCGACCTGGTGGGTCGTCACCAGGATCGTGCGGGATTCGTCCATGAAATCCTCGACGAGCGCGTCGTAGAACGCTCGCCGCGCGAGCAGGTCGAGGCCGATCGTCGGCTCGTCGAGCACCAGGAGTCTGGCGTCGATACCCATCGCGAGCGCGAGATGAACCTGGGTCCGCAGGCCCTTCGACAGTTCGCGCACCCGGCGATCGAGCGGTATCTGGGTCTTCGCGAGCATCGCGCGACAGCGCTCGCGGCGAAAGTGCGGGTGGATCGCGGCGACGAAGTCCACCGCACGATCGATCCGTAGCCACCCGGGCAGCACCGCGACATCCGGAATGAACGCGGCCTCGCGCATCAGCGCAGCCCGCTCCCGCCACGGGTCGCGCCCGAGCACCCGCAGATTGCCCTCGTATCGGGTGAGGCCGAGCACCGCGCGCAGGATCGAGGTCTTGCCGGCGCCATTCGGACCGATCAGGCCGACGATGCGGCCGGGCTCGATCGAGAAGCACGCGCGGTCGACCGCGAGCACCGAGCCGTATCGCTTCGTGAGGTCGCGCGCGTCGATGACCGGCGGCATCGGGAGTCTCAGCGGCTCAGGCGCGATCGGCGTCGCGATCGAGGAGCTCTTCGATCGACAGCCCGAGACGGCGGATCGACGCGGCGATCCGCGGCCAATCCTCGCTGAGAAAGCGTTCGCGTTCGCCGGCGAGCAACGCCGCCCGCGCACCGGCGCCGACGTAGAAGCCGAGGCCGCGCCGCTTTTCGACGAGACCGTCGTCCACCAGACGCTGATAGGCCTTCATCACGGTCAGCGGATTCAGCCGGCAGTCGGCCGCGACGCGACGCACCGACGGCAAGGGATCCCCGTCGCGCAGCGACTGATCGAGGATCCGCGCGATCATCCGGTCCTGCAGTTGCCGGTAAATCGGCTGACGGTCGTTCCACTCGTCGCTCATTTTACAATTATACCGAACTATTCAGGTATAACACTAACGCGGGATTCGGCAGCGATCGCCCCCCCCCCAGCCGCTCCGGGATAACCCGCCGGACCCGGTCGCGACGTTTATCGCAACGGCGAAACCCGCCCACGTATGCTTGGCGTCCATGGAGCGGGTCGACCACGACGCGGAACTGATGCTTCGCTATGCAGGCGGCGACGTTAGCGCGTTCGAGAGGCTCTATGCACGGCACAAGGGTCCGTTGTATCGCTACCTGCTGCGGCAGGTCGGTGATCCGGCGGTCGCGAGCGACCTGTTCCAGGAGGTGTGGTCGCGGATCATCGCCGCCCGCAACCGCTACGAGATCCGGGCGAAGTTCGCGACGTTCCTGTACCAGGTCGCGCATCACTGCACGATCGACCACTACCGACGGCGCCGCAGCCTGCCGGGCGAGGAGCCCTTCGACGACGGCGCCTTTCTCGGAATCGAGCCGGAATCGCCCGAGCACGACCGACCCGACCGCATCGCGGAGCGCCGCGAGCAGCAGTCGGCGCTGCTCGCCGCGATCGCGGCCTTGCCCGCGGAGCAACGCGAGGCATTCCTGCTGCGCGAGGAGGCAGGACTCGACGTCGAGGAGATCGCGCGCGTGACCGGCGTCGGCAGCGAGACCGCGAAGAGCCGCGTTCGCTACGCGATCCGCAAGCTCCGGCTGGCGCTCGCCGAGCGCGCGGCCGAGCCGACCACCGCGCTCGAGGAACCCGTCCCGTCGCGCGCACGGGCGCGCGCGACCTGAACCGATGAGGACACGACGATGATCGATCCGGACCGTGGAGAACTGGAGCGGTACCTGTGCGGCGACGACGAATTGAGCGCCGCGTACCGACGCCTGCCGCAGCCGACACCCCCGCGCATCCTCGATCGGCGCGTGCTCGACCGCGCGCGCGGTGCGACCCGTCGGCGTCCGTGGCGCGAAGGCCTCGCCTACGCCGCGGGGGTGCTGCTCGCGCTCGCGGTCCTGTTCGCGTTCGAGATCCAGCCGCGCGGGCCGCGCGTGGCCGACGACGCGCCGCACTTCGTGCGCACCGCGATGCGCACCGATCGCGCCACCGCGTGGCCGATGCCGGGACCGATCGTGGATCGCGCGATCGGGTCGGCGCGCTGCGCGCCGCCGGACACGCGGCCGCCGGCGATTGCCGGCGAATCCGCGGGGCCGGCACCAGGAACCCCGTCGCGAGTCGCCGAAGCGCGCCCGAAACTGCGCGAACCGTGCTCCCCGCGGGGGCGTTTACGCTAACATCGGCTTTTTTTCGACCGGAGCCTTCGGATGAAATCACCCATCACCGTCACGATCACCGGCGCCGCCGGCAACATCGGCTACGCGCTCGCGTTTCGCGTCGCCTCGGGGCAGATGCTCGGACCGGATCAACCGATTCGTCTGAACCTCCTCGAGATCCCCGCCACCCTCGGCGCGGCGCGCGGCGTCGTGATGGAACTGAGTGATTGTGCGTTTCCGACGTTGCAGTCGGTCACGGCGACCGATGACACCGAAACCGCGTTCCGCGACTGCGGTGTCGCGCTGCTCGTCGGCGCACGTCCGCGCGGACCCGGGATGGAGCGCAAGGATCTCCTGCTCGCGAACGCGCAGATCTTCTCGGCCCAGGGCAGGGCGCTCGACCGCGTCGCGAGCCGCGACGTGCGCGTGCTCGTCGTCGGCAATCCGGCGAACACGAATGCGCTGATCGCGCAGCGCAACGCGCCCTCCTTGCCACCGCGCAACTTCACCGCGATGACCCGACTCGATCACAACCGCGGCGTCGCGCTGCTCGCGGAGAAGACCGGCCGGTCGGTCACCCAGATCAGGCAATTCGTGGTCTGGGGCAACCACTCGGCGACGCAGTACCCGGACCTGCACCACGCGACCGTCGACGGTCGACCCGCGCTCTCGACGGTGGACGCGAGCTGGTTCCGCGAAACCTTCATACCCACCGTGCAGCAGCGCGGCGCGGCGATCATCAAGGCGCGGGGCAGCTCGTCGGCGGCATCGGCGGCCTCGGCAGCGATCGATCACGTGCACACCTGGGTGCACGGCACCGCCGATGGCGACTGGGTCAGCATGTCGGTGCCGTCGGATGGCAGCTATGGAATTCCCGAGGGCGTGATCTACTCGGTTCCGGTCACCTGTCGCGGCGGAGCGTACCGGATCGTGCAGAACCTGCCGATCGACCCGTTCAGCCGCGAAAAGATGGACGCGACGCTCCGCGAACTGCACGAGGAGCGGGACGGCGTGAAGGATCTGCTATGACCGGATCCGGCGTGCCCTGAATGGAGGCCCGGTCGATCCTGCACGTCGACATGGACGCCTTCTATGCGTCCGTCGAGGTGCGGGACCGGCCGGAGCTCGCGGGCTTGCCGGTGATCGTCGGCCATCCAGGCCCGCGGGGCGTGGTCGCAGCCGCGAGCTACGCGGTCCGCCGGTTCGGGGTTCGGTCGGCGATGCCCATCGCGTCGGCACTCCGTCTGTGCCCGCAGGCGATCGTCGTGCCACCGCGGATCGGACGGTACCGCGAAGTCTCGGCACAGGCCTTCGCGATCTTCGAGTCCTTCACACCGCTGGTCGAACCCTTGTCGCTCGACGAAGCGTTTCTCGACGTGACCGCGAGCCGGCGTCTGCTGGGCGAGCCGGTCGCGATCGCGGAGCGGCTCCGGCGAAAGGTCCGCGAGGAGATCGGACTGACCGCCTCGGTCGGCGTCGCGCCGAACAAGCTCGTCGCGAAGATCGCCTCGGATCTTCGCAAACCCGACGGACTGTGCCGGATCGGCGCCGAGGAGCTTCCGCACGCGCTCGACGATCTGCCGATCGAGCGTCTCTGGGGGATCGGAGCGAAGACCTTGCCACGCGTGCACGCCGCCGGGATACGGAGCTTCCGGGACCTGCGAAGTGCCCCCGAGGAGACGTTGCGCACGCTGTTCGGACGGCATGCCGAGGCGATGCGCCGTCGCGCCGCGGGGTTCGACGAACGCCCGGTGGTCCGGCCGGGCGAGGAACGTTCGATCAGCGCCGAATGCACGTTCGAGTCCGATCTCGACGACCCCAGCGCGTTGCGCACGGAACTCGCCCGCCTGGTCGACCGGGTCGGCACCCGGTTGCGGCGCACCGACGCGGCCGCAGCACAGGTTGCGATCAAGGTACGAACCTCGGACTTCGCGACGAGCCACCGGCAGCGCTCGTTCGAACCGCCGGCGCGCGACACCGCGACGCTGTGGCGCCTCGCCGACGCGATGCTGTCGGAGTGGCTCGCCGAGCGCCCGCGCACGCCGATCCGTCTGCTCGGCGTTGCCGTCTCCGACCTCGAAACCGGTACCCAGGTCGACCTGTTCGAGCCGCCGGGCGCCCGGGCGTCGCGGATCGACACCACGGTCGACGAGGTCCGCCGGCGCTTCGGGGCGGCACGAATCCTGCGCGCGAACCAGATCCGGCGGCAGCCGCGCTGAGCGCCGTCGCCGCGCACAGCTTGCTATCATCGGCAACCGGCATGTACACGAGTTACTTCGGCCTCGGCGAAAAGCCGTTCTCGATCACGCCGGATCCCCGCTATCTCTATATGAGCGGGCGGCATGCCGAGGCGCTCGCGCACCTGCTCTACGGGATCAACGAATCCGGCGGCTTCGTACAATTGACCGGCGAGGTCGGCACCGGCAAGACGACGGTCGTACGCACGCTCCTGTCGCGGATGCCGGCCCACGCGGACGTCGCGCTGATCCTGAACCCGCGCGTCACGCCGGCCGAGTTCCTGCAGAGCATCTGTGAAGAGCTCGGCGTGCCGATCGGCGACGCGGAACGGCGCAGCCTCAAGCTCCTGGTCGACGCGCTGAACCGACGTCTGCTGTCGGCACACGCCGCCGGCCGACGGGTGGTCTTGATCGTCGACGAAGCGCAGAACCTCTCGCCCGCGGTGCTCGAGCACGTGCGTTTGCTCACCAACCTCGAGACCCCGACGCAAAAGCTCCTGCAGATCCTGCTGATCGGGCAGCCGGAACTGCGCGCCCTGCTCGATCTGCCCGAGTTGCGGCAGCTCGCGCAGCGGGTCACGGGCCGCTATCACCTCGAGCCCCTGAACCGCGAGGAAACGCGCCATTACGTGCGTCACCGGATGCGGGTCGCGGGCGCGACCACCGACCCCTTCACGGCCGGCGCGCTGCGCGAGGTGCACCGCATCTCCGGGGGCATTCCGCGGGTGATCAACGTGTGCTGCGACCGGGCGCTGCTCGGCGCCTACTCGTCCGAGACGCGCAAGCTGACCGCGCGACTGGTGCGGCGCGCGGCCGGCGAGGTCTACGGACGGCGATTCGCGCCGGCGTGGCTCGGCTGGATCGCGGCCGCGGTCGTTGCGCTCGGCGCGGTCACCGCGCTCGTCGGCGGCTGGCGAGCATGGCACGACGGCCTGCCGGCTCCGTCGGGGACCCCGGATGACGCCGCCCGCGCCGTCGGACCGATCGCCCGCGGACCCGCGACCGCGCGCACCACGGACTGAGGAGACGCCGGATGTCGTTCATCCTCGACGCACTGAAGAAATCGGAAGCCGAACGGCAGCGCCAGGCAAGCCCCGGATTGATCGAGCCCGCGATCGTGCGCCCGCGCGCAGGGCCGAGTCCCTTCATGATCGGACTGCTCGTGTTGCTCGGCGCCAATTCGCTGGTGCTCGGGTTCGTGCTGCTGCGGCGTCCCGCCACGAGTGCGCGGCTCCCCGCACGCGCCGCAGCGACCGCGACGGCACGCCCCGAGGCGGCGTCGAGGCAGGGCCCGACGCGTTCGACGCCGGCGGCGGCGGTCTCGAGCGCAATTCCCGCCGTGCCCGACTCGGCCTCGTCCGGGATGAGCGCCGCGTCCCCGCCCGCCGCCGCGTCCCCGCCCGCCGCCGCGGCGGGTT
>JAGWPU010000075.1 GCA_028870355.1 Gammaproteobacteria bacterium | reverse complement strand
GTGCGATCGATTGGGGCAATCCGTACATCGCAGAGGATTTCCAGCAGCCGATCGCGGGCGACGAGTGCCCCTGGGGCAACGCCCAGTTGCTGATGATCACCGACGCGCGACGGGTCCCGCATCCACCGACGGACCCCGCGAGCCTCGCGGCGTGGATCCACCGCCACCCCGGACGGTTCACGTTCGACACGAGCTTCACCGGCCTGAGCTTCCTGAAGTCCCTGATGTACGCGTTCGCGAAGAATCCCCAGGAATTGCAGGGGCCGTTCGACGAGGCCCGCTACCGGCGCCTGCGCGACGCGGTGTTCGCGTGGATCCGATCGGTGCGCCCGGATCTGTGGCGGCATGGCACGACGTTCCCGCAGAGCACCGAGCAACTCGACCAGCTGTTCGCGGACGGCGAGGTCGACTTCACGATGAGCTTCAGCGACGGCGAGGTGGACCGTCGGGTCGCGAACGGGGAGTTTCCGCGGACCGCCGAGGGATTCTCGCTGCATACCGGGATGATCCAGAACAGTCACTACCTCGGGATCGTCGCGCGCTCGGCACACCGTGCGGCGGCGATGGTCGTGATCAACGAACTGATCTCGCCCTGGGCGCAGTGGCGCAAGCTCGACCCGGCGGTCTGGGGCGACGGCACCGTGCTCGACGTCCGGCGGCTACCGCCGGCGTGGCAGGCCCGCTTCGCCGCCGCCGAACGCCGGCAGCACGCGCCGACGCGCGAAGCGCTGCAGGCGTTCGCACGCCCCGAGCCCTCCGCGCAGCTGATGATCGAATTGTCCAGGGACTTTCGCCGCGATGTGCTCGAGCGCTGACCGTCGGCGACGGCGTCGCCTGGGGCGGATCGCCGGTCCCCGGATCGCGAGGATCGTCGTGATCTGGGCGTTGGTCGGCGGCCCCTTGCTCCTCAGTGCGGCGTTCATGCTCGCTTACAGTGTCGGGCTCACGGGACTGCTCGCCCACGGGCTCTCGTTCGCCGCCTGGGCGACGGTGCTCGACGACCGGGTCACCTGGATCAGCTTGGGCTTCTCCTGCTGGGTCGGTGCGGCGAGTCTCGGCATCTCGATGCTCGGGGCGCTCGCGGTGCTCGCCCTGCGTCCGGCGCCCGTCGCGCGGTCGATGCTCACGCCGTGGTCCCTCCCGATCGCTGTGCCGCCGATGGTCGCCGGGCTGAGCGCGGTGCTGTGGCTCGGCAATGCCGGCGCGCTTGCGCGCGCGGCGTACGCGCTCGGTTGGATCCGTCGTCCCGCCGATTTCCCGTCGCCGATCTACTCGACCAGCGGTCTCGGAATCATCGTCACGCAAGCGGCGCTGGTGCTGCCGTTCCTGATCGTGCTGTTCGACCGGTTGTCGCGCGTGCATCGGCTCGGGGCGCTCGACGAGGCCGCGCGAACGCTCGGTGCGTCGCCGAGTCTGGCGTGGTGGCGGGTCCGGGTGCCGCTGCTGCTGCGCTCGGCGGCACCGACGCTCGGCATCTACTTCCTCGCACTCAGCGGCGCATTCGAGATCCCGTTGCTGGTCGGCGCGTCCTATCCGACGATGCTGTCGGTGCGGGTCGTGCAATTGTCCGGTCGGTTCGACCTGTCGACCCGCCCGCAGGCTTACGCGCTGGCGCTGCTCTACGCCCTCGGGGTTGCGGTGTCATCGGCCGTCGCCCGGAGACTGCGGACTTCCACGCCGCGGACGGAGCGCATCTGATGCGGCGAGTGTCGAACATCGCGCTCTGGACGGCGTTCCTCGCGCCGGTCGCTTTGCTGCTGGTCTGGTCGTTCGCCTGGCGCTGGCCGTGGCCTGCGCCGCTGCCGAACCGGTGGCGGGCGTCGGCGTGGACCGATCTGGCCGCGACCGGCGGCCTCGGCGCCGCTGCGCTGCGCTCGCTCGGCATCGCGACCACGGTGGCGGTCGTCGCGACCGGGCTCGGATTCGTGACCAGCCGCAGTGTCGCCGAGGCGCGCGCCCGCGAGGCGCTGCAGTGGCTGCTGCACCTGCCGTTCGCATTGTCCCCGGTGGTGCTCGGCGTCGGCCTCGAGTACTCGTTCCTGCGTGCGGGACTCGCCGGCAATCTCGTCGGCGTCGCGCTCGCGCAGGGCATTCTCGCGTACGCGTACGCGGTGATCCTGCTGAGCGGGCTGTGGACCGCACGCGTCGGGGCGTTTCTCGAAGGCGCGGCGACGCTCGGCGCCACGCCGCGACAGGCGTGGACCCTGGTGCTGTTGCCGCTCGCGCGGCCGCTGCTGGCGTTGTGCTTCGTGCAGACCTTCCTGATCTCGTGGTTCGACTACGCGCTGGTGCTGTTGATCGGCGGCGGTCGCGTGGCGACGCTCACCACGAGCCTGTACCAGTTCGTGCAGTCCGGCGATCTGCGTCTGGCGGCGGCGAGCGCGCTGCTGTTGCTGCTGCCGCCGCTGGTCGCGCTGGTGACCCAGGCGCAGCCGCGTCCGGACGCGCTCGCCGGCGAACCGGACCCTTGAAGATGGCCGATCCAGGCATGAACCCGGGGTTGCGCGTGAGCGGACTCGACGTGAGCCTCGGCGGGCGGGCGATCCTGCGGGACGTCGATTTCGCGGTCGACCCGCATTCGACGCTCGCGGTGATCGGGCCGTCCGGCAGCGGCAAGACCTCGTTGCTGCGTGCGCTCGCCGGGCTCGGAGGGCGTGCGAACGGGGCGATCGAGGTGGATCGCCGTCGCGTCGACGCACTGCCGGCCCATCGCCGCGGCATCGTCTATCTGAATCAGGAACCGTTGCTGTTCCCACACCTCGACGTCCGCGGCAACATCGGGTTCGGACTGCGCCTGAGACACCGAAGCGCGTCGCGGATCGCCGTGGTCGTCGACCCGTTGGTCGCGGCGCTGGGGCTGCAGGGTCTCGAGTCCCGCGATCCGCTGACGCTCTCCGGCGGCGAACGTCAGCGGGTCGCGTTCGGCCGGGCGCTCGCGGTGGATCCCGCGGTGCTGCTGCTCGACGAGCCGTTCGCAAGTCTCGATCCGGCGACCCGCCTCAGCATGCAGACGCTGTTCCGGCAAGTGGCCCGCGACCGCGGCATCACCGCGCTGTTCGTGACCCACGATCTGAAGGAATGCCTGAGGGTCGGCGACCAGTTCGCCGCGATCCGCGACGGCCGCTGTCGGGTGTATCCGGGCCGAGCCGCCTTCTGCGCCGATCCGGCCAACGGGGTGGCCGCCGAGATCGCATTCTGGAGCGACGCGGGCACGTCGCTGCGTCGCGAATGAACCCGTCTCTCGAGGCGATGGGTCGGGCCGCTCACCGCGCGAGCTGCCGCGCGGCGTACCAGAGCCGCTGTGCCATCGTGACCACGATCATCGCGATGAAGATCGCGCTCCACAGTGCGAGCCGGCGCTGATCCGCGATCATCACGGTGAGGCACAGGAATGCCTCGGTGCGCTCGCCGAGGCCTGGCGCGTAATGGAAGGACTTCACCGACCGGTTGATCACCGCGGCCGCGATCGACAGGAACAGGGACATCGCGATCGCGATCGCGCCGACCAGCAGCAGCAGTTCGAATCGCAGCGCGGGATGGCGCCACGCGAGCGCCGCGATCGCCGCGGTCTCGACGATCCGGTCGAAGGTGATGTCGAGGATCGCGCCGATCGGCGTTCCCGCCGTCAGGCGGGCGAGCGTGCCGTCGACCGCGTCCAGGCAGCCCGAGATCCACAACAGCGCGATCGCCAGACCGGGCCGGCCCGACACGATGCCGCCCGCGGCACCGAGCCCGACCAGCAACGCGGTCAGCGAGACCGCGTTCGCGGAGATCCCGAGCCGTCGCAGCGCGAGCGCGGCGACGCGGAACGCGGGTTCGACGAAGCGTCGGGCCTGGCTGTCGAGCATGCGGCGGTGGTCTCCGGGGAGTCGTGGCAGGCAGGGCCGGTGTCGACGCGTTCGCGTTCAGCGCAACGGCTGGAGCAGCAGCGCCGGCAATCGTTGCTCGGCCGGCGATCGGAACTCGCGCAGGCCGAGCCGGATTCGCGCGGGCGGGTTCGCCCCGCGCGCGAGGTACGTGCCGAACAGCCGGTCCCAGACGGAGAACTGGAATCCGAAGTTGCGGTCGTGCTCGGCGCGCTCCACCGAATGGTGGATCTTGTGCATGTCCGGCGTCACGAACAGGCTGCGCAGCGCCTGGTCGACCGGGATCGGGAACGCGAGGTTCGCGTGAGTGAACAGCGCGAATGCGCTCAACGCGATCTCGAACGCGATCACGGTCTCGGCCGATACGCCGAGCAGGAGTACCACGCCGGTCTTGAACGCCATCGACAGCAGGATCTCGAGCGGGTGGAACCGAACCGCGGAACTCACGTCGAGCACGAGATCGGTATGGTGCAACCGATGGAGCCGCCAGAGCAGCGGGAGTCGATGCGATACGAGGTGCTGAGTGTAGACCGCGAGATCGAGGAGCATGAAGCCGAGCAAGGCGCCGAGCATCGGTGATGCGCCCGTGAGCCGGAGCAGTCCGGTCCGATGCAGTTCGCTCCAGTGGGCCGCATCGACCGCGACCCAGGGCATCAGCACACGCACCGCGACGACGTTGATCACGCCGAGCGTGAAGTTCACCGGCCAGCGATGTCGGCGATCGGGCGCCGTCGGGTTGCGGGGCCGTCGCCATTCCGCGAACGCCAGGATCGCGACCAGACTCGCGAACGTTGCGGCTCTCAGCAGTGCTTCGATCATCGGTGATTCGCTCGATCGCAATCCCTGATCAGTCGTACACGAGAACGCGCCCGTGGTGCGAATCGCAGGCGAACGCCCGTCCGGCCTGGTCGGATGCGACGCAGTGCGCGTCGCGCTGCGCGCGCCCGGGGCTCAGCGGGATGCGGCCGAGCGCGGGCACGTAGTCCATGTCGCCGAGGCCGAGCAGCGTAATCGCCGATAGAGCGGCTGTGCGAATCCAACGGGAGCGCATGTCGATCACCTCCGGGTTCGACCGATCCGGATCGCCGCGGCGTGACGCCACCGACCCTCCTCGGGCACACGCTGAACGTTCCCATTCACTCATGCCGATGCCATTATAGGGGCCTGGCAACCGCCCGAGGGAGGGCGCCGGTGGTGTGGCCGCCGAACCCGGAATGACCCGATGAGCGACTACGGTTTCGAAATCCGGATCGACGGCCCGTTCGACGCGGCGATCGACAAGGTCACCGCGGCGCTCAAGGCCGAAGGCTTCGGCGTGCTGACCGACATCGACGTCCGCGCGACCTTCAAGGCGAAGCTCGGGGTCGACGGACGGCCGTATCGCATCCTCGGCGCGTGCAATCCGCCGCTCGCGCACCGCGCGATCAGCGCGGAGCCCGACGTCGGGCTCCTCCTGCCCTGCAACGTGGTCGTTCGCGAGGAGGCCGACGGGCGGGTGACCGTGTCCTTCCTCGATCCCGACGTGATGGCCCGGTTCATCGAGAACCCGGCGATGCACGAGGTCGCGCGGGAGGCGCGGGCACGGCTGATGCGGGTCAAGGACGCGCTCGGCGCCTGATGCCGCCGCGCGCTGGGTCGACCGCGATCGACGGGCGACGCGGTCACACCGTGCGTTTTCGAAACAGCCAGGCCGCCGCGATCAGGGTGACCAGGCCGATCACCGCCATCGGCCAGTATTGCGATGCCAGCGCCGAGTATCCCGTGCCCTCGAGGAACACGCCGCGCACGATCACCAGGACGTAGCGCATCGGATTCGCGAACGTGAGCCATTGCACCCATCGCGGCATGTTCGCGATCGGCGTCGCGAATCCCGACAGGATCACCGAGGGCACCATGAACAGGAAGGCGCCGAGCAGGGCCTGCTGCTGAGTCGCGGCCAGCGCCGAGACCGCGAGCCCGAGGCCGGTGATCGCGATCACGAACAACAGCAATCCGAGATACAGCGCGCCGATCTCACCGCGAAAGGGGATCTTGAACCAGACGGTCGCCGCGACCGTGATCACGCTCGCCTCCACGAGGCCGATCAGCACGCCGGGCAATCCCTTGCCGAGCAGCAGGTCGATCGGCCGCAGCGGCGTGACCAGGAGTTGATCGAAGGTGCCCATCTCGCGCTCGCGCGCGACCGACAGGCCCACCACGAGCAGCACGACGACCTGCGTGAGCAACGCGATCACGCCGGGCACGATGAACCAGCGCGACAGGAGCGCGGGATTGTAGCGGGTCGCGATGTCGAGCATCGCCGCCGGCGGCGGGCCGCCGTGCGCGGCGGTCCACCTGAGCGCGAAGCCGCTCAGGATAGTGTTCGCATAGCCCTCGATCAGCAGCGCGGTATTCGAATTGCGACCGTCGACCACCAGTCGCACCGGCGCGCTCCGGTGCTGGTACAGATCGCGGGTGAACCGCGGATCGATCACCAGAACCATCTGCACCGCACGCGCGTCGAGCAGTGCCGACCCCTGGGATTCGCTGTCGAGCACCTTGCGGACGCTGAACGTCGGGGATCCGGCGAATCGTGCGACGAGCTCGCGCGAGGCCTGTCCGTGATCCGGGTCGAAGACCGCGATCGGCACGTGATTGAGGTCGAAGGTTGCGGCGTAGCCGAAAACCAGGAGCTGGATCAGCGGCGGTACGACCAGCACCAGTCGACTGCGCGCGTCGCGGAACACCGCGATCAGTTCCTTGCGAATCAGCGCGAAGATCGGTCGCCACATCGGCGTCAGTCGAGCCGCTTGCGTGCGGTCATGCGCGCCAGACCGAGGAAGATCGCGGCCATCACCGCGAGCGCGGCCGCATTCGGCAGGATCACCGACCAGACGTCGCCGGCGAGGAACACCGACTGCAGGATCGCGACGAAATAGCGGGCGGCGACGAGGTGGGTGACGAGGCGGACCGCGCGGGGCATGCTGTCGATGTCGAACACGAAGCCCGAGAGCATGAACGCCGGCAGGAACGTCGCGATGATCGCGATCTGGCCGGCGACGAACTGGTTGCGCGCGACGCCGGAGATCAGTAGACCCATCCCGAGGGCGGCGAGCATGAACAAGGCCGACGTCGCCGTGAGGACCCACAGCGAGCCCCGCAGTGGCACGCCGAACACGAACACCGCGAGCGCGACCGATGCGCTCATGCCGCCGATGCCGAGCACGAAATACGGGACGAGCTTCGCGGTCAGGATCTCGCCGATCCGCACGCGGGTGACCATCAAGCCTTCCATCGTGCCGCGCTCCCACTCGCGGGCGATCACGAGCGCGGTGAGAAGGGCGCCGGTCAGCGTCATGATCATCGCGATCAATCCCGGCACCAGGTAGTCCTTGCTGCTCACCGCGGGGTTGAACCGCACCCGCGGCTCGACCGTGATCGGCAACGATGCCGCGCGACCGTCAGCGCGCGCGCGATCCTCGAGCCAGCCCGCCCAGAGCTGTTGCACGTAGCCTTCGACCAGTCGGGCGTCGTTCGCGTCGACACCGTTCACCAGCACGCCGATCGGCGCCGCGCCGGTGGTCTCGGCGCCGCGCGTGAAATCGCTGCGCAGCCACACGATCGCCGTCACGCGATTCGCGGCCATTGCCCGTTCGGCGCTCTGGATCGTGAGGTAGGCGCGCGGCCGGAAGTACGCGGACTGCGCGAATCGACCGGTGAAGCTCGCGGTGAGTGCGTCGGGGTGATCGACCACGATTGCGACCGGGACGTTGCGGGCATCCAGCGAGACGCCGTACCCGAAGATCAGCAGCAGCATCGCGGGCAGCAGGAACGCGATCGCGAGTGCCGACGGGTCGCGCGCGATCTGCAGGAACTCCTTGCGGATCAGCGCGATCCGGCGCGTCGTCGCGGCGCTCACGCCGCCACCTCGGTGCCGGCGGCGTCGATCATCGCGATGAACGCGTCCTCGAGGGTCGGATCCGGTCGGTCGTCGCGACGCGCGCTCGCCTTGATCGAGGCCGGCGTGCCGTCGGCCAGCACCCGTCCGCTCGCCATGATGATCAAGCGGTCGCAGTACTCGGCTTCCTCCATGAAATGGGTGGTGACCAGCACCGTGACCCCGGATTCGGCGAGCGCATTGATCCGGCGCCAGAATTCGCGCCGGGCGAGCGGGTCGACGCCGGAGGTCGGCTCGTCGAGGAACAGGATCTGCGGCTCGTGCATCAGCGCGCACGCGAGCGCGAGCCGCTGCTTGTAGCCGAGCGCGAGGTCGCGCGCGGTCGCGTCGAGCACCGCGGCCAGGTCGAACTCGCCGACCGCCCAGTCGATCCGCGCGATCTGCCGCGCGCCGGACAGACGATACGCGCTGCTGAAGAAACGCAGGTTCTGGCGCACCGACAGGTCGGCGTAGAGCGAGAATCTCTGAGCCATGTAGCCGATGCGGGCGCGTGCCGTCGCCGCGGCGGTTCGCAGATCGAACCCGGCGACGCGCAGGCGGCCCGCCGAGGCCGGCAACAGGCCGCACAGCATCCGGAACGTCGTCGATTTGCCCGCACCGTTCGCGCCGAGCAGGCCGAAGATCTCGCCGCGGCCGACCGCGAAGCTCACGTCGCGCACCGCGACGAAGGGGCCGAACCGCCGCGTGAGGTGCTCGACCACGATCACCGGTTCTTCGGGCGTGCCGCCGGGGGTCGAGCCTGTGGTCACTGGCGGCGGGGGAGCGGTGGCGACCGGCGTGGCCGTCGGCGATGCGGGAGGGAGCGGGGGCTCGTTCGCGCGGGCGATTCCGCGCAGTTTCGCGACGAAGCTGTCCTCGAAGCGCGGCGGCGTCGGTGTCAGCGACAGTCCCGGCGCCGCGCGGCTCCAGTCGGCGGATGCGGCGGTGCCGGTCGATGCGGTCACGATGCGCACGCGATCGCCCTGGATCACGGCATCGAGGATCCCGGGCGCCGCGCTCAGACGGGCCTGGAGCTCTCGACGGCCGAGCCCGGCGGAGGCGAGGAAGCTGCGACCGGCGATCTCGGCGGTGAACGCAGCGGGCGTGCCGGCGCCGAGCAGCCGTCCTTCGTGGATCAGGATCACCTGGTCGCAGCGTTCGGCCTCGTCGAGGTAGGCGGTGCTGAACAGCACGGTCGTGCGGGATTCCCGGGTCAGGTGTTCGATGATGCGCCACAGTTCGCGGCGCGACACGGGATCGACCCCGACGGTCGGTTCGTCGAGCAGCAGGAACTCGGGCGGATGCAGCAGGGTGCACGCGAGGCCGAGCTTCTGCTTCATGCCGCCCGACAGTCGGCCCGCGAGACGTTTCGTGAAGGGACCGAGTCCGGTCAGCGGCAGCAGCTGCGCATACCGAGCACGCCGTTCGGCCGGCGGTACGTCCTGCAGATCCGCGTACAGGTCGAGGTTCTCCTGGACCGTGAGATCCTCATACAGTCCGAAGCGCTGCGGCATGTACCCGAGGCGTGCCTGCACCGCGAGTGGATCGCGACCGACGTCGATGCCGAGCACCTCGACACGCCCCGACTGCAGCCGGAGCAGCCCCGCGACCAGCCGCATCAGCGTGGTCTTGCCGGCGCCGTCGGGGCCGATCAGGCCGGTCACCGTGCCACGCATCGCGGTCGCACTGACGCCGGCGAGCGCGGCCACGTCGCGCGGGCCGGAACGGAATCGGTGGCGGACGTCGGCGAGCCGCAGGGCCGGCTCGGCGTCAGTGGGCGGCGGCATCCGTCGGTCCACACCCCGGCGCCGCCGTCGACCCGGGTGCGCCGAGATCGAGCTGAACGGTCGCGGGCATCCCCAGGCGCAACTCGCCCCGCGGATCGCAGACGTACACGCGGACCTGATACACGAGCGCGGTGCGCAGCGCCGGCGTCTCCACGGTCTTCGGCGTGAATTCGGCCGTCGGCGAGAGATAGCCGATCCAGCCCGGGTAGCGTCGGCCCGGATAGCTGTCGGTCGCGATGGTCGCGCGCATCCCGAGGCGCACGCGGCCGAGATCGCTTTCCGGCACGTACGCCCGAACCCACTTGAGGCCCGTGATCGCGATCGTGTAGACCGGGATCGCGGGGGAGGCCATGTCGCCCGACTCCAGGATCCGATCCTCGACGACGCCGTCGACCGGTGCGTACAAGCGGGTGTCCGCGAACTCCCGGCGTGCGAGTGCGGTCGCCGCCAGCGCTGCGCGATACGCGTGGCGCGCCGCGGTGACGTCCTCGCGCCGGGGTCCGCGCACCGCGAGCACGTAGGTCTGGCGGGCGGCCTCGACGGCGGCGCGGTCCGCGCGAAGTCGGGCGCGCGCGTCGTCGCGCTCTTCGGTCGATGCGCCACCCTGGGGCAGGAGGGTCGCGGTTCGCTCGTACACCGCGCGATCGTTCGCGAATGTCGCACGCAAGCCGTCCAGCACCGCCTTCGCCCGCGCGATCTCCTCCGGTCGCGAGCCGTGCTTCAGTCGCGCGAGATCCGCCGCGAGCGTCGCACTGCGCTGCGTCGCCTCCGCGAGCCGTGCGGCATAGCGGGTGTCGTCGATCGAGGCAATCCATTCCCCCTTCGTGACCCGAGCGCCTTCCACGACCCGCATCGTCGTGACGCGACCGGTCGCGTCGAAGGCCGGCCGCGCTTCCCGGATGTCGACGTTCCCGTAGAACGTCAAGGTCGCGGCACCGCCGGTGCGATTCCGCCGAACGTAGATCACCGCCGCGACGATCGCGACGGCAAGGATCACGATCGCGACCGCCAGCCGCGTTCGAAGTCGAGGATTCATCGCGGGAGTGCTCCGGACAGGGGAGATGCGCGGTCGGCCGGCGCGGCGCCACCGAGCGCGACGAACAGTCGGGCGCTGTCGATCTCGCGCTCGGCGATCGCCTCGGTGTAGTCGACGCGGGCATCCTCGACCGTCCGTTCGGCGTCGATCAGCCGCGTCCGGTCGATCCGTCCGGCCGCGAAACGGGCCCGCTGGATCCGCAGGCTCGCGAGCCCGACCGCGAGCGCGCGATGCGCCGCGCGCACCTGTGCCGCGTCGTCACCCAGCGATCGCAGGGTGTCCGCGACTTGACCGAACGCGGCCAGCACGGTCGCCCGGTACATCGCGAGCGAGGCGCGCAGCGCCTCGACCGCGGCGCGCCGCTGCGCCTCGAGCGCACCGCCATGGAATACCGGTGCGCTGAGGCCGGCGGCGATCGACCAGACCGCGCTCGTCGGGCCGAACAGCGAGCGGGCTGCGAGTGCGCTGGTGCCGAAGGCGCCCGAGATCTCGATCTGCGGAACCAGCTCGCCAGTCGCGATGCCGACCGCGGCGCTGCGAGCGTGGACGATCGACTCGGACGCGAGGATGTCGGGTCGGCGGCGCACGAGGCGCGACGGCAGTACGAGCGGCAGATCGGTCGGCAGGCGGACTGCGCTCAGATCGAACGCGGGAGGTGTCCACTGCGCCGGGGATTCTCCGAGCAGCACCGCGAGCGCATCCTCGGTCGCGGCCAGACGCCGACGGAACCCCGGCAGGCGGGCGCGGTCGCTCGCGAGGCGCGCCTCGGCGATCAGCACGTCCGTGCGCGCGGCACGGCCGACCGAGAACCGATGTCGCGCGAGCGCCAGAGCGCGTTCGTCGTCGGCGACGATGCGCCGGATCGCCTCGATCTGCGTGTGCAGCGCGGCGAGATCGAGCGCCGCGGTCACGGTGTTGCCGGTGATCGCGAGGACCGCCGCCGCGACCTGGTCCCGCTGCACGTCCGCGAGCGCTTCGCGCTCTTCGATACGGTGCGCGTTCAGGCCGAACACGTCGGGGGCGAAGCGCACGGTGGGTCCGACCGAGTACAGATCGTACTGCGGCAAGCCGGATCCCCGGGGCAGCAGGCCGAGCGCGAACGCCGGCCCCTTTTGGCGCTGCGCGGTGGCGCCGAAGTCGATTTGCGGGTATAGACCGGCGCGGGTCTCCCGCACGACCTGCTCGGCTTGCGCGAGCGTTGCGCGGGCCGCGTCGAGCGTCGGGTTGTGCGCCAGCGCGCGACGAACCAGGGCGTCGATCGTCGGGGAGCCGAATCGCTCCCACCAGGCCGGCGATGGCGCGCGGCCGATCGACAGGCGTTGCCCCGGCTCGCCCGGACCCGCATCGAGCTGGGGGGCCGTGCGCGCGGGGGTGTAGGCGTCGGTCCGCGGGGCGGTCGGCGCGACGAACCGCGGGCCGACCGTGCAGCCCGCGACCGCGACCAGCGCCGCCAGCGCGGCGAGCCTGCCGCACGGCGGCCGATCGGGACCGCCGGGCACTTTCACCTGAAGAACGGGCCGCACACGGCCACTATGGGGCCGCGCGCTCGGCGGGCGCAATACGCGTTTCTCCCGATTCCCGAGCGCCGCGATGGCGCGGTGAAACGCGCTCGCGGCGCTCGCGCGGGCGCGCTACGGGACGTTCGGAATCCGCACGATGCTGCCGCGGGCGAGCGGATCGTTCGGATCCTTCACCACCGTCACGTACAGGTCCTTCTCCCCGGGTCCGAACGCGACGTTCGTGGTGCCGTCACCCGCGGCGATGTGGAAGACGTGCAGGAGTTTGCCGGTGGGCGAGATCTTCAGGACCTTGCCGCCCATCCACTGGGCGACGTACAGGTTGCCGCGTCGTCCGACCTTCATGCTGTCCGGTCCGATCCACCATGAGTTGACCTTGTTCGGAACCAGCACGTAGAGCAGCGCGAAGTTCGAGCGATGGCTGAGCGTTCCGTCCGGATTCACGGTGAACTTCAGGATGCAGTCGCCGACCGTTTCGTCGACGTAGAGCGTCTTCTGGTCGGGGGAGATGCCGATGCCGTTCGCGTAGTTCAGATCGGTGGCGACCTGGACCCACTGGCTGGCGCCGGGCGCGAGATAGAGGATCTTGCCGGTCACGCCCTCGGGTACGGTCTTGTACGTGCCGAACACGGTCGCATAGGCGCCGCCGTTGGCGGTGACCATCAGGTCATTGATGCCGCCGATGAATTGTCGCCCCTTGTCGTCCGCGTCCCAGCGACGCAGGATCTTGCCGCTCATGCTGAGCTCGAGGATCGCGCCTCGTTCGGCCGTGCACGCGAGCAGGAAGGTGTGCTGCTTCGTGAGTGCGAGGCCATTGTGGCTGCAACCGTCGAGGTGATTGAGCACGGTGCTCTCGTGTCCGTTCCAGCGCGACAGGGTATTCGAGACCCAGCCCACGTAATACAGGTTGCCGTCGACGAACAGCGGGCCCTCGGGACCCATGACGTTGCGGACGACCGTGACCTCGGCCGCGCGTACCGAGGCGGCGCCGAAGAGGGCGAAGGCGGCGAGTGCGACGATTCGGGACACTTTCATGAATCGATCTCCTGGCGTCGGTGGGGTCTGCGGGAATCAGGGCTCGAGCACGATCGGTCCGGTGGATCGCCGGGACTCCAGCAACCCGTGTGCTTCGGATGCCTGGGCCAGCGGGAGGCGCGTGATCGTCGGCGCGCGCAGGATGCCCTTCTCGATCGCGCCGAATACCTGCGCGGCCATGGCGTCGAGCGCGCCGCGATCGCGAATGTAGTGGAACACCATCGGGCGCACGACGCCGTTCGACCGGGTCGCGAGCAGCGACGGGCTGAACGGCGCGACCGGACCCGAGGATTGGCCGAAATTCACCAGCAGTCCCTGGAACGCGAGGCACTGGAGCGACCCCAGGAACGTCGAGGCGCCGACCGAGTCGTACGCGACGTCGACGCCGCGCCCCGCGGTCAGTTGAGCCACGCGGTCGACGAAATTCTCTTCCCGGTAATTGATCACGTGATCCGCCCCGCAATCGCGCGCGATCGCGAGCTTCTCGGCGGACCCGGCCGTCGCGATCACGGTCGCGCCGAGGTGCTTCGCCCAGCGGACCAGCGGCTGGCCGACGCCCCCCGCGGCCGCGTGAATCAGCACGGTCTCACCGGCGCGGACGCGATGCACCGACTGCAGCAGCATCGACGCGGTGAAGCCCTTGATCGTCAGACTCGCCGCGACGTCGTCGGCCACGCCCGGCGGAAGCCGTACCGCGAGGCGTGCCGGCAGCACGCGCCGCTCGGCATATGCGCCGTAGCTGGCATCGATGTACGTGATCCGGTCGCCGACCGCGAGCCCCGCGACGCCGTCGCCGATCCGCTCGACGATCCCGGCCGCCTCGATCCCGGGGATCCCCGGCAAGCGAAGCGTCTGGTAGAGCCCGGAGCGCACGTAGGTATCGTGGAAATTGACCCCGATCGCGGTGTGGCGAATCACGACCTCGCCCGGCCCCGGCGGGGCGACCGGAACGCTCTCCCACACGAGCTTTTCCGGTCCGCCGGTCTCGTGGATCACGATCGCTCGAGTGCTGTCGGTCACGGTTCCTCCGCGGTCTACGCGATGGACAGGTCTCTCGTCCATCCGAACGGGTCGGGCGCGCGCCGCTCCTGAATCGCGAGCAAGGATTCGCGCAGGCGCTTGGCGACGACGTCGACGTTCGGCGGCGAGTGATGGCGCCCGTCGCTCTCCCAGAGCGACTCGATCGGGCTCACGATCGCCGCGGTCCCGCACGCGAACACCTCGGTGCACGCGCCGCTGCGGATTCCGTCTATGATCTCGTCGATCGCGATGCGCCGCTCGTGGGTCGCGTAGCCGAGGCTGCGCGCCAGCTGGAGCAGGGAATCGCGCGTGACGCCGGGCAGGATCGTGCCGTCGAGCGCCGGGGTGTGCAGTTCGCCGTCGATCACGACGAACACGTTCATCCCCGAGAGCTCCTGCACGTCACGATGGTGCGCGGCGTCGAGCCACAGCGCGACGGTACAGCCTCGATTCACCGCCGCCGTGGACGCGCGCAGCGACGCGGCGTAGTTCGCCGCCGCCTTGGCTTCTCCGATCCCACCCGCGGCCGCGCGCACGTCCGTGCGCTCGATCGTCACCTTGAGCGCGCCGGCGGCGTAGGCTTCCACCGGATTGGCGATCACCATGAAGCGGAACGTGGAGGAGTTCTTCAGCAGGTAGCTGTTCTCCGTGCCGCACAGGAACGGCCGCAGATAGAGCGATCGTCCGGACTGTCTCGGAATGAAGTCGCTGCACGTGCGGGTCACGGCCTCGATGCCCTCGAAGAACAGAGGCTCGCTGACGACGGGCATCGACATCCGGGCCGCCGAGCGCGCCATCCGGCGGCAATTCTCCTCCGGGCGGAAGAAGCTTGGCCGCTCCTGTCCGACCCGGTACGCCTTGAGCCCCTCGAACACGAGTTCGGCGTACTGCAGCGCGCGCGAGCCCGGCCACAGCTCGATCGGTCCGTACGGGAGGAGCTGCCCCCGGCTCCACGCGCCCTCGCGCCAGGTCGCGCTGTACATCACCGGGGCGTTCACGAGCCCGAAGCCGAGCTTCTCCGGCAGGGTGAAGCCCCGGACGGCGGCGGCGACGCCCGGGTCCACGTCGTAGGCGCTCATTCAGCCTCGCAGGTAGGCGTCGGTGCCGGTGAGCCAGTCCTCGCGCGGCGGCGAGAACACGTCCACGTCGAGCGTGTCCTCGAGCGCGAGCGCCCGGTGCGGCAGATTCGACGGAATCACGATCACTTCGCCGGCACGCACCGTGATCTCGGAGTCGCCTTCCGGTCCGAACCAGAAGTGCAGCGCGCCCGACAGGATGTACGTCAGTTGCTCGTTGTGATGCGAATGCCGGGGTACCTCGTCGCCCTTCTTCAGGTAGACGTGCGCGATCATCATCCGCTCGCCGGTGACCAGCTTGCGAGTGATGGTCCCCTTCAGCGGTTCCGCGGGCAGGTCGTCCCAGCGGTAGTGGGGAACCTGGGTCTTGGTCGGTGCAGTCATGCAGAGTGCCTCTCGGTTCGAATGGCGAGCGGGATCCGGACGTCCTCAGTGCGCGCCCGTGCCGGCGTCGTTCCGGGGAACGATCGCGACGACGCGCGCCGGGAAACCCGTGCCGTGCTCAGGTTTCGGGAAGGACACCATCACCAGCGCGCCGGCATCCGGAACCTCGTTCAGGTGCGCGAGCACCTCGATCTGGTAGTGATTGGTGCCGAGCACGTAGGACTCCAGCGAGTAATCGTCCTTCGACGCCCCGAGACCGCCGTCGGTATCGGTCGTCTCGTGCCCGATCGCCGTGACGTGCCGCTGCGTGAACAGGAACTTCAGCACCGGCAGGCTCCAGCGGGGATAGTGCGCGATGCCGTGCGCATCCTTGTTCTGCATCGCCTTCTGGCTCGGCCAGCGCTTCGACCAGTCGGTGCGCATCGCGACGAAGGCGTGCGGAGGGATCCTGCCGTAACGATGCTCCCAGGCGCGGACATCGCCCATCGTGATCGCATAGTCCGGATCCTTCTCGACCTGCTTGTGCACGTCGAGCACGACGAGCGGCATCAGCATCTGGTCCACCGGGATCTGGTCCACCGTCCGCATGCCGTGATGGAAGTGCGCGGGCGCGTCCACGTGGGTGCCCCACTGGCCGACGTGACAGTACTGGTCCACGTGGAAGCCGTTCTTGCGGATGGTATAGAGCGTGCGCACGGTCATCGGCCCGAACCCCTTCCAGTGCGGCGTGTCCGGTCCGAACGCGTGCGTCAGGTCGACGTAACGGGCGCCGGCCAGGACGTGGCGATAGATCGACCACAGGGGAAACGCCGGCGCGGATGCCGCCGCCGGCCGTGCCGGCGCGGGCGACGCGGTGGCGCGGGCGACGAACGGCAGGCCGAGCGAGGCGACCAGCAGGGTGCTCGCGAGGCGGTTGCGAAGTCGAACTCGATGGTCGTTCACGTCATTCCCCTCCGAATTTGTAGCTCCACTGCGTGCCGATCGTCATCGGTTGCACGGTCGAGATCCGCGTCAGCGGTCCGATGTTGAAACTGAAGCTCGTGTTGTTCGCCGACACCCAGGGCACCTTGTTCGTCAGGTTCGTGATGAAGAACGCGCCCGTCCAGCGGTTCGCGGCGAGCGTCACGCGCAGATTCGCCATCGCATATCCCGGGAGCTGGATCACCGAGAAGGCCTCGTCCCAGGACGACCCGGTGTAGGTCCCGTCGAGGCGCACGGTCAGCGTCTTGTCGGCGACCGGCATCGAGTAGTCGATCGATGCGCTCGCGGTCTCCTTCGGCACGTTCAGGATCGGGATGCTGTTGCACGGACCGCCGACCGGGCAGCTCGGGAAGCTGTACCCGGAATTCGCGAGCGAGCCGACGTAGGACGCGCTCGGGCTGGTGATGTCGGCCTGGGTCCAGGTGCCGGCGAGGTGCACGGTCCAGTGATCCAGGAACCGCGCCGCGAAGTCCAGCTCCGGGCCGTAGCTGCGGCCGTTGCCCGCATTGGTCACGTACTGGGTGCCGCACGACAGCAGCGCGGTCTGCTGAACCTGATCCCACTTGATGTAGTAGAAGTCGCCGTTGATGCGGACATGGTCGTTCGCGAGCATCGACTTGCCGCCGAGCTCGTAGTCCCAGACGGTGTCCGGATTGAACGACTTCGGTCCGCCGAGCGGGCACGCGGTCAGCGGGATCGCCATGTTCGCGCCGCCCGGACGGAAGCCCTTGGAGGCGGACAGGTACATCATCACCTTGCTCGTCGGCAGCCAGGCGAGGTCCACGCGGGGGATCACGCCGGATGCGTTCGAGAACTGGCCGGGCGGGTTCGCGAGCGGGGCCGCCTGTGGCGTGAAGAAGTATCCCCACTCGTTGTTGTACGCCGAGGTGTCGTACCGGTACCAGCGCAAGCCGCCTTCGAGCTTCCAGGACGGGGCGAGCCGCCAGGAAGCGTCCGCGAATGCCGCTTTCTGCGCGATCTCGTACAGATTGTTCAGCCCGAACGTCAAGCCCGCCGGATTGTTCATCGGCGGCGAGAGCTGTTGCGAGAGCTGTGCGATGTAGGGTGCGTACTGGGACTCGACGAACGAGGAGTTCAGCTTGCTGTAGAAGAGTCCGGTGACCCAGTGGAGATTGGTGTTGCCCGCCGAGTTCAGGCGCACTTCCTGGCTGAACTCGTGTTCCGGCTCCGCCTCGTAGATCGGCGCGTTGATGTACGTCGGCATGCCGAGCGCCGCCATCTGCGCGGGCGTCACCAGGAAGGACTCGAGGGTCCAGGAAGTCGCTTCGGACGCGTCCTGCACCTGCCAGGGCTGGCGCTCGAAGTAGCCGGTCGCGCTCGTCAGGTCCGCAAAGCCGAGCTTCCCCTTGATCGTCGCGGAGAAGATGCTGGCGCGGTCGTGCACGCGTTCGGCGATCGGATACGGCTGGTAATGGGTCAGATGGTTCGGGCCCGGCGGCAGATCGAATTCGTCGTAGCCACCGAGATTCATCTGCTGACCGAGCGCGAGCAGGTTCACCTGCCACTTGGAATTCGGCTGGATCAACAACTCGACCCGTCCCGAGAGTTTGCGCTCGAGGTTCACGTCCGGCGTGATGCTCTGCGCGGGCGTGTTCGCGACGTCGCCGCGGGTCCACGGGGGGCCATTCGCCGCGAGCACGTCGGCCGGGAAGGGGTTCAACACGGTGCGGCTGATCCAGCCGCTGCGATAGGCGTCCGAGACGACCGCACGCACCGCCCAGTAATCGCTGTTCGAATAATTCAGCATCAGATCGGCCGACCCGTTCGCGCGTCCACCGTTCGTGTGCGAGAGCATCGCGTCGGCCGAGCCCTCGAACCGGTTGAGCACCGGGGCATGCGGGATCACCTTGATCGTGCCGCCCATCGAGCTCGAGCCGTAGAGCGTGCCTTGCGGACCGCGCAGCACTTCGATGCGGGCGAGGTCGTAGAGATTCGGATCGATCACGACCTTGCCGATCTGGCCCATCGCCGGCGGATCGAGCGGGATGTCGCCGAGATAGAATCCGACGGTCGGCGAGTTGCCGCCGTTCGAGGCGATGCCGCGTGCCTCGAATTCACTCTGACCCGGCCCCGAGCTGCGCATCGACAAGCCCGGGACGTCGCGAGCGACCGCCTCGATCGAGGTCGTGCCTTGCTTCGCGAGATCCGCACCGGTCACCGCGGTGAGGCTGATCGGCGTCTCCTGCGCGGAGGACGCGTAGGTCTCCGCGGTGACGACGATCTGTTGCAGTGCCTGATCGGAATTGGCCGACGGCTCCTGGGCGTGCGCGCTCAAGGCCCATCCCACGCCGAGCGCCACGCACAGCGGCGCAAGACGGGGTCTCGTCAGAGAATGCAGGCGTCCGATCGTCGACATGGTTCCCCCTTCGGCTTCGTTGAGGCCGTATCTTTCAATGATCCGATGATTCGAGCTCGGCTTCCGGCGGCAGCAGGTCCGCGATCGCGGGCTCCGGCAGTCCGGCGCGCGTTCCCCAGGCGCAGAACAACGTCGCGACGAGCGCAACGACGAGCATGTCCCAGCCGTATGGGATCAGGCCATGCCCGCCGAATTCGCGGCTGCCGAGCCAGGACAGTGCGACCACGACCGGCAGATAGAGCAGCAGCCAGGTCGCATGGCGCAGGTCCGATCGCAGCAGCGCGCGCGCGGGGCCGCGTCGATACCACAGGTACACCGGCAGCGGCACGAGCAGCATGCCGATGATCTCGGCGGTCAGCGGCCAGCGCGCCCAGTACAGCAGTTCCCCCGCCATCACGAATCCGATCGTACCGACGAGATTCATCCCGCGAACCCGGAACGGTCGGTGCAGGTCCGGCGCAGTCCGCCGCAGCGACATCGCGGAGATCGGGATCATCAGGTACGACAGCGCGGTCGCGACCGAGATCATCGCGGCGAGTGCGTTCCAGCCGCGAAAGCCGTACAGCACGATGAACGCGACGAGCAGGTTCATCCATAGCGCCGGTCGCGGCACGCCGTAGACCGGATCGATCCGTCCGAGCAGCGCCGGCGCCAGGCCGTTCAACTCGACGCCGAGGATCATGCGCGAACTGGTCGCCATGTCGGTGATGCCCGCGCCGCTCGGCGAGACGAACGCGTCCGCGTACAGCACGATCGCGAGCCAGTTCAGGTTCAGCGCGATCGCGAGTTCGGCGAACGGCGAGTTCAGGTTGACCGTCGCCCAGCCGTGGGTGATCGCGGCGGGGCTCACGGCGGCGAGGAACGCGACCTGAAGCAGGAGATAGACGATGCCACCGAGGAGAACCGACCCGATCACCGCGAACGGGATCGTGCGGTGCGCATCGCGGGCCTCGCCGGCGAGATTCAAGGGGCTCTGGAAGCCGTTGAACGACAGCACGATCCCGGACGTGGAGACGGCGGTCAGCAGGCCCGAGAGTCCGTACGGGAAGAACCCGCCGGGGCCGCTCCCGACGGCCTGCGAGGGCCGAATCGATGCCGCGATCAGTGCGATCCCGGTGAGCGTCGGCACCACCAGTTTGAACACCGTGATCAGTGCATTCGACCGCGCGAAGAGCTTCACGCCCCAGTAGTTGAGGAGGAAGTAGACGACGATCAGCGCGCTCGCGAGCAGCAATCCGGTGCGGGTCAGGGTGCCCGCGACCACGAGCGCGTGCGCCCACGGCATGTTCCACGAACTCACGTACTGCACGGAGGCGACCGCTTCGAGCGGGATCGCGCCGGCGATCGACAGCCAGTTCGCCCAGGAGGCGAGGAAGCCGACCAGGGCGCCGTGTGTTCCCTGCGGGTAGCGCGTGAGGCCGCCGGAGATCTGGAACACGGTGCCGAGTTCCGCGGCGGCCACGGCGATCACGAGGATCACGGCGCCGCCGATCAGCCACGCGAGGATTGCGGCCGGACCCGCCAAGGCCGCGGCTCGCTGCGCACCGAACAGCCAGCCGGACCCGATCATCGCGCTCAGGCCCGTGAACAGCAGCGGCAGCGCGCCGATCTCTCGCCGCAATCGGCCGTCGGCGCGTGCGTCGCGCGCGTTCGCGACCCGCCTGGCGGTGTAGCTGACCGACATCGGTTGATCCCCGGGTATTTCCTGAGTTTCCGCTGGTGGGCGCCCGATCGTCACGCGTCTCGGTCACCGAAGCCAGTCTAGCGACGATCCCGCAACCGCACCTTTCAAAAAACGCGATCGATCGCGACCGAAATGTAACAAATGTTTCATCGTTCGTCGCCATTTGGCGGGCGCGTTGCGGACCGATCCGGCCAGCGGGTGAGCGATGCACGCCGTAGCGGGGTGCCGAGGGGGAGCATCGGGGTCGATTTCACCGTCGACAGCACGATGATCGAGTCGCTCGCGAGCAGACCGGGCAGGCCCGAGAGCACGTCGACGAAGAACGCGTCGTACGCGGCCGTGTCCTTCACGAGCACGCGCAGCAGGAACGAGGCATCACCGGTGATTACGACGCATTCGACGATCTCGGGGATCTTCTCGACCGCTCGCGCGAATGCCGTCAGGTATTCCCGCGCGCCGTTCACCAGCTTGATCTTCACGTACACGGTCAGGCCTAGGCCGACCTTGGACGCGTCGATCGAGGCGTGCCGGCCGGTGATGATCCCCGCCTTCTCCAGGCGGGCGATCCGCCGCCACGCGGTCGGGCCGGTCACGCCGACGCGCTCCCCGATCTGGGCCGCCGACAGCGTCGCATCGTGCTGCAAGATGTCGAGGATTCGCAGATCCAGCCGATCGAGTTCATCGAAGGTCGTTGGCACGGGGGCGCGCTCCGGTGGCAGCATGGGTGCTTGCCGATGCAATGAACATTACATTAATTCGGTCGATGACGACAAAAATGTAAGCCGATGCCGCCGATCCCTGCTTACAATTCAACGTCATCGACCGGACCTCACGTCGGAGGATCGAGACGACCCATGACTGGCAAGCTCGCGCGACGCATGCAGCGCGTCAAACCATCCGCGATCCGGGAACTGCTCCGGCTCGGCGCGGATCCGCAGATCATCTCGTTCGGCGGCGGTTACCCGGATCCGGATTCCTTTCCGCGTGCCGAGCTCGCGAGCGCATACCAGCAGGCGCTGCTCGAGGTCGGTTCGTCGAGCCTGCAGTACGCGACCTCCCAGGGCCTCGAGCGCTTGCGATCCCAGGTCGCGGCGCGGATGCAGCGCGAGGGCGTCGCCTGTTCGGCCGACGAGGTGCTGATCGTGCAGGGCGCCCAGCAAGGGCTCGACCTGATCGCGAAGCTCCTGATCAACCGGGGCGACGGGATCGTGACCGAGAACCCGACCTTCCTCGGCGCGCTGATCGCGTTCAATCCGTGCCAGCCGCGGTACGCGGCCGTCCCGATGGACGAGGAGGGGATGCGCGTCGATCGGCTCGAAGCCGTGCTCGCGCACACGCCGGATGCGAAGCTGATCTACGTGATCCCGGACTTCCAGAATCCCACGGGTACGTCGATGAGCCTCGCGCGGCGCCGCGCGCTCATCGAGTTCGCGAACCGTCACGACCTGATGATCCTCGAGGACAGTCCGTATCGGGACATCCGCTTCGCCGGGCAGTCCCTGCCGCCGATCAAACGGTTCGACACCGAGGATCGCGTGTTCTACGTCGGCAGCTTCTCGAAGATCATCGCGCCCGGCCTGCGACTCGGCTGGGTCGTGGCCTCGCGCGCGCTGATCGAAAGACTGGGCCTCCTGAAGCTCGCCGCGGACACCCAGTGCAGCACGATCAACATGACCGCGACCTCGCTGCTGCTGGAGCGGTTCGATCTCGACGCGCACATCGCGCGGGTGAGCGAGGGCTATCGCCGCAAGAAGGCCGTGATGCTCGAGGCGATCCGCCGCACGTTCCCGCCCGAGGTGCGCTGCACCGACCCGGAGGGCGGGCTCTTCACCTGGCTCACGTTCCCGGACGGCTTCGATTCCGGGCGGTTCCTCTACGAGGAGGCGATTCCGAAGGCGAAAGTCGCCTATGTGCCGGGTGCGACGTTCTTCCCGCTCCGCCAGCGCCCGAATCATGCGCGGCTGAGCTATGCGACGCAGCGGGAGGAGGACATCGTGCGCGGCATCACGGCGCTCGGGGCGGTGCTCGACGAGGAGCAGGCGCGAGGCTGGCCGCATTGCGGTGCCGGGACGGCCGCGACCGGGAGCGACTGACGGGCGGATCGATCGAGGATTACAACGGGAGGGGCACGTGGCGCAAAAGAGAGAGCCGATTGAATATGCCGATGCATCGCCGGAAGTGCGGGCGGTCTACGACGACATCATGGCGACGCGCAAGATCGACTGGGTGAACAACTTCTGGAAAGTGCTCGCCCACGATCCGCCGACCCTGCGTCGGATCTGGTCCAACATCAAGGAAGTGATGGGTCCCGGCGCACTGGATCCGCTCGTCAAGGAGATGATCTACGTCGCGGTCAGCGCGAGCAACGGCTGCCGCTATTGCATCGCGTCCCACGGTGCCGCGGCCCGCAAGAAGGGCATGACCGAGGCGCAATACTCGGAAATGCTGGCGATCGTCGGCCTCGCGAACGAGACCAATCGCCTCGTCACGGCCCTCGACGTGGCCGTGGACGAGCGGTTCCGGTGAGCACGGCGTCGACCGACTGAGCGAGCGGGTGCGCGCTCACGCGCGCATCCGCTCGCCCTGCGGATCGAGCAGCGGCTGCGGGGCGATCGTCGCCGGGCGCCGATCGCCGAGGATCTCGATCTCGAACGCGCGAGCCGTCGTATCGGCGGCCAATGCGACCGGCACGTAGCCCTGCGCGAGCGACCGATCGACGCAGTGGCCGTACCCGCCGGAGGTGACCCAGCCGACCACCTTGCCGCGATGCCAGACGGGCTCGTCGCCGAGCACGTCCGCGTCGAGCGCGTCGACGACGAAGCTCACGCGTCGCAGTGTCCCGCCGCTCCGTTGCTCGGCGATCGCCGCCTCGCGACCGATGAATTCCGTTTTGCCGAGATCGACGAAACGATCCAGTCCCGCCTCGAACGGCCCGTAGATCGGCCGCAATTCCCGATACCAGGTCGGAAAATTCTTCTCCAGGCGCAGACACAGCAACGCGCGCATCCCGAAGTGGACCATCGCGTGGTCCTTGCCGGCCTCGAGCAGGGCCTCGTAGAGCTTGAGTTCGTATTCCGGCGCGACCCAGATCTCATAGCCGAGCTCGCCGGTGTAGCTGACCCGATTCACCATCGCCGGGACGTTGCCGACGTCCATCGCGCGGTGTTCCATGAACCGGAACGCGGTCGCGGACACGTCCTCGTCGGTCACGCGCTCGAGCACCGCGCGGGCGCGCGGCCCGGCAATCGCGAGACCGACGAGACCGAGGTCGAACCGGTGGATGCGTACCGATCCGTCCGGCGGCAGGTGCGACTCGAACCAGCGCAGGTGGTGGATCTGCGCCTGCGAGGAGCCCCAGATCAGGAAACGCTCCGGCGCGACCCGCGCGATCGTGAAATCGCCGATCAGCTTGCCGGCCTCGTTCAGCATCGGCGTCAATACGAGCCGCCCGAGGCGCGGCATCCGGTTGGTCATCAGCCGATCGAGAAAGCGCTCGGCGCCGGGACCGGCGACCTCGAATTTCGCGAAGTTCGCGATCTCGGTCAGCCCCACGCCGTTGCGCACCCCGAGGCATTCGGCCTTCACGTGCGCGAAGTCGTTCGAGCGATGGAACGAGACCACGTCGCGCGGCTCGACGCCGCTCGGCGCGAACCACAGCGGCGTCTCGAGGCCCCAGCTGTCGCCCATCACCGCCCCTCGCGCGAGCAGGCGATCGTACAGCGGCGTCGTCTGCTGCGGTCGCGCGGCCGGCAGTTCCTCGTTCGGAAAACGGATCGAGAAGCGTCGTGAATAGTTCTCCCGGACCTTCTCGTTCGTGTAGCTGCGCGTCGCCCAACCGCCGTAGCGCGCGACGTCCATCGCCCAGACGTCGAAGCCGGGATCGCCGTGCACCATCCATTGCGACAGCGCGAGCCCGACGCCGCCGCCCTGGCTGAACCCGGCCATCACGGCGCACGCGCACCAGAAGCCCGGCAATCCCTGCACCGGACCGACCAGCGGGTTGCCGTCCGGAGAGAACGTGAACGGACCGTTAACCACCCGCTTGATGCCGGCGCGGGCCATCGCCGGGAAGTGCTGGAAGCCGAGTTCGAGCGACGGGGCGATCCGGTCGAGATCGGGCGGCAGCAACTGCGCGCCGAAGTCCCACGGCGTCTGGCGCGGCTGCCACGGGACACAGGCCTTCTCGTAGGTGCCGAGCACCATGCCGGTGCGCTCCTGGCGCATGTAGATCTCGGCCTTGAAGTCGATCGCGTGCGGCAACTCGTGGCCGCGCTCGCGATTGAAGGCGACGACCTCCGGCATCTCGTCGGTCACGAGATACATGTGCTCCATCGCGAGCACCGGCAGCTCGAGGCCGACCATGCGGCCGATCTCCCGCGCCCAGAGTCCGCCGGCGTTCACGACGTGCTCGGCGACGATCGTTCCCGCGGTGGTGACCACGTCCCAGCCGCCGCCGGGGCGCCGTGCGAGATCCGTGACCCGGGTCTGCTGATAGACCTCGGCCCCGCCGATCCGCGCCGCCTTCGCGTACGCATGGGTCGTTCCGTACGGGTCGAGATTGCCGTCAGCGGCATCGAGCATCGCGCCGACGAAGTAGCGCTCCTCGATCAGCGGCAGCAGCGCCTTCGCCTCGGACGGGGTCAGGAGCGAGGTCTCGAGGCCGAGGTAGCGGGCGCGCGCGTGCGCCATCTTGAGCCATTCCATGCGCTCGGGCGTGTCCGCGAGCAGCAGTCCGCCGGAGCGGTGCAGGCCGCAGGACTGACCGGAGATCCGTTCGAGCTCGTCGTACAGGCCGATCGTGTAGCCCTGGAGCTTCGCGACGTTCGGATCGCCGTTCAGGGTGTGGAAGCCCCCGGCGGCGTGCCAGGTCGAGCCCGCGGTCAACTGATCGCGCTCGATCAGCACGACGTCCTTCCAGCCGGCCTTGGTCAGGTGGTACAGCACGCTGCAGCCGACGACGCCGCCGCCGATCACCGCGACACGGGTATGTGATTTCATTGAAGGTCTCTCGTGATGTCTGAAGTCGTTGATGGCGACCGGTCCGCGGCGGTGGTGACGTGCAGGTCGTAACCGAACGGCAAGGCCTGGTCGAGCATCCACTCCCAGGTCGAGCCCGCGTAGGTCGTGAGGACGTACAGGTCGTACCGCTCGGCCCCGATCCGGTCGAGGAGAGCCGGCGCGTGATGGACGCCGGTCTGCGCGAACGCGCCGACCGGGAACGAGGCGTCGCGCAGATCGAGCGGGACCAGCCGCGACAGCAGCGCCCTCGCGGCGTTGCCGTCGATCGCGAGGCGCACGCGCGCCTCGGTGAGCACGGTCACGGCGCTCCCCGTGGCGCCGACCTCGCGCTCGAGGACGGCGGGCAATCGCGGATCGGAGGTCGCGATCCACAGCTCCTCGGATGCGATGCGGTAGAGACGGTGTGCGCCCCGGGCCGCCGCGACGCGAGGCGACGCCGGTGGGTCGCAGCCGCAGATTCGCGCGATCGCTGCGGCGCACGCCGATCGGACCGCAGGCCACGTGCCGATCTGCACGAGCGAGGTGTCACGCACCTCGCCGAGCCGCAGCCGCCGGCCGCCGTCGAACCCGTCGCGGCCACCGGCGTCCAGGTGTCCGGCCAATGGGGAACGTCGTTCAAACATGCAGCCGGGTTCCCTCCGGATCGATGAACATCGGCGAGACGATGCGTGCGCGCACGGTCTCGCCCTTCAGCGGGAACGCGCAGACGATCTCCTCGCCTCGATGCCGCAGGCCGCCCTGGTACAGCCCCAGGGCGATCGTCTTCCCGAGCACGGTCGAGAACGTCACCGAGGTCACGTAGCCGCGGCCGTGGCCGGCGATCGCATCGCCGCTCGCGAACAGAATCGAGCCGCCGCGCAGGCGTGCCCCGGCGTCGAGGCATTCGAGGCCGACGAGGCTCCAGCGATCCTCGGCCTGCAGCGCGGGCCGCGCACGCAGCGCGCGTCCGACGTAGGCCTTGTCGCCGGAGGCGAGTTTGCCGAGGCCGAGATCGTCGAGCGTGTTGCGATGGTCGAGTTCGAGACCCGCGACGTGACCTTTCTCGATTCGCAGCGACGCGAGCGCTTCGAGACCGTAGGGCTTGATGCCGAGCGGCGCGGCGGCCGCGAGCAGGTGTTCCCACAGCGAGATTCCCCGGGTCGCGGGTACGTAGAGCTCATACGCGAGCTCGCCGGAGAAGCTCAGGCGCAGCACGCGCAGCGGCACGCCGTCGAGCACGACTTCGCGCACGCCCATGTGCGGCAGCGCGTCGTTCGAGACGTCGACGCCGGGCAGCGCGCGTTCGAGCGCCTCGCGCGCGCGCGGGCCCGCGACCGACATCCCGGCCCAGGCATCGGTCACGGACACCACCTGCACCCGCAGTTCCGGCCATGCGGTTTGCAGCAGGAACTCGAGCCAGGACATCACCTCGCCCGCCTGAGCCGTGGTCGTCGTCATGAAATACCGGTGTTCGCCGAAGCGCGCGGTGGTGCCGTCGTCGAGCACGGTGGCGTCGTCGTTCAGCATCACCCCGTAGCGGGCCTTCCCGACCGCGAGCTTCGCGAAGCCGTTCACGTAGACCCGGTTCAGGAACTGCGCCGCATCCGGACCCTGAACGTCGATCTTGCCGAGCGAGGACACGTCGGACACGCCAACGCCGCTGCGCACCAGGCGCATCTCCTCGCGATAGGCCGAGCCCACATCGGAGCCCGCCCAGGCATAGAACCACGGCCGCAACCACGGTCCGGCCTCGATCATCGTCGCGCCGTTGGCGAGGTGCCAGGGCTCGAGCGGCGAACGACGGATCGGCCGGAAGTGCCTGCCGACGCTGCGGGCGGCGAGCGCGCCGACCGAGACCGGCGTGAACGGTGGGCGGAACGTCGTGGTCCCGGTCTCGCCCACTCCGCGCGCGCCGAGCGATGCGAGCGTCGCGATCGCGTTCACGTTGCTGGTCCTTCCCTGGTCCGTGCCCATGCCGAGCGTCGTGTACCGCTTCAGGTGTTCGACCGCGCCATAGCCTTCGTCGTGGGCGAGCGCGACGTCCTTGACCGTGACGTCGTTCTGCAGATCGACGAACGTGCGTCCCCGGCCACGCCGCGGCGGCGGGAGCGCGGCCGCGAGCGCCGTGGGCTCGTCGGCCTCCGCCGGTGCGGTCGGCGCGGTCGGGGGATCGGCGGTCGACACGCACCCGCAGAACGTCGCGGCGGCACGGCCCGCCGCGAGCCCGGACTCGACCGCGGCCGCCGAGGAGTAGGCGCCGACGACCGCACCGGCGCCGAAATCCCCGGCCGCCCAGTCCTCGGGCACGAACGCGTCGAGCTCGGGACGGTAACGCGGCTTGCGGCCGGTATGGCTCGTCAGGTGCAGCGTCGGCGACCATCCGCCGGACACGCACAACACGTCGCAGTCGAGGCGCTGCGCGCGTCCGCTGGCGCGTGACTCCACCCGCGCGCCGGCGACGCCGCGGGTGCCGAGCGCCCGTGTGACCATCGCGCCGGTCCGAACGTCGATCCCGGCGCCGCGCGCGGCGGCGACGAGCGGCTCGGCGATCTCGTCGCGCTGCTCGACGACCGTCACCGCGGTCCCCGCGGCGGCGAGATCGAGCGCGGTCAGCCAGCCCGCGTCCGTGCAGGTCGCGACGAGCGCGCGGCGCCCCGGCGCGATCGCGTAGCGATTGAGGTACGTGCGGGCCGCCGAGGCGAGCATCACGCCGGGCCGATCGTTGTCGGCGAACAGGAGCGGCCGCTCGAATGCGCCCGTCGCGGTCACGATCGCGCGTGCGCGCAGCGTGACCACCGTCTCACGTGCCGCGCCCCGATCCGGATCCGGATCCGGGTCGGCGTGGTCGTGCCGCTCGAGCAGCGCGACGGTGCGGCCGTCGTAGGCGCCGAGCGCCGTGGTCCGGGTGAGTACCTCGATCGTCGGCGTCGATCGCACCGCCGTCTCGAGCTGCGATCGCCAGCGCTCGAGCGATCCCGTCACCGGCGCTGCGAGCAGGGAACCGCCGAGCGCCGAATCCTGCTCGACGAGCAGGACCTCGGCACCGGCGGCGGCCGCCGCGAGCGCGGCGGCGAGCCCCGCCGGGCCCGCGCCGATCACCAACACGTCGGTGAACGCGTGCCGGGCGTCGTAGCGATCGGGATCGCGCTCGTGGACCGCGCGGCCGAGCCCGGCAGCCCGCCGGATGAACGGCTCGTACCACATCCACGAGCCGCGCCGCGGCCCCATCAAGGTCTTGTAGTAGAAGCCCGCGGGCAACAGCGGCGCGAGCCACCCGTTCAACGCCCCCAGATCGACGTCGACGCTCGGCCAGCCGTTCTGCCGGCGCGCGCGCAGGCCCGTGCGCATCTCGACCGTGGTCGCCGGCAGGTTCGGCGTGGTCCGCCCGCCGTCGCCCACCGTGACCAGCGCGTTCGGCTCCTCGACCCCCGCGGCGAGGAGGCCGCGCGGCCGGTGGTACTTGAAGCTGCGGCCGACGAGCGTGATCCCGTTCGCGAGCAACGCGGATGCGAGCGTGTCGCCGGCGAACCCGGCGAGGGGACGACCGTCAAATTCGCAGCGGATCGGTCGATCACGGTCGATCCGCCCACCGCGCGCGAGGCGATGCGGTCCACCGCTCAAGCGGGTGTTCCGTCGCGTGCGAGCCGCGCCGTGCCGACCGCGTTGGTCGCGGTATCGCGCTCGAGGATCAGCCACTGCCGGCAGCCTTGCACGTGCTGCCAGTATTCCCGGTGCGGGCCGCGCGGGTTCGTGAAGACGAACACGTGATCGTGCCAGGCGCGGACATCGCGTTCGTCGTGCGCGGGCCGCGTCTTCGACGCGTCGCCGCCGTAGCGGAATTCGGTGTAATCGCGCTCGCCGCAGTGCGGGCAGGGGATTCTCAACATGCGTTCATTGCCGGTAGGTCCAGTTGCCGAGGCCGTATTCGTCGTAGCCGTTGCCGTCGAGGAAGCGCTCGAGCGAGAAGTGCTCGATCAGCGGGTGCGCCTCGGCGTGCGCGATCGTGTGCGCGAAGCACCAGCCGGCGGCCGGGGTCGCCTTGAACCCCTGATAGCACCAGCCACCGTTCAGGTACAGATCGCGCAGCGGCGTGCGGCCGATGAAGGGGCTGCCGTCGGGCGTCATGTCCTGGATGCCGGCCCAGTGACGCAGGAGCCGTAATCGCGAGATCGACGGGATCAACGCGACCGCGCATTCGGCGACGGTCTGCACCTTCGGGAACTGGCCGCGCTGGGTGTAGCTGTTGAACCCGTCGATGTGCCCTCCGAACACGAGGCCGCCCTTGTCCGATTGCGAGATATAGAAGAGCTCGGCGCCGAACGAGATCACGTGGTCGACGAACGGCTTGATCGGTTCCGTGACGAACGCCTGCAGCAGGTGGCTCTCGACCGGCACGCGCAACCCGGCGAGCGCTGCAACCTGCGAGGTGTGCCCGGCGACCGAGATCGCGGTCCGGTCGGCTCCGATGCGCCCCCGGGACGTCTCGACGCCGATCACCCGGTCGCCTTCCCGAAGGAACCCGGTGACCTCGCAGTGCTCGATGATGTCGACGCCGAGCTCACTGGCCGCGCGCGCGTAGCCCCACGCGACCGCGTCGTGCCGCACCGTGCCGGCACGCCGCTGCAGGAGCCCGCCATGGATCGGGAACCGGGCACGCTCGGAGAAATCGAGGTAGGGCAGCAGTCGTTCGACCTCGCCGCGGTCGAGCAACTCGGCGTCGATGCCGTTCAGCCGCATCACGTTGCCCTTGCGCGCGAGCACGTCGAGCTGCGACGGCCCGTGCGCAAGCACGATCTGGCCGCGCTGGGAGAGCATCACGTTGAAGTTGAGCTCGTGGGACAGCCCTTCCCAGAGCCGCAGGGAGTGCTCGAAGAATTGCGTGTTCCCGTCGAGCAGGTAGTTCGAGCGGACCAGCGTCGTGTTGCGCCCGACGTTGCCCGACCCGATGACCGCGCGCTCGAGCACCGCAACGCGCGTCACGCGATGGTTCTTCGCGAGGTAATACGCGGTCGCGAGCCCGTGCCCGCCGCCGCCGATGATCACGACGTCGTAGTGCGGTTTCGGATCGGCGCGGCGCCACGCGCGCGGCCAGCGCGCCCCGGTCAACGCATGCCGCGCGAGCGCCAGGGCGGAGTATCGTTCGGTCATCGTTCTTGGTGCGGTTCGCTGGTCACGCGGGCCGGCGATTCCGGCCATGATCGGACATCTCGTCGGCCGTGTCGATAGGGATGCCGCCGCCGCGCCCGCGGGCCTGCGTGGCGGTGGTTTCCGTGGGCGCGTAGACTCCCGGGATCATGGCGACGATTCGCAGCGTTTGCGCGCACGACTGCCCCGATCAATGCTCGCTACGGGTCGAGGTCGAGAACGACCGGATCCAGCGCGTCCGAGGCGATCCGGACCACCCGTTCACCGCGGGCTTCGCCTGCGGCAAGGTTCATCAGGACACCGATCTCGTCCACTCCGCGGAGCGGCTGACCACGCCGCTGCGGCGTACGGGGCCCAAGGGGTCCGGGCGATTCACGCCGATCGGCTGGGACGAGGCGCTCGATGCGATTGCCGCACGGTGGCGCGCGATCGTCGCGGAATCGGGGCCGCTCGCGCTGCTCGGCTATGCGTACAGCGCGCACGGCGGGATCATGAACCGCGGTCTCGTGAACGGCCTGTTCCATGCGCTCGGCGCGAGCCGGCTCGACGCGGGCACCGTTTGCGACAGCTGCGCCGCGGCGGCGTGGCACGCGACGCTCGGTCCCGTGGGTGGCGCCGACCCGGAATCGATCGTTCATTCGGACGTGCTGCTGTCCTGGGGCGCGGACCTGGTCACGACCAACGTGCATTTCTGGGCGAAGGTCGCCGCCGAGCGCCGCCGCGGGCTGCGGGTGGTCGTGATCGAGCCCCGGCGCAGCCGGACCGCAAAGCTCGCGGACTGGCATCTGCCGATCCGGATCGGCACCGATGCGGCACTCGCGCTCGGCGTGATGCACGTGCTCGTGCGCGACGGGCTTTGCGACCGGCGCTACCTCGCCGAGCGGACGCTGCATTTCGAGCGCCTGGAAGCCGAGATCCTGCCGCGCTTCGAGCCTCGCCGGGTCGCGGCGATCACCGGTCTCTCGGCGGCGGACGTCGAGCAGCTCGCGACGCTCTACGGTCGCGCGCGAGCGCCGTTCATCCGGCTCGGCACCGGAATGACGCGCCTCGCGCACGGCGGGCAGGCGCTGCGCGCGGTCGCGCTGCTGCCGGGCGTCACGGGCGCGTATGCGCGCCCCGGCGGCGGCGCGCTGCTCTTCACCGGGGATTTCTTCGGACTCGACACGAGCGTCGTGAACGCGCCATCCGGCCCGGTCGACACCCGCCGCATCAACCATTCGCAGCTCGGGCGGGCGTTGCTCGAGTTGCGAGATCCCCCGATCCGGTCCTTGTTCGTCGCGGCGAACAATCCGGCGGTGACCTGTCCCGATGCGGGCCGGGTGCGCGAGGCGCTCGGCCGCGAGGCGTTGTTCACGGTCGTCCACGATCCGTTCCTGTCGGTCACCGCGCGATATGCCGATTACGTCTTGCCGGCCGCGCTGTATCTCGAGACCGAGGACCTGTACCGCTCCTACGGTTCTTATTACGTGCAGTACGGTGCGCGTGCGGCGCCACCGCCGGGCGAAGCCCGGTCGAACCTCTGGGTCGCACAGGCGCTCGCCGCGCGCATGGGGCTCACCGACGCGGCCTTCCGTCTGTCCGAACCCGAGCTCTTGCGCGAGATGTTGCGCGGTGCGTCGGGTGCGGCCGCCACGGTCGACGCCGCGGCGGTGCGCAGCGGCCAGCCGATTCGCATCGCCCCCGTCGGCGAGCAAGTGTTCCGGACCCCCTCGGGCAAGCTCGAGTTCTATTCCCAAGCGCTTGCCGACGCGGGCTTGCCGCCGATGCCCGACTGGCATCCGGACCCCGGAGAGACGCAGGATTCGGGCCGATGGCCGCTGCGCTTGCTGACGGGGCCCGGCTTCTTCCAGCCGCACAGCGTGTACGCCGGCGTCGAGTCCCTGCGCACGCGCGAAGGTCCGCCGGTCTGCGTGCTGCATCCGATGGAGGCCCGGGCGCGGGAGCTGCGCGACGGGCAGCCCGTCCGCGCGGTGAACGATCGGGCGGCCGTCGGCCTCGTACTGCAGGTGAGTGACGACGTTCCGCCGGGCATCGCGTTCGTGCCGGGTCAACGGGGCGACGGCGAAACGGTGTTCGGGACCGTGAATCTTCTGTGCGCGGACCGTTATTCAGACTTCGGCGACGGGGCGACGTACCAGAGCACCTGGCTCGAGGTGACGGCCTGGGCTGGATGAGCGAATGACGCGCGGTTCCGATCGCATCCCGAGCCCGCTGCCCGGCGAGATCCGCGGTGCGGATGCACGCGCGCTCGCGGCGCTGCGACTCGGACGTGCGCGGACCGCGGAGGCCGAGGCTCGCGCGATCCAGGCGAAGGCGCCCGGCGAGATCCGGAGCCTGTGGATTCTCGGCGCCGCCTTGCTCGACCAAGACCGGACGACCGAGGCGATCGACGTGCTCGAGCGGGTCGTCGTTGCCGCGCCGCGATTCTGGGCGGCGCGCACCGACCTCGCGCGGGCCCATCGCGCCGCGGGACGCTGCGACCTCGCGCAACGGGAATTGCGACCGGTGCTCGCCGCGGCACCGGGGTTCGAGGCCGCGTGGCGGGCGGCGGGGGATACCTGGGTCGATCTCGAGAATTACCGCGAAGCGCGCGCCGCGTACGAGCGCGCTCGACAATGCGATCCCGAGGCACGGCGCCTCGAGGAGGCGGGCGCCGCGCTCGCCGCCGAGGATCGCCGGCGCGCCGAGGAGATCTTTCGCGAGATCCTCGCGCGCGACCCGAGTCACATCGGCGCGGTCTGCGGGCTCGCCGCGGTCGCGCTCGCCGCCGGTCGCGCGGCCGATGCGTTGCGACTCCTGCAGCACGCGGCGAAGCAGTCGCCGCATCTGCCGCTGGTCGCGCGCGGGATGGCGCAGGCGCTCCTCGATCTCGGACGCCTGGGCGACGCCGAACGCTCGCTCCGGCGCCTGCTGTTGATCGAACCGGAGAATCCGAAGAACTGGGTGCAGCTCGGCAACGTGTACACGCGGATGATGCGCCAGCCCGAGGCGCTCGCCGCGTTCGAGGAGGCGGCACGCCTGAATCCCGGCGAGGTGCGCCTGCGGCTGTCGATCGGGCACCTGCACAAGACCCTGGGGAATCGGCAGGCGTGCGAGGCGGCGTACCGCGAATGCCTCGCGCGGGCGCCGGCGATGGGCGAGGTGTACTGGGCGCTCGCGGACCTCAAGACCTACGTGTTCAGCGATGCCGAGATCGCGTCGATGCAGGCGCTGATCCGGGACGATGGCGACGACGTCGATCAGGCGCACCTGCGGTTCGCGCTCGGACGGGCGTTCGAGCACCGGCGGGACTACCCGAGCGCGTTCGAGCACTATGCCGCCGGCAATCGCCGGCGGCGCCAGACGATCGCGTACGACATCCGGGTGTTCGAGGGGAAGACGCGCCGGGTACGCGAGTGCTTCGATGCCGCGTTCCTTGCCGAGCGCGCCGGCGCGGGGTACGAGGACCCGGCGCCGATCTTCGTCGTCGGCCTGCCGCGTTCCGGCTCGACGCTCGTCGAGCAGATCCTCGCGAGTCATTCGGCCGTCGAAGGGACGTTCGAGCTGCCGAACGTGCTCGCGATCGTGCGCGAGTTCGACCACGCCGACGCCGCGCACGACGCCTACCCCGAGGTCCTGCGTTCGGTCCCGCGCGAGCGTTTCGCGGAACTCGGCCGGCGCTACGTCGAGGAGACGCGGCCGTTGCGCAGCGGCCGGCCGCGGTTCATCGACAAGATGCCGAACAACTTCAGCCACGCGGGGCTCATCCACTGCATGCTGCCGCAGGCAACGATCATCGACGTGCGCCGGCATCCGATGGACGCGTGCTTCAGCACCTTCAAGCAGCACTTCGCCGAAGGGCAGAGCTTCAGTTACGACCTCGAGGATCTCGGGCGGTATTACCGTTGCTACCTCGAATTGATGGACCACTGGGACGCGGTGCTGCCGGGGAAGGTCCTGCATCTGCGCTACGAGCATCTGGTGCGGGACCCGGAGCGACAGATCCGTCGACTGCTCGCGCACTGCGGTCTCGAGTTCGAGCCCGCGTGTCTCGAGTTCCACGAGACGAAGCGTGCGGTGCGCACGGCGAGCGCCGAGCAGGTTCGGCAGCCCTTGTACGCCTCCGGCGTCGGGTACTGGAAGCACTTCGAGTTTGCGCTCGACCCGCTGCGACGCGCACTCGGCGATGGCCTCGAGCGCTTCGATCGCGAGGAATGATCCGGCGGCGTTCGCCGCGCGCGTGTCGACGAGCGAGTGTGCGATTAGCGCACAAGGCCGGCAGGCGCACACCGATACCGCCCGACATTGACAAGCCGCCGCGAAGGGTAGGAGCATGGCCCGATCAGCGACCGGTGCGAGTCGCCGGGCGAACAACGAGCAGGGGATGAAAACGATGCGAACGCGCGAAATTCGATCCGCGACGACGGTCCGGTCCTATCCGAAGCTCGCACTCGCGATCGCCGCCGCGTTGTCCGGTGGCGCAGCGATCCCGGCGACCGCGGTGCACGCGGCCTCGCTGGCGGATGGGAGTTCGACGCTGCAGGAAATCGTCGTGACCGCGCAAAAACGCGCCGAGAATCTGCAGAAGGTGCCGATCAGCATCGACGTGTTCACCGGCAAGGATCTGAAGAATCTCGCGATCGCGCAGTTCGAGGACTACGCGAGCCGCACGCCGTCGATCTCGTTCGTGAGCGCGGGCCCCGGTACGCAGACCTTCGTGATGCGCGGCGTCTCGGACGGCAGCAACCCGAACTATGCGAACGAGGCGACGACCGGATATCTCGTCGACGACATGTCGATGAACTACTACGGAACGACGCCCGATCTGCATCTGTACGACATCCAGCGGATCGAGGTGCTGAACGGACCGCAAGGCACGACGTTCGGCGCCGGCGCGATGGCGGGCGCGATCCGTTTCATCACGAACAAGCCGAACCCGAACGCCTTCGGCGCCGGCATCGACCTCGACGGCGGGAAGATCGACGGCGGGACCCACAACGGCACGGTCGAGGGATTCGTGAACCTGCCGATCGTCGACGGGTGGTCGGCGATCCGGCTGTCCGCGTTCAGCGTCTACCACGGCGGCTTCATCACCAATCAACTGACGACCCGGACCTGGGTGAACGGCTCGGTGTCGAACAACGCGGCCTGGGCGGGCAAGAACTACAACGTCGAGCGGGTGACCGGCGGGCGGATCGCGTTCGGCCAGAAGATCGCGGACGGCTGGAAGGCGACGCTGACCTACGGGTATCAGCGACAACTCACGCATGGCGCCTGGGACGAGGATCCGACGATCGGCAGCGCGGTGAACTACCTGGGCGCACTCGTCGACGGGCCGGCGCGCCCGCTGCCGCCGAACACGGTCGTGCGCTTCGGTCCGGAATTCAAGCAGTACTACGCGAAGATGGCGGATTTCCATCTCGACGGCGACGTCGGGATCGGGGATCTCGTGTTCGCGAGCACCTACTGGGCACAGAACGACCGCTGGGTGAACGAGTACTCCGAGTACATGCAGTACTTGAACCAGTACGCAAACCCGCCGGACGCGTACTTCAACGCCTCGACCCAGCAGGCGTACACCTGCCTGACCGACCCGATCAACAGCGGTGGTGCGAACGGCTTCAGTGGCTGCAACCCGCCGATCCAGTACTACGATTATCGCGACAACACCTATCGGTGGTCGGACGAGTTGCGGCTGCAATCGAAACCCGGCGGGCGCTTCCACTGGATGGTCGGCGCGTACTGGGAGAAGACCAAGAACATGGTCTCGAATTACTATCACATGCCGGGCCTGCAGACCTCGGGCCAGGCGTGGCAGGCGATCACCGCGTATTACTACAACCAGGGCGCGGTGCCGCCGAAGCCCGACGACTGGTACAGCTACGACACCCGGACCGATTATCTGCAGACGACCGAGTACCTCGACGTGAGCTTCGAAATCACGCCGAAGCTGCGCGTCGAGGCGGGGACCGTGCATTTCCACTCGCATTTCTTCACGTCGACCTATGGCGGCTTCTGGTACGCGCCGCAGTCGCCGAGCGCGTACGGGGGCGGGACCGGAAGCAAGTGGGACAGCAAGGTCGGGATCAGCTATCAGCTGACGAAGAGTGCGATGGTCTACGCGGATGCGGCGCAGGGATTCCGCGACGGCGGCGTCAACGGCGGCATACCGACGGCCTGTTACAAGGCGGGCGTGCCGCCGCGGTACGTCCCGGACACGCTGACGAACTACGAGCTCGGCTGGAAGACGACCTGGCTCGAGAATCACTTGCTGTGGAACGGCGCGGTCTATTACATGCCGTGGAAGCAGCTCCAGACGAGCGTGTTCGACCCCTCGCTGTGCCCGTCCAGCAGCTTCAATGCGAACGTCGGCAACGCGCGCGTCTACGGCATGGAGACGAACGTCAATTACAACGTCACGCGGTTCCTGAGCCTCGGCGCGTCGGCGAGCTACAACGACGCGCGGATGCAGACCAACAACTTCCAGAACGCGAGCTTCGCTGTCACGCCCGGCGAGCGCCTGCCGTACGATCCGTACTTCAGCTACAGCGCGAATGCGCGTTACGAACGGCCGCTCCCGGGTGGCGGGCCGCTGCACTGGTACGTGCAGTACGACCTCTCGCACAAGGGCGACATGTGGAACGACCTGCAGACTTCGGGCAGCAACGGGCTGCCGCGCGTACTGCAGCCGGGCTACTCGATCATGAACCTGCGCATCGGCCTGCAGCAGACGCACTCGCATTGGCTGACCGAGTTCTACATCACGAATCTCACCAACAAGAACGCGGTGATCTACACGAACGAGGGGAATTTCGACCTGCGTCAGACTCGCAACGAGCCCCGCGTGTTCGGACTGCGCGTGAGCTACCGCTGGGGTGGTGCTCCCGGTGGCGAGTGATCGCGGGGTGCGCATGACGTCGCGATCGAAGAGCCTGTGGGGGTCGCTGTCGCTCGGTGCGCTCGTGCTTGCCGCCCACGCCGCGGGAGCCGCGGCACCGGCGGCACCGGCGGCACCGGCGGCGACGCGGCGTACGCTCTCGCCGGACGATTTCTACCGGGCGGTCGCGGTCAGCGATCCGCGCGTGTCGCCGCACGGTCACTGGGTCGCCTACGTGGTGACCGCGAACGACCGCGCGAGCGACCAGGCGCTCAGTTCGATCTGGATGGTGAGCTGGGACGGTCACGAGCGGCTGGCGCTGACCGCGCCGGGCGCCGAGACCTCGGCGCCGCGCTGGAGTCCCGACGGACGCTATCTCGCGTACCTCGCGCAGCCGCCCGGGGCCAAGACGGCCCAGGTCATGCTGCTCGATCGCCGCGGGGGCAATGCGATCGCGCTGACCCAGGTCGATCAGGAGATCGGCGACTACGCGTGGTCGCCCGACGGCAAGCAGCTGGTGCTGTCGATGGAGCCCGTCGATCCGCTCGGCGAGGGCAAGCCCGCCGTGATCGATGCGCTGCACTTCAAGGACGACGATCTCGGCTACCTCGGCGAAGGCCGTACCTGGCACCTGTACCTCGTCGACCTCGCGGATCGGCGCCTCGTGCCGTTGACCCAGGGCGCGCACGTGAACGACACCGACCCGGTGTGGTCGCCGGACGGACGAAGGATCGCATTCGTGCGTACGCGCGAACACGGCGCGGATCGTGACGGACGCGAGGCGATCGAACTCATCGGCGCCCATCCCGGGGCACGGCCCCACGAGTTGATCCGACCCTACGCGCCGAACCAGCAGCATCTCGCGTGGAGCCCGGACGGCTCGCGGATCGCGTTCACGCAGGGACTTGCGCTCAAGTATTACGCGTACATGCAGGATCACCTGTACTCGGTGCCGGTCGCCGGCGGCCCGGCCCGTGCGCTCGCGCCGGGCCTCGATCGGGCGGTGATGTCGTATGCGTTCACGCCCGATGGCCAGGGCGTCGAGATCACGGTCGAGGACGATCGGACCGAATACCCGGCGATGATCGATCTCGCGAACGGCAGAATCCGTCGATTGGCGCCGCCCGGCCCCTACGTCGTGACCTCCTTGGTCGAGACCGCGGGCCACACCGCGGTGCTCTACACGGATGATCACACGCTCACCGAAGTCTACGCCCTCGATCGGGGGCGGTTGCGTCCGCTCAGCCGGCAGAACGCCGCGTTCCTCGCCGGGCTGCGTCTCGGGGCGGTCGAGGACGTCGCGTTCAAGAGCGGCCAGCACGACATTCACGGCCTGATGGTCGAGCCGCCGGGGTACGTCCCGGGGCGGCGGTATCCGCTGCTGCTGTGGATCCACGGGGGCCCGAACGGACAGGACGAACACTCGTTCGTGCTCGACGGCTACCAGTTCGAGCCGCAGATGTTCGCGGCGCGCGGCTACGTCGTGCTGCGCGTCAATTATCGCGGCGGCAGCGGACGCGGAATCGCGTTCGCGAAGTCGATCTTCGCCGATTGGGGCGACAAGGAGGTCAAGGACCTGCTCGCCGGCGTCGATGCGCTCGAGCGGCGCGGGATCGCCGACCCGAAGCGACTAGCGATCGGTGGCTGGAGCTACGGCGGCATCCTGACCGATGCCACGATCGCGCGCGATCCGCGATTCAAGGTCGCGATCTGCGGCGCCGGCAGCGCCGATCAGATCGCCACCTTCGGCAGCGACGAGTACGTGCTGCAGTACCTCAATGAGCTCGGCGCGCCATGGCAGAACACGGCGCTCTGGCTCAAGGTGTCCTATCCGTTCTTCCACGCGAACCGGATCCACACGCCGACCTTGTTCATGGGCGGGACCAAGGACTTCAACGTGCCGATCATCGGCGGCGAGCAGATGTACGAGTCGCTGCGGACCCTCGGCGTGCCGGCACGCCTCGTCGTCTACCCGGACCAGCACCACGTGTTCACTCGGCCGAGCTTCCTGAAGGACATGGCCACGCGGATGATCGACTGGGTCGAGCGATACGATCCGGCGTCCTGAGCCGCCACCGCAGGAGCCTCAGCGCGAGGTTCGTTCGGCCTCGAGGCTCGCGGCGGCGGCGAGCACGCGACGGTCCGTGTTGCCGCTCGCGAACAGGCTGAGGCCGACCGGAGGCTCTCCGGGGTCGTGGCAGGGCAGGGAGATCGCGCAGCCGTCGATGAAATTCACGATGCTCGTGTTGCGCAGCGCCTGCGCGTTGATGCGCGCGTAGTCCTCGTCGGCGGCGAGCGCGTCGAGCGGCGGTGCGACGATCGGAACGGTCGGCATCAGCAGTGCATCGTAGGGCGCGAGAACCGGGCGCAAGTTCGCGATCAATTCGTGCCGGCGGCGGTGCAGCTCGAGATAGTCGGCGGCGCTCATGTCCCGACCGCGCAGGATCCGCGTGAGTACCCGGGGATCGTATCGCGCGGCATCGACGGCGAGGCGCCGCCGGTGCTCGGCGAAGGCTTCCGGTGCGGAAAATCCGCCGGCGCGGTTCAGATCGGGGATCTCGTCGATCATCGGAATGCGGATCCGCTCGATCCGTGCTCCCCGCGCGGACGTACGCTGCAGCGCTCGTTCGAACGCCGCGGCGACGGGAGCGCTCAGGTCCGCGAGCACGTGGGCCTCGGGCACCGCGAAGCGCAGCCGATCGATCGGCGGGGCCACGAGCGGCTCGTCGGGCTCGCCGGCGAGGACTGCATCGATCGCCGCGCAACACGCGACCGTCGTCGTGATCGGACCAACCGAGTCGAGCGTGACGGACAGCGGATAGACGCCGTCCCGCGGGATTCGATGCGCCGTCGGCTTGAAGCCGACCAGCCCGCAGAACGCTGCGGGGATCCGACACGAGCCGCCGGTATCGGTACCGATGCCGGCGAACGCCATTCGATCGGCGACCGAGACGGCCGCGCCCGAGGAAGAGCCGCCGGGGATTCGATGCGACGGTCGGTCCCAGGGGTTGCGTGGCGTCCCGTAATGCGGGTTCACGCCGAGTCCGGAGTACGCGAACTCGGTCATGTTGGTGCGCCCGATCAGCAGGAATCCGGCCGCGCGCAGCCGTGCGACCACGGTGGCGTCGCGGGTGGCCGGCGCTGCGTCCTTCAGCACGATGGAGCCGGCGGTCGTGGTCTCGCCCGCGACGTCGAACAGATCCTTGACGGAAATCGGGATCCCGGCGTACCGGGGCAACGCGGTGCCGCGGCGTCGTGCCGCGTCGACGTGGTCCGCGGCTGTCCGGGCTGCGGCGGCGTCGACGCGCAGGAACGTTCGCGCTCCCTCGCCGCGGGGATCGTCGATGCGCGCGAGGCACTCCTCGACCAGCGCGCGGCTCGTCGTCCGGCCGCTGGCGAGTTCGGCCGCGGCGTGCCCCAGGGTCGTGGAAGAGGATTCCGTCATCGATCGCTCCGTCAGGCGAATCCTGCGACGCCGAGCAGCGCGCCCGCGCCGATCAGCCAGATCGGGTTGATGCGCGTGCGGAGCATGATCAACGCGGTCGCCGCCGTGACGAGGCCGCTGCGCCAATCCGTGTCGCTCGCGCGCGCCAGAATCCATCCGGCGGCGAGCAGCATCCCGACCGACAGTGGCGCGACTCCCGCGCGTATCGTGCGGCCGAGCGTGCCGGGCGAGCGCCGATGACCGATCCTCAGCAGGATCAGCATCAGCACGACCGGCGGCACGACGACCGCGAGCGTCGCGAGCGCTGCGCCGGCGAACCCGGCGATCTGCCAGCCGATCAGGGTCACGTACAGCATGTTCGGGCCGGGTGCCGCCTGTGCGATCGCATAGGCGGCCGCGAATTGCTGATCGCTGATCCAGGGATGCGCCTCGACGACGATGCGATGCACGTCGGGTGCGAGCATCACGATGCCGCCGCCGATCGCCGTCATCGACAGCATCGCGAGCTGGACGACGAGTGGCCAGAGTGGTGACCCGTGGCGATCCGCCCCCCCGATCATGCGCGGCGCCACCACGCCAGCAGGATCGCGAGCGGGCCGAGGGCGCCGATCACCCCCAGCATCGGCCAGTGGGCGATCCCGACGGCGACGAATGCGAGCGCGAGGAGCGTCGCCTGCATCCGGGGGAATGCCTTCGGCGCCGTCCGGTCGCGGAACAAGCCGATGCCCATGTTGATCGCGGTCGCGATGATCAAGCCGGCCGCGACGGCGGACATCCCGCCGAGTGCGTGCTCGACGCGCGGGACGCTCTCGAAGTGCTCGTACAGCGCGCCGAGCAGCACCACGGCGACCGAGGGCCCGAGCAGCATCCCGGCGAGCGCTGCGAGCGCGCCGCCGAGCCCGCACCGTTTCCAGCCGATCATCACCGCGACGTTGCAGATGCTCGGCCCCGGCAGCACCTGGCCGAAGGCGAGCATCTCCGCGAACTCCGCCGGCGTGTACCAGCGCCGCCGCTCGACGATCGCGCGGTACGCGAACGGCATCACTCCGCCGAAGCCGGACAGCGCCATCTGCGAGAATGCGAGGAACAGCGTCGCCGGGGTGACCGCGCGCGCCCGGCGCTCCGGCGTGGCTGGCGGAATCGTTCCCGTCGATGCCTCGTCGGTCATGAGCCGAAGCTCCCCCGCAAGCCGTCGATCACGAACTGCACCGCGAGCGCTCCGAGCAATACGCCGGTCAGCCGGTTGATCACGTTCGCCCCGGTCACTCCCAATACGCGCATGATCGGGCTCGCGACGTACATCGCGACGAGCGTGATCAGCAGCACGAGGAACATGCAGGCGATCAATCCGACGAACATCGCGAGCCGGTCGGTGCCCTCGCCGAACGCGAGCAGGATCGTCGCGAGCGCTCCCGGGCCCGCGATGAACGGGAATGCGAGCGGGAACACCGAGATGTCCTGCCGGCGCAGGCTCTCGACTTCCTCCGGCTGCGAGGTGCGCGTCCCCGAGGGTCGGGCGAAGACCATCTCGAGCGCCATCAGGAAGAGCAGCAGGCCGCCGAAGATCCGGAACGAATCGATGCTGATGTGCATCAGACGCAGCAGTGGGGCGCCCGCGACCGAGAACAGCGTCAGGATGATCGCGGCGACCAGGACCGCGCGCCGCGCCATCTGTCGCCGCTGTCGCTCGGTCGCGTGGGCGGTCAACGCGACGAAGACCGGAATCAGCGACACCGGTTCGACGACGACCAGGAACACCACGAAAAATCTGAGCAATACCTGGAACATCGGGCTCCTCACGGGATCGCGCCCGCTGCGGCGCCTGCGTCCGCCGGGCCGAGCCCGACGACGAGCACGTCGGGTCGCGCCGACGCCATGGGCTCTAGTGGCAGGCGGTGCGCGGCGTCGGTTTCACGAACCGCAGGGTCATGCGGTCCGACTCGCCGATCGCCCGCATCTTCGCGTGCTCGCTTCGCGGGCCCGCGAGGTCGGGTGGCAGCCGATGCACGTTGATGTCCTCGGGATCCTTCGGGTTCGCGTTGATCTCGGAGACGCCGGCGAGCCGGAACCCGGTCTTCAGGCCGAGCTCGATCAAATAGTCCTCGGGGATCCGGTGCAGGGCCTGGGAGCTGTGCACCGCGTTCTCGAACGGCCTCGCCCGGTGCTCGACGACGCCGAACACGCCACCCGGCTTCAGCACCTCGAACGCCGAACGGAACACGGCGGCGAGCGCCGCCGGGCTGCGGTTGAGCCAGTCGTGGGCATTGCGGAACGTGAGCACCATGTCCGCGGAGTCGTTCGGCCCGAGCGCGACCTGCGTCGGCGGCGAGAACGGCAGGAGCTTCGCGATGTGACCGAATACCGCCGGATCGGATGCGAGCCGCTTCTGGAATCGCGGGCTCGCGCCGGCTTCGATCAGGTGCCCGTGATCGTGGAGGAACGGCGCGAGGATCTCCGTGTACCAGCCCGCGCCGGGCGCGAGTTCGACCACGGTCATGCCGGGTTCGATGCCGAAGAACTCGAGCGTCGCGACCGGGTGACGGTACCGGTCCCGCGCCTTGTTCGCCGCGGAGCGCCAGGATCCGTCGACGGCCCGGTGCAGCCGCGCGTCGGTGGTCGGCGCGCCGGTTGACGGGGCCGCGAGCACGGGACCGACGAAGGATGCGCCGAGCAGCACGGCGCCGAGGGTGCGATGGAACGAGGGCATGGCAGGCTCCCGAGGTGGCCGGCAAGGCAGTGCCGCGGACCGATCGAAGGATACACCATCGGTCCCGAACGGGCGTGTTTTCGGTCTATCATCACGCATCGCCCGAAGCGGACCCACGATGATTTCCGAGAGCCATCCGCAGCGACGCGAACTCAACGACGAGGTCCACGCTCGGCCGGCCGGCGCGCTGCGAGCGCCGGCTCGCATCAGCTATCTCGCGCTGTTGGCGCCGCCGAGTCATCGCGACGAGGAATGGCGCCTCGTCCGCGAGCTGGCCGCACGTCACGGTGCCATCGCGCCGAGCGCGCGGGCGACCCATTTCGCCGCCGACCTCGGCGCCTTCACGTTGCGCTTCGAGCGCCACGGGGAGTTCGCGCGCTACACGTTCGTCGCCCCGGTGGCCGGACCGGAGCCGTTCGAGCCACCCGCGCTCGAGGCCGTTCCCCCGGATTTCGTGCGTGCGTTGCCTGGCCGCGTGATCGTCGCGGCGCACGGCGCCTTGATCGCGGACGCGCCCGACACCGCGGACTACGATGCGGTCGCCGCCCGGTGGTTCGAGGGCAACGCGCTCATCGGCTCGGGCGTCGGCGACGACGCGGCGATCGCACTGACCGATTTCCGGATCCGCAGCGACGGCTTCAGCCGGTTCCTGGTGCTCGATCGCCGCACCTCGCCGCGGCAAGCCGGCCGGATCGTGCAGCGCGTGCTCGAGATCGATACGTATCGGATGATGGCGCTGCTCGCCTTGCCGGTCGCGCGGGACTTGAGCCCGTTCTTCACCGACTGCGACCGGGAGCTCTCGCAGGTGACCGCGGTGCTCGAGAGCGCCGGGCACGAGGACGAAGCGGCGCTGCTCGATCGCTTGACCTGGCTCGAAGCGCAGATCCACAGCCGGACCGCGGACGCCGAATACCGGTTCTCCGCGGCGGCGGCGTACTACGAGATCGTGCAACGCCGGATCGGCGAGCTGCGGGAACGCCGGATACCGGGGCTGCAGACCTTCGGTGAATTCACCGAGCGGCGCCTCGCGCCGGCGATGAACACCTGTCGCACCGCGGCTTCCCGCCAGGAGGCGCTGTCGCGGCGAGTCGGGCGTGCGAACCAGTTGCTTGCGACCCACGTGAGCATCACCCGCGAGCGGCAGAACCAGGCGCTGCTCGAATCGATGGATCGACGCAGCAGGGCGCAATTGCGGCTGCAGCAGACGGTCGAAGGGCTGTCGGTCGCCGCGATCACGTACTACGTCGTCGGCCTGATCGGCCACGCGGTCAGCGGCTTCGACGCGCTGGGCTACCGCGTGCCACCTGAACTCGTGATGGGCCTCAGCATTCCGATCGTCGCCGGACTCGCGGCGGTCGGCATCCACCGGATCCGGCGCGCGATCGCGCACAAGGAGGAATGAACGCCGGGTGCCGGCGGCGCCGCGCGCCGCCGCCGGGTCGCGCGGTCAGCGCGCTGCGCGCGGGGCGGCCTGCGCGATGAACTCGTCGATCGTGTGCGCGAGCGCGGGCTCGACGGACGGGTTCACGTACAGCATGTGACCGACCGGGTAATACGCCTCGTGGATCCGGGCGAGCGCGCCGGGGCCGAGGCCGAGGTGCTCGATCGTGTAGTCGGTCGCGAAGAACGGCGTCGCCATGTCGAAGTAGCCGTTGTTGAACAGGACCTGCATTCCCGGGTCGTTGGCCATCGCGCGGGCGAGCGCCGGCGAGACGTTGCGCGACTTCAGGTTGCCGACGCCGCTGCCGAGCGCGTTGAGCGGCGATCGATAGGTCCAGTTCCACGCCTTGAACACCGTGTTGCTCGACTGCACGTAGGGGCGGTCGCTGTGGTAGCCCAGGTCGTCGCGCAGGTACGCGTCGAAGCTCGCGGTCAGCGCCCCCCAGATCGCGGTCGTCGACGCGCCGGCGGCGCTCGCGCCCGGGGTCGGCGACAGCGGCTGCAGTTCCGGCGAGGTGAAGCGCGCGTCGAATCGGCCGGTCATCGGGCCGTTCGGGCCGAGCAGGCGCCGCATGAACACCGGCAGCGTGATCCGCAGGTTCGCCCGTTCCCACAGCGTCGCCGGCACGCCCGTGAGCGTCGCGAGACGGCTCGCGACCCGGGCCCGATCCGCGGCCGGGAGCGTCGAGCCCGCGAACAGCGCCTGCAGGTAATCCGTGCCCGCGTACGCGCGCGCGGCGTCCACCGCTTGCGTGAGGGTCTCCCCGGCCGGCAACCGGTGGTGGTACCAGGCGACCGCCGCGTACGACGGCAGATACAGCGCGAACGGCAGGTCGTTCCCGGCGGTGAAGTTGATCGTCGCGAAATCCAGCACCGTGGAGCACAGGATCACGCCGTTCACGTAGACCCCCCGCCGTACGAGGTCCTCGGCGAGCACCGCGGAGCGCGTCGTGCCGTAGCTTTCGCCGAGCAGGAACTTCGGCGAGTTCCAGCGGCGGTTCTCGGTCGCATAGCGCTCGATGAACTGCGCGAACGCCTGCGCGTCGCCGTCGATCCCGTAGAACAGCTTCGGCGTTCCCTTGCCGACGAGCCGGCTGTAGCCGGTGCCGATCGCATCGATGAACACGAGGTCCGTGCGGCCGAGCAGGCTGTCGGGATTGTCGACGAGTCGATACGGCGGCTGCATCGCGGCCGCATCACCGGGTGCGGGCCAATCGATCCGTCGTGGCCCGAACCCGCCGACGTCGACGAGTGCCGAGGCGAAGCCGGGTCCGCCGTTGTAGGCGAACGTGATCGGCCGGCGGGTCGGGTCGCCGCCGTCCCGCGTGTACGCGACGTAGAACACGCTCGCGGTCGCGTGGTGCTTCGCGTCGTAGAGCAGCAGTGTGCCCGCGGTCGCCGTGTACGCGATCCGCTGGCCGCCGATCTCGGCGACGTGATGGGTGACGACGGTGCGGGGCTTCGGCACCGGCGCCGGCGCCGGTTTCGCGGCCGCCGTCGCCGGCGGGTTCGGCGCGCTCGCCGGGGCGGCCCACGCGGCTGCGCTCGCGAGGCCGACGGCGAGCGACATCACTACGGTACGATGAGCACGCATCGGCGTCCTCCGGGTGAGAGGACCCGATCCTAACCGGTCGAGGGCAGCGAACGCCAACCGCCAACGATAAGTCGGCCGGCGCCGTCGTAATCTGCGCGCCGTCAGTTTCGGGATTGTCCGACCCGGCATACTGCGTCGGATCTATGCAGACTCACCAAGATCTCGAGGACCTCGGTCACGCGCTGCCGGTCCTGGCGGGCGCGCCGCCGACGGCGATCGAGGCCGACGGCACACCGCTCGCGCTGCTGCAGTTCGGTGCGATCTGGCTGCCGCGTTCGGTCGCGCACGCGGTCGCCGTGGCCGTGCTGCGCAGTGTCGAGCGAGCGCATCCCCGCTTGCCCCGCAATCTCCTCGCGCTCGACCCGGCGGTCGTGCACGTGATCCCGAACGACCTGCCGTACGGCTTCGCGCTCGCGTTCGGGCGCGAGCCGGCGCGGCTCGGCGTGATCGCGCGCGAGGCGCACGGCGCGGATGCGACGATCCGTGCGAGTACCCGCGTGCTCGTGGACCTGCTCGAGGGACGGATCGACAGCGATTCCCTGTTCTTCCGCCGCGACCTGATCGTCTCCGGCAACACCGCCGTGGTCGTCGGCCTGCGCAACGTGCTCGATCGGGAACCGCTCCTGCTCGCCGACGAGCTCGCGCGCGTGCTCGGACGGTTCGCACCCGCGTCGCGGGCGATCGCCCGGCGGCTCAACGGCTGGGTCGAAGCGCTCCTCGAGCGCGTCTCGGCCGCGCACCGGGTACTGCATCCGCGGGAGCAGGACGCGAGCGCGATGTTCCGCGCCGAGATCGACCGGCATCGGTCCGAGATCGCTGCCCTGACCGCGCGCCTCGCGCAGTTCGAGGCACGGCAGAAGCGTCGCGACGAGAAGTCGGCATGAGCGCGGGAACCCTCGAACTCGTGTGTCCAGCGGGCACGCCGGCGGCGCTGCGGGCCGCGGTCGATGCGGGCGCGGACAGCGTCTACTGCGGCTTTCGCGATCGCACCAATGCGCGCAACTATCCGGGGCTCAACTTCGATCCGGAGGAACTCGCCGAAGGGATCGCGTATGCGCACGGCCGCGGCTGCAAGGTGCTCGTCGCGATCAATACCTTCCCGCCCGCCGGCGACACGGGCCCCTGGTGCCTCGCGGTCGATCGAGCCGCCGACGCCGGCGCCGACGCGGTGATCCTGGCCGACATCGGCCTGCTCGACTATGCGACGCGCACCCATCCGCAGCTGCGCCGCCACCTGTCCGTGCAGGCGTCGGCCGCGAACGCGCCGTCGATTCGCTATTACCGCGACCACTTCGGCGTCAAGCGCGTCGTGCTGCCGCGCGTGCTGTCGATCGACGAGGTGAGCGCCCTCGTCGAGGAGACCGGGATCGAGACGGAAGTGTTCGCATTCGGCAGCGTGGGTCCGATGTCCGAGGGGCGCTGCTTCCTGTCGTCCTATCTGTGCGGCGTGTCGCCGACCAGCGAGGGCGCCTGTGCGCCCGCGAACCACGTGAGCTACGTCGAGAGCGACGGCCGGGTGCTGTCGAAGCTCGGACCGGTCACGCTGAACGCGTTCGCGCCGGGCGAGCCCGCCGCGTACCCGACGCCCTGCAAGGGTCGCTACCTCACGCACGGACGCGCCTCGTACCTGTTCGAGGAGCCGGTCGCACTGAACGCGCTCGCGATCCTGCCGGAGTTGCGCGCCGCGGGTGTCACCGCCCTGAAGATCGAGGGGCGTCAGCGCAGCCGCGCGTACGTGACGCAGGTGGTCGGCACCTTTCGTCAGGCGCTCGATGCGCTCGCCCGTGGCCACGCGGTCGAGCCGCTGCTGTCGACGCTGCGCCAGGAGGCTGAGGGTGGGCGGGAGACCTTCGGCGCGTACCGGAAGGGATGGAAATGAGCGCGATCGCGCCGGCCCGGCTGACGCTCGGGCCCTTGTTGTTCCATTGGCCCGCGGCGAAGCGTCGGGACTTCTATCTTCGCATCGCCGATGAAGCGCCGGTCGACACCGTGTATCTCGGCGAGGTCGTGTGCTCGAAGCGCGAAAGCGCGTTCGACCCGTATCTCGACGAGGCGGTGCGTCGCCTGCAGGCGGCGGGCAAGACGGTCGTGCATTCGACGCTCGCGCTCGTGACCACGCCGCGCGAGGTCCGCCGCTTGCGCGAGAGCGCCGAGCACGGGCTCCTCGTCGAGGCGAACGACGTCGCCTGCCTCGACGTGCTCGCCGGCGCCCCGCACGTGGTCGGGCCGTACATCAACGTGATCAACGAGCGCACGCGCGACGTCCTCGCCTCGCAGGGCGCGATCCGCATCGCGTTGCCGGTGGAACTGCCCGAGGCCTCGATCCGCACGATCGCAGCGGGTGCGGGCGCGACCGCGATCGAGGTCCAGGCGTTCGGGCGCCAGCCGCTGTCGGTCGCGATGCGCTGCTATCACGCGCGATCGCACAACCTGTCGAAGGACCATTGCCAGCTCGTCTGCGGTCTCGATGCGGACGGTCTGACCGCGACCAGCATGGCCGGCGAGGACGTGCTCACGATCAACGGAACGCAGACCCTGTCGTACGGGTACGGGGTCCTCCTCGACGAGATCGAGCGCCTGCGCGAATCCGGCGTCGGCTATTTCCGACTCTCGCCGCACGATCTCGACATGGTGCGCGTCGCCACGCGCTACCGCGAACTCCTGGATCGCCAGCGCGAGCCGGCCGCGGTCGCCGCCGAACTGCGCGCGATGCTCGCCGGGCGGCCGCTGATCAACGGCTTCGTCCGCGGCCACGCGGGCATGACCTGGAGTTGACCTCGCCGCCCCGATCCTTCGTCGAAGGATCGCGGTATGATCCTCCGCACGATCGCCGGCAGCGGCGTGCGGAGCGAAGGACGCGGCGATGAACTCGATCACCCGGCGAATCACCGGCGGCGACGCGCTGGTCGAGTCCCTGCGGGCGCACGAAGTCGATACGGTGTTCGGCATTCCCGGGGTGCAGACGTACGGGCTGTTCGACGCGTTGTACCGGACGAACGGCGCGATTCGCACGATCGGTCCGCGCCACGAACAGGCGACCGGGTACATGGCTTACGGCTACGCGCGCACGACCGGCCGGCCGGGCGTGTTCACCGTGGTCCCGGGCCCGGGGGTCCTCAACACCGGCGCGGCGATCTGCACCGCGTATGGCGCGAGCGCACCGGTCCTGTGCCTGACCGGCCAGGTTCCCTCGGCCCACCTCGGCAGCGGCAAGGGCCACCTGCACGAACTCCCGGATCAACTGGCGACCTTGCGCAGCCTGACGAAGTGGGCGGCCCGCGTCGAGCATCCGAGCCAGGCCCCTGCACTCGTTGCCGAGGCGTTCCACCAGATGCGCAGCGGTCGGCCGCGGCCCGTCGCCCTCGAGATGCCCTGGGACGTGTTCACCGCGTCGGCACCGGTCGGTCCGCCGCGGCCGGCGGCGGTCGAAGCGCCGAACGAGGCCGATCCGGAGGCCCTCGCGGCGGCGGCCGAGCTGATCGCGGGTGCGCGCCACCCGATGATCATGGTCGGTAGCGGCGCGCAGCACGCCGGCGCGGAAGTCCTGGATCTCGCCGAGCGGCTGCAGGCGCCGGTCGTGAGCCTGCGGGGTGGCCGCGGTATCGTCGCCGACGATCATCCGCTCGGATTCCATTGCGTCGCCGGCTATCGGCGCTGGCCCGAGACCGACGTGCTGATCGGAATCGGCACGCGACTCGAGCTCGTGTGGTTCCGGTGGCACGCGACGCCGCGCAGCGTCCCGCTGGTGCTGATCGAGATCGATCCCGCCCAATTGCCGAAGCTGCGACCGACGGTCGGGATCGTCGGCGACGCCCGTCGCGCGACGCGCGATCTCGTCGAGCGCCTGCGGCGGATCGGCGCGGCGCGACCGTCCCGCCACGAGGAGTTCGCGGCCTTGAAGGCGCGCGTGCGCGAGGAGGTCGCGACGCTCGGGCCGCATCTGCGATTTCTCGACGCGATGCGCGCGGTGCTGCCGCGGAACGGGTTCTTCGTCGACGAGATCTGTCAGAGCGGGTTCGCCTCGCTGTTCGGCTTCCCGGTCTACGAGCCGAGGACGTTCGTGTCGAGCGGGCATCAAGGCACGCTCGGCTTCGGCTATTCGACCGCGCTCGGGGTGAAGGTCGCGCATCCCGACCGCCCGGTGCTGTCGATTTCCGGCGACGGCGGATTCCTGTTCGGCGTGCAGGAGCTCGCGACCGCCGCGCAGTACCGGATCGGCGTGGTCGCGGTGGTCTTCAACAACGGCAGCTTCGGGAACGTCCAACGGGATCAGGAACAGGGCTTCGGCGGCCGGGTGATCGGCTCGCCACTTGCCAACCCCGATTTCGTCCGCCTCGCCGAGAGCTTCGGCATTCCGGGCTATCGGGCGCCGACGCCCGAGGCCTTGCGATCCACGCTCGAACGGTGTTTCGCCGCGGATGGGCCGGCGCTGATCGAGGTGCCGATCGACCGGACGACCGAAGGGTCGCCTTGGCCCTGGCTGGTTCCTGGCATGCGGGCTTGACGAGGGGCAGGAGGTGGGCGATGCGAACACGGGGTGAGGCGGCGGCGTGCGCGGCGCCGCGGTGGCGCGGGATCGGTGGAAGGCTCGGGGTGCTCGTGCTCGCGAGCGTCGGCACGACGGCGCTCGCCGCGACACCGGTCGTGGCGAAACCCACCGGTACGGCGAATCCTCCCGCCACGGCGAAGTCCCCGGTGGCGACGCACTCGGTCGCGGCGGCGAAGGTGACGGCGCCGATCAAGGCCGCGGAAGCGGTGGCGTCCGCGTGGCTCCCGCTGATCGATACGGCCCAGTGGGTGCCGGCGTGGAATGCCACGGGAAGCTACCTGCATGCGACGGTCGCCGAGGCGAAGTGGCTCACCTCGATCGCCCGGGTGCGCCTGCTCACCGGCGCGCTGGTCGCGCGCACGCTGGAATCGGCGTACGAGACGACGTATCTGCCCGGTGCGCCCTACGGGCACTACGTGGTCGTCTACTACGCCAGTCGGTTCGTGCACCGTCGCACGGCGAGCGAGACGCTCACGCTGATGGAGGATTCGGCCGGCGCCTGGCGGGTGGTCGGCTATTACCTCAAATGAGGACCGCGCGCGCTCGCCGGCCGCGCGTGCTCACCGGGTCGCGGCCGCAGGCACCGCTCGACTCGCGCGCGCCGAGCGCAGCATCGCGATCGCCGCGTAGGTCACGACGAGTGCGACCAACCAGCGCAGCGCATGCAACGGCAGGCTGCGGACGACGTAGACCGCGACGAGCACGCCGAAGAACCCGCCGAGCGCGATCCCGAGCGACGTGCCGTGGGAGAAGCGTCCCGTCTGAAAGAACCGGAAACTGGCGACCGGCTGCACGAGCCCGCAGGCTCCCATCATGATCGGGAACGCGCCGAGCGGGTTCAGGCCGAGCAGCGCGAGCGTGATCATGCACGGGGCGTAGAGCCCGATGCCGACGCTCATCAACGCGCCATAAATGAAATTGGCGCCGACCGCGACCTCGAATCGCCAGCCGTGCAGCGCCATCGCGGTGCCGCCCGCCGGAAACAGCGACAGGTTGCTCATCGCGAAGAACGCCGCGGCGATCAGCAATGCCGTTCCCATCCACACCTGGATCGCGCGGCGGGGCAGGTGGCTCACGATGCCCGCGCCGATCCAGGCGCCCGCGACCGCGCTCGCGATCATCGCGGTGAGCAAGCCCGGATCGACCGCGATCGCAGTCACGAACAGCACGGTCTCGGTGAACGCGGCGACGTTGTGGCCGATGTTGAGCGTGCCAGGGATCAATTCGTCGGCCGGCTTGCCGCGGAACTTGAAGATCGCGGTGGTCGGTGCGAACGAGCCGATGCCGAGCGCATCGAGGAAATCGGTCAGCAGGCCGGTCGCCAGATCGCCGGCGTCGGGCCGCTCGCTCGTCCGGTTCGTGCGTTTGACGGCTCGTGCCCAAGCCACGACGAACGCCAGATCGACGATGCCGAGCACTGCGAACAGCGCGAGTCGTGCGAAGCCCATCCGATGCCTCGAGAGTTTGTCCGGGTCGCTCCCCGCCTGGAGTATACGCGGCGGCGAACCGGGGCGCAGACCCAGTCTGCGAAGGGCTCGTCAGCCCGGATCGCGCGCGCCCGCGAGCCGGACTGCGTGGCGTGGCGCGCTGAGATAGTACGCGCCCGCGACGACCGCGAGACCCACGAACCAGGACAGGTCGATCCCGCCGAGCGCGTGCGCCGCGGGACCGACGTAGAAATCGGCGGCGATGAACGGGATCTGCACCAGGATGCCGATCGCGTAGCAGACGATCGCCGCGACGTTGTAGCGCCCGTAGACGCCCCCGTCGGCCGCGAAGAACGACGCCACGTCGTAGTCGCCGAACTGCACCCCGCAGTAATCGACGAGATTCACCGCGGTCCACGGCACCATCAGATACAGGAGCAGTTCATTGAAGCGGCTGTACAGCGGCAGGAAATGGGTCGCGCCGACGGTGCCGAGCGCGACCGCCGCGACGAAGATGGCCGTCGCGATCGGGGCCCGCGCGCGCGCATCCGCCCGCCATCCGGGCGCAAAGGTCTGCGCGAGCGTGATCACCGCGAGCGTCCCGCCGTAGATGCAGATCGCGCCGGCGACCGCGACACCCGGCGCGAACAACAGCACGATCGGCGTGCTCGCGCGCCCGGTCAGCGCGGAGATCGCGGCGACGACGTCGCCACCGGCGACCGCCGGTCCGATCAACGCGCCGAAGACCATCGGGAGCACCGCGCCGAGCGTGGTGCCCCAGTAACACGCCCAGAACGCCTGCCGGGGGCCGGTGTCGGGCGGCAGGTAACGCGAGTAGTCGGACACGTACGGCGCGTACGAGAGCTGCCAGAAGGCCGCGATCGACAGCATCCCGACGAAGCCGACGATCGAGAACGAGCCGCCGCTCAGATAGGACGCCGGCAGCCGGTGCGCGAGCGCGAGGCCGGCGTAGCACAGCGCGACCGCCGCGCCGGACACGTAGGCGATCACGCGAGTGCCCGCGTGGATCAGGTCGTGTCCGTAGATCGCGGCCGCGAGACTCAGCGCGCCGATCGCGATCAGGCCGCTGCGCACGCTGACCGACGGCAGGATCGCGTGCAGGGACTGTCCGCCGGTCACCAGCGCGGTCGCCGCGTAGCCGACGTACATGAAGATCACCAGCGCGACGACGAATGCCGCGCCCCGTGCGCCGAATTGACCGCGGCTCTGCACCATCTGCGGCACCCCGAGCCGCGGGCCCTGCGCCGCGTGCAGCGCCATGAACACCGTGCCGATCAAGTTGCCGAGCACGATCGCGAGGGTGCCCGACAGGAACGATTGGCGGAACACGGTCGTCGCGAGCGCGCCGGTAACGACCGTGAGCACGTTCAGGTTCGCGCCGAACCACAGCGAGAACAGCTGACGCGCCTTGCCGTGCCGCTGGTCGAGCGGAATCGGGAAGATCGTGTGTCGTTCGATGCCGCCTGCCCGCGTGCCTGGTTGCGCTTGCATGATCGTGCGATGATCGTCCAACGGGGGCGCGACGAGCGCGAAGTGCCCCCACGAGAACACAAATGCACTTCATTGGCAACCGTCGCCCGGCGGTGCCCGTGCGGGAGCGGGAGCGCGCATGAGCGTGGATTACCCTGATTTCGGATTGAGCGTCGCGCAACGGCGCGAGGCGGTGTTCGCGCACCGCTACGAGTACCCGGGAATGGACGGCGAGCGCGGCGAGCTGTGGTGCTACAGCGATGCGTTCGCCTACGCGCCGGGTTCGATCGTGCGCTTGCAGATCAGTTCGACGGCCGCGCGCGCCGAGATCGAGATCGCTCGCGACGGCGCCGACTGCGTGGTGGTGCTGAAGCGTACGGTGTCCGGGCTGCGCTGGCAGTCGACGCCGGCGCAGTGCTCCATCGAGGGGTGTGGCTGGGCGACGGCGTTCGAGTTCCCGGTCGGCGCCGATTGGCCTTCGGGCGCGTACCGGGTGACCTTGAGCGCCGAGGGACGCGGCGGCGAGACGCTGCGCGCTCACCATCTCTTCATCGTGAAGCCGCGACCCGGCCGCCGGCCGGGTCGGGTGCTGCAGATCGCCGCGACCGGGACCTGGACCGCGTACAACACCTGGGGCGGCTCGAGCCACTACCGCGGCCTCACCGGTCCGCAGCGCAATCAGTACTCGCCGGTCGTCAGCATCGAGCGCCCCTGGTGCCGCGGCTTCGTCGTGCTGCCCGCGGATGCGCCGCGGGTCCCGGTCGAGTTTGCGGTCCCGCCCGGTGCCGCACCGCGCTATCCGCACCTCGAATGGGCCTACGCGACCGGTCACTCGAACAAGTATGCCTCGGCGGGATGGGCGAGCTACGACTCGCACTTCCTGCGTTGGGCGGAGCGTGCGGGATACCCGGTCGATCTCGTCAGCCAGCACGAGCTGCAGTTCGAGCCGCAGGTCCTCGCCGGTTACGACTGCATCGTGATGGTCGGTCACGACGAGTACTGGAGCTGGGAGATGCGCGATGCGATCGACGCCTACGTCGACGGCGGCGGGCGGATCGCGCGGTTCGCCGGCAACTTCATGTGGCAGACCCGCCTCGATCGCGGTGGCCGGCAACAGGTCTGCTACAAGTACCGTGCGCGCGCGGAGGATCCGGTCCACCGATCGGGCGACCCCCGCCGAACGACGGGCTCCTGGGAGGCGCCGGAGACCGGCCGACCCGGGGCGGCGACGTTCGGATTGAATGCGATCGACGGCCTGTACGCCGGTTGGGGCGCGTGTGCGGCGCGCGGTGTGCGCGGATTCCCGATCTATCGGCCGGAGCACTGGGCGTTCGCCGGCACGGGCCTCGCGTACGGCGATCTGCTCGGCGCCGAGGGGCACGCGTTCGGGTACGAAGTCGACGGACTGCCGTACGTGATCCGGGACGGGTTGCCGGAGGCGTTGCCCCAGGGCGGCGCACCGGAGGGCTTGTCGATCCTCGCGCTCGGCCTGTCCTCGCTGCGCGAAGAACCGGTGCCCGGGGCGGCGGTCGACGACCGGTTCATCGGCGACGAAGAGGCGCAATACGTCGCAGCACTGCGTTATGGCGATCCTGGCGAAGCGGGGATCGCCCGGGTGAAGCGCGGCGCCGGGATGATCGTGCACTTCGCGCGCGGTGCGGGCGAGGTGTTCCATGCGGGCAGTTGTGAATGGGTCGCCGCCCTGCGGCGCGGCGATCCGATGGCCGCCCGGGTGACCGCGAATGTGCTCGATCGCTATCTACGCCGCGCCTGAGGGGGCGGTCGCCCGGAGGCGACTGTCTCGCATGAGCAACGCAGGAGATGGGTTCATTGCTTCGAACGGTATGTCCCACGTTGGCGTAGCGCAACGCCGGCGTTGACAAGTATCGCGATAACGGCTCAGATGGGAGCCTTCCGGGGGAAGGTCATCGGCTGGAACATTCGAAGAACACCGTTCTCGTGGCAGCGCAATCGGATCTGAATCAGGCCGGCGGCACGCCGGTCGCGACCGCGGACGTCGCCCTGACGCACGCGGTGCGGCTGCTCGACCGTGATCCGGACCTCGCGCTGCGTCAGGCCGACGAAGTGATTCGCGCGTATCCCGGGCATCCTCAGGCACGGGTGATCCAGGGGGCCGCGCACCGGCGTGCGGGACGCACCGAGGCGGCCCTCGCGATCCTCGAACCGCTCGCGAAGGAGCAACCGGCCGCGGCACGCGTGCACCTCGAACTCGCGGCCGCGCGGTCGGCGGCTGGCCACGTGGACGAGGCGATCGCGAGTCTGCGGCACGCGCTCGGGATCGCGCCGGATTCGCCGGATGCGTGGCGGCTGCTCGCCGATCAACACGATCTGCGCGGCGACGCGGCCGAGGCCGACGAGGCCCGCGTTCGGGCGGTGAAAGCGGCGACGCGCGATCCGCGTCTGCGCGCGGCCGCCGATGCGCTGATCGCAAACGACCTGCCGCGCGCGGACGCGGTCCTTCGGGAGCACCTCGGCGCACAGCCGACCGATGTCGCGGCGCTGCGCATGCTCGCGGAGGTCGCCGCACGACTGCGCCGCTTCGCCGACGCGGAGTCCCTGCTCGTGCGCTGTCTCGAACTCGCGCCGAGCTTCGACGCGGCCCGGTACCAACGGGCGGTCTTGCTGAATCGGCAAGGACGCGGTGCGGACGCCTTGCCCGAGATCGAGCGTCTCCTCGAACGTGACCCCCGCAATCCGTCCTACCGCAACCTGCAGGCGGCGACTTTCGCGAATCTCGGGGACTTCGAGCGGACGATCGCGATCTACGGCGGCGTACTCGCCGAGTTCCCGCGGCAGCCGAAGATCTGGGCGAGCTACGGCCACGCGCTCAGGACCACGGGTCGTTTCGAGGAGGGCGTCAGGGCGTATCGCCGCGCGATCGCACTCGCGCCGACGTTCGGCGAGGCCTATTGGAGTCTCGCGAACCTGAAGACCTTCCGGTTCGCCGCTGCGGACATCGCCGCGATGCGTGCGGCGCTCGACCGCGCGGATCTCGCCGACGAGGATCGCTTGCACGTCGAATTCGCGCTCGGCAAGGCGCTCGAGGACGCCGGCGATTTCACCGAGGCGTTCGCGCACTTCGTGGCGGGCAACGCGCAGCGCAAGAAGCTGCATCCCTACTTCGCCGACGACACGTCCCGCTTCGTCGCGCGCTCGATCGCGGTGCAGACCCGCGCGTTCTTCGAGGTCCGCCGGGGCTGGGGCGCCCCCGCAGCCGATCCGATCTTCATCGTCGGATTGCCACGGTCGGGTTCGACCCTGGTCGAGCAGATCCTCTCGAGCCACTCGCTGGTCGAGGGCACGATGGAACTGCCCGATCTGCCGCGGCTCGCGAACGAACTCGTGACGGCGTCGTCAGCGGATGCGGAGACGGGGGGGTTCGCGCAGGCGCTCGAGCGCCTGACGGAGGCGCAGGCGCGCGAACTCGGCGAGCGGTATCTGGCATCGGTCCGGGTGCAGCGGCGCACCAACGCCCCGTTCTTCGTCGACAAGATGCCGAACAACTGGTTCTACGTCGGCCTGATCCAGCTCACGTTGCCGAACGCGAAGATCATCGACGCGCGCCGCCATCCGCTCGACTGCGGCACGTCGATCTTCACGCAGCACTTCGCGCGCGGCCAGAGCTTCGCGTACTCGCTCGAGGACATCGGCCGCTACTACCGGGACTACGTCGAGTGGATGGCGCACGTCGACGCCGTGTTGCCGGGGCGCGTGCACCGGGTGATCTACGAGCGCATGATCTCGGACACCGAGCGCGAAGTGCGCCGCCTCCTCGAATTTTGCGGCCTGCCGTTCGAGGCAGCCTGCCTGCGCTTCCACGAGAACGCTCGTCCGGTGCGCACCGCGAGCTCCGAGCAGGTGCGCCGGCCGATCAATCGCGACGGCGTCGATCGCTGGCGCCGCTACGAATTCGGGCTCGAGCCCTTGCGCGCCGCGCTGGGCGAGGCAGTCGCCGCGAATCCGACCTACCCATTTGCAACTGACGACCAGGGGAGAGAACAGTGAGAAACCGAAGAGAACCAGGACCGTTGGGCGGATGGCGTCGTGACGGAGCACCCCGCGTCCGCGGCGGACGGGTGTTGCCGCTCGCGACCGCGATCTCCGCGATCCTCGCCGGGGCGGCGCCGGTTGCCGTTCACGCACAGGCCGCAGCGAGCGATACGACCGATACGCTGCGTGCGGTGATCGTGACCGCGACCAAGGTCGCCGAGAACATGCAGAGCATTCCGATCAGCATGGAGGCGATCGGCACGAAGAGGTTGCAGCAGCTCAACATCGTGAACCTCGACGACTACGTCGCGTACCTGCCGGGCGTGACCGAGGTGAAGAGCATCGGCCAGGGCGGCAACGGCATCGGCGCGACGCACGTGTACATGCGTGGCGTGGTCAGCGGCCAGGACGGCAACCACTCGGCCTCGCAGCCGAGCGTCGCGACCTACCTCGATGAGATGCCGGTCACGACGATCGACGGCACCGTCGATCTGCATATGTACGACATCGCCCGCATCGAGGTGCTGGAGGGCCCGCAGGGGACCCTGTACGGATCGAGTTCCGAGGCCGGCACGATCCGCATCATCACCAACAAACCGGATCCCTCGAAGTTCTCCGGGTCCTACGACGTCGGCGTCACCTCGATCTACCACGGCGGTGTCGGCTGGGAGGCGGAAGGCTACGTGAACCTGCCGTTGTCGGATACCGCGGCCGTGCGCCTGGTCGGCTGGGACGAACACGACCCCGGCTTCATCAGCAATGTCGCCGGCACGAACGTCAACGCCGGCATCGTGAACGGTCAGCGTAGTTTCCGGACCTGGACCGGAGCGACCGGGCAGACCCTGAGCAATCAATCGTCCGTCAACAGCGACTACAACACGGTCGGCACCAAGGGCGGCCGGGCGACGATGCGCTTCAAGATCGGCGACGACTGGACCGTGACCCCGATGGTGATGGGCCAGACGATGGGCGCGAACGGCTTCTTCAGCTACGACCCCGCGGTGGGGTACCTCAAGGTCACGCATTTCGGTCCGGAGAACACCCAGGATTCGTTCTCGTTGAGCACCTTGACGATCGAGGGCAAGGTGCATGATTTCGACATCACCTATGCGGGGGGGTGGTTCGCGCGCAACCAGCACTCGATCGCCGATTACTCCGACTACTCGTATTTCTACGACAAGTACTATGGGTCGGGTCACTACTGGGTCAACAACGCCAACCAGCCGGTCATGCCGCAGGAATTCACGATCAATCGCGGCCATTTCACCAAGTGGAGCAACGAGTTGCGGGTCTCGACGCCGCAAGACCTGCCGGTTCACGGCACGGTCGGCGTGTTCGCGGAGCGGCAGGTGCACGAGATCTGGCAGGACTACGTGGTGCCGGGCCTGAACGGCAATCCGTACGCGTACAACACGCAGGGTCTCGCGCAGAGCCTGTCGATGCCGGGGCTGCAGAACAACACGATCTGGTTGACCGACGAGGAGCGGGTCGACCGCGACCAGGCGATCTTCGGCCAGGCGACCTGGGACATCACCAAGCACTGGTCGACGACCGACGGTGTGCGGTTCTACCGGTACGACAATTCGTTGCAAGGCTTTTACGGCTATTCGGCCGCCTATCAGGCGAATACCGGATACCATTCGGGCATGCTGGCCTGCGGGCCGGTCGGCGGTACGCCGAGCACGAGCTATGCGCCGTTCCATTTCGCCCCGTGCACGGACCTCAACGCGGGCACGTCGGGGAGCGGTCATACCTGGCGGGCGACGCTGACCTACAAGTTCGACACGAACCACCTGGTCTACTTCACGTATTCGACCGGCTATCGTCCCGGTGGCGCGAACCGCGTCTACGATGCGGCGATCCACGCGATCTACCCGCCGTATCAGCCCGATACGCTGACGAACTACGAGTTCGGCTGGAAGACCCAGTGGCTGGGCAACACCTTGCGGTGGAACGGGGCGGCCTACCTCGAGGATTGGAACAACTTCCAGTTCTCGTTCCTCGGGCCGAACAGCGTGACCGTCGTGCAGAACGCGGCCTCCGCGCAGATCAAGGGCATCGAGACCGACGCCGAGTGGCTCGCCGGGCACGGCTGGTTCTTCAGCACCAGCGCGACGTTCCTCGACGCGAAGCTCACGCAGAATTTCTGCGGCACCCTGGTTCCGGGAAGCCAGACCCAGCTCGAGACCAGTTGTCCGAACCAAGTGAACGGCCCGTACGCGGACGGCACGGTGACGACCGGACCGCTCGCGTCGGCCGGAGACCGCCTGCCGGTCGTTCCGCGGGTGAAGGCGAACCTGGTCGCGCGCTACAACTTCCCGTTCGGGAAGTGGAACGGCTACGGCCAGGCGGCCTACCTCTATCAGGATGCGTCGGTGCCGTTGCTGTATCCGGTGTTCTATACGCCGGGGCCGAACGGCCAGCAGCACCTGAGCGAGCTGCCGCCGTACAGCATCGTGAACCTCTCGGCCGGATTCACCCGCGACAATCTGCACGTGGACTTCACGATCTCGAATGCGTTCGACACGCATGCGCAGCTCGGGACGTTCGCGGCCTGTACGCCGGTGACCTGCAACCAGCCGTACATCATGCCGATGCAGCCGCGGACCTACGAGCTCAAGTTCGGTCAGAAGTTCTGAGGCGTTTCATCCCCGGCGGGCACATCGCAGCCCGCCGGGGATCCCGACTCGGCGCGAACGGCAGTGACCGGGAGCGGCCAGCGTGACCACGCCCGAGTCCCGCTTCGAATTCGCGATCCTCGGCGCGGGTGCGCTGGGGACGATCCTCGGTGCCCATCTCGCGCGTCGCGGCCGTCGAGTCGCGATGCTCGCGTCGCCGCGTCGCGCGGCCGAGATCGCCGCTCAGGGGTTGCGGATTCGCGGACTCGAGCGCTTCGATCAGCCCGTCGCGGTCTTTTCGGATGCCGCTCGCTGCGCGGGCGCCGACGTGCTGATCGTCGCGACCAAGGCGATCGATACGCCGGCGGTCTTGCGGCCGCTGCGCGGCCTGCCGATCGGGGTCGCGCTGTCGATCCAGAACGGCATCGACAAGGATCGATTGCTCGCGGACGCGTTCGGCCGCGACCGCGTGCTCGGCGCGATCGCGAACACCAGTGGCGAGCGCTCGAGCGGCGGCGACGTGCTGTTCACGCGCAACGAGTTGATCGCGATCGGCGAACTCGGCGGTGCGGCCGGCGACCGGGCGCCGCGCGTTGCGGCGGCGCTCGAGGACGCCGGCCTCCGCGCGGCGGCGGTTGCGAACATCGTGTCGCTCGAGTGGGCGAAATTCGCCTCCTGGGCGGGATTGATGCTGCTGTCGATCACGACCCGCGCGCCGACTGCCACGTTCCTCGCCGAGCCGCACTCCGTTCGCCTGGTCGCGGCGATCGTGCGCGAGGTCGGTGCCCTCGCCGCCGCCGAGGGCGTCGCCCTGACCGATCAGTCCACACTGCCGGTCGCGACGATCTGCGCGGCCTCCAACGATGAGGCGGTCGGAGCGATCCGCCGCTGGGCGGCGGATCTCGCGGTGCGGGCGCCGCAGCACCGCGTGTCCAGCCTGCAGGATCTCGACGCGCGGCGGCCGCTCGAGCTCGAGGAGACGCTCGGGCACGCGGTGCGTCTCGCACGGCGCCATGGGCTCGAGTTGCCGTGGCTCGAGGCGCTGGTTCCGCTCGCGCTCGCGATCGATGCGGTGAATCGTGCGCGGTGTGCAGGCTGACGCGCGGTCCGGTACTGTAAGTAACGCGCCATGATCTCAGGGGGACTCGCGATGATCCAGAACGGGCATTCGGGGATGGGATCGGGGAGCCGACGAATCGTGGGGGGACTCGCGCTCGCGCTGGCCGCCGCCGCGATCGTGGTGTCGGCGAGCGCCGCGCCGCGCCCGGCAGCGGCGCCGTGGTCCGCGATGAGGTGGCGCAGCGTCGGACCGACCATCGGCGGTCGCGTCGTCGCGGTCGCCGGGGTGTCGGGCGTCGGAGGACACCCGGACGTCTTCTACATGGGCGCGGTCGATGGTGGCGTCTGGCGCAGCGACGACGCGGGCGTCACCTGGAAGAACCTCACCGACGGGTCCTTGCCCGGCTCGAGCAACAGCATCGGCGCGATCGCGGTCGCACCGTCCGACGCGCACACGATCTACGTCGGCACGGGGGAGAGCGACATCCGAGGCGACGTGATCACCGGCGACGGTGTCTTCCGGTCCGACGACGCCGGCAAGACCTGGCGGCCCTGCGGTCTCGCGGATACGCACACGATCAGCGCCTTGGTCGTCGATCCCCACGATGCGAACGTGGTCTACGCCGCGTCGATGGGCCACGTGTTCGCATCCAACCCGGCACGCGGCGTGTTCAAGTCGACGGATGGCGGCAAGACCTGGTCGAATAGCCTCTACGTCGACGCGAAGACCGGTGCGATCGATCTGGTGATGGACCCGACGCATCCGTCGACGTTGTACGCCGCGATGTGGCAGGCGGTGCGCAAGCCGTGGACACTGCAGGACGGCGGCCCGGGGAGCGGCCTCTACAAGACGACGGACGGCGGCGCGCACTGGGCCGACATCGCGCGCAATCCCGGCTTCCCGACGGGGGTTCTGGGACGCATCGGCGTCAGTATCGCCGCGAGCGATCCACGGATCGTCTACGCGATCGTTCAGGCGAAGAGCGGTGGCGTGTTCCGGTCGAACGATGCGGGAGCGACCTGGGTCCGAGTCAATTCGAACTGGAGCCTGCGCCAGCGGGCGTTCTATTACATGAGCGTGTTCGTCGATCCGGTCGACGCCGACACCGTGTACGTGCCCGAGGTCGACGCGCTCTGGGTGTCCCACGACGGCGGCAAGCACTTCGCGAAACTGCACACGCCTCACGGCGACAATCACATCGTGTGGATCGATCCACGGCGTCCACGGATCCTGCTCGAGGGCAACGATGGCGGTGCGACCGTGTCGACCAATGGCGGTCGGACATGGAGCGGGGAACACAATCAACCGACGGGCCAGTTCTATCACGTGGCGCTCGACGATCGGTTCCCGTTCCACATCTACGGCGCGCAGCAGGACGAGGGCTCCTTCGAGGGCCCGAGCGCGACCCCCTCGGGGCTGATCCCGCTTGGCGACTGGCATCGTGCGGCCTATGGCGAAGCGACCTTCGTCGCGCCCCAGCCGGGCGACCCACGGATCACCTACGGAAGCGGCTATTTCAGCATCCTGCTGCGGCACGACGCGCGGACGGGCGAGTATCGCGAAGTCAGCCCGTGGCCGGAGTACCAGGAAGGCGCTGCCTCGCGAGAGCTGAAATATCGCTTCGGCTGGACCCATCCCATTCTCTTCAGTCCGGCGAATCCGAAGGCGTTGCTGATCGCCTCCCAGCGCGTGCTCGAGAGCCTCGACGGCGGGGAGACCTGGAAAGTGATCAGCCCGGACCTGACCCGCAACGATCCGGCGACGGAGCGTCCGAGCGGTGGCCCCGTCGACCTCGATCAGTCCGGCGCAGAGATCTTTCCGGACGTTTCGGCGCTCGCGCCGTCCGCGCTCGACGCGAACGTGATTTGGGCCGGGTCGGCCGACGGGCTCGTGCACGTGACCACCGACGGCGGTGCCCACTGGCGGCTCGTCACGCCGCCCGCGCTGCCGCAGTGGGCGGAGATCACGTCGATCGAACCGAGTCCCGTCGCGAAGGGCACGGCATGGTTGACCGCGTCGCGATACCAGTGGGACGACTTCCATCCCTACGTCTTCGAGACGACCGATTACGGAGCCCACTGGACCTTGCGCACGCGCGGTTTGCCCGCGAACGACTACGTGTTCGTCGTTCGGGCGGATCCGAACGAGCCCCGACTGATGTTCGTCGGAACCAAGAACGCCGTGTTCGCGAGCTTCGACGGCGGTGAGCAGTGGCGACCGCTGTCGATGAACCTCCCGAAGGTCCAGGTGCGCGATCTCGCGATCGATCCGCGCCAGCAGGCGCTGGTCGCCGCGACCCATGGTCGGTCGTTCTGGGTGCTCGATGACCTGAGTCTCCTCGAACAATTGACGCGCACGCCGGCGTCGGCCGCGACGTCGACCGAGGCGGTCGTCTATGCGCCGGCGACCGCGTGGCTCACCCATGCGTACGGCCGCAGTCCCTATGCGAAGTACGTCCACGACGCCGGCGAGAACCCCGTGTTCGGTGCGACGATCGACTACGCGTTGCCGCCGACCTACGACGGCAAGACCCCGGTCGAGTTGCGCATCCTCGATGCGAACGGCCGGACGGTGCGGCGGTTCCGATTGCACTGGAAGGCGCACGCCACGCCCCTGCCGGCGACGGTGCGCGACAACTGGACGCCCAGCCAGGCGAAACGCGCGGCGGAAGCGAGACTCACCGCTGCCGAGCCGGGCATGAACCGTCTGCGATGGGATCTGCGATACCCGGATGCGACGGAGGTCAAGGGATTCCAGGCGCCGATTGCCGCCGGTGGCCTCGACGACACCGTCGCGGGACCGACGGTGGTGCCCGGTCGGTACACGGTCGTGCTCGACTACGGTGGGCACGAATCGAGCGCGACTTTCGAGGTGCAACTCGACCCACGGCTGCAGCCGACCCCCGGCGCGCTGCAAGCACGGTTCGAGCTCGCCTCCAGGATCCACTCGACCCTCGACTCGCTCGACCGCACGCTCAACGAGGCGATCGCGATCCGCGATCGCCTCGCCGCGCTCACGACCGGCGGCCACGCGCACGCCCCCGGAGCCCGGGAGGCTCTGACCGCGCTCGCGAAGGACATCCACGCGCTGGTCGCGCTGCAGATCCAGTCGAGCGAAGGCAGCTTGCTCCACGAGACGAAGCTTCGCAGCCATCTGGCGTATCTCGCGGCCGACGTCGATCTGAGCTACGAACGCCCGACGGCAGCGGAATTCGCGGTGTTCGAGCATTTGCAGTCGCAGGCGCGCTCCGGGGAGCGGCAGTTGCGCACGGACATCGTGCGCGGGCGTCGGTTCCTGTAGCGAAGAGCGGCTGGCCGCGCACGTCGCGCGGGAATTACAGGCGTATGCTTGACGTGAGAATACGATGCTTGCGTCCGAGGAAACCATCGATGCCGCCGTGGCGAAAGCCGCGTCGGTCGAGGAGCTGCTGAAGCGCCTCGACAGCCGTGCGGACGGCCTCAGCTCAGCCGAGTCCGTGCGCCGCAGCGGTCGGTACGGCCCGAACGCGCTGCCCGAGGCGAAGCGCAGCCTCTGGAAGCGCCTGTTCGGGTATTTCTGGGGCCCGATCCCGTGGATGATCGAGGCCGCCGCCGTCCTTTCCGCGGTGGTGCGGCACTGGTCCGATTGCGCGATCATCGTCGCGCTGCTCCTGTTCAACGCCGGCGTCGGGTTCTGGCAGGAGTACAAGGCGTCGAGCGCGCTCGATGCGCTCAAGAAGCAGCTCGCGCTGAAGGCGCGGGTGCGCCGCGACGGCGATTGGCGGGAGGTGAATGCGGCCGAGCTCGTACCGGGCGATCTCGTCCGCATCCGGCTCGGCGACATCGTTCCGGCCGACCTCAAGCTCGTGGACGGCGATTACCTCAGCGTCGATCAGTCGGCGCTGACCGGGGAGTCCTTGCCGGTCGATCGCAAGGACGGTGAGGTCGTCTATTCCGGCTCGATCGTCCGGCAGGGCGAGATGAGCGGCGTCGTCTACGCGACCGGAACGCACACCTATTTCGGGCGCACCGCGAAGCTGGTGCAAGGCGCCGGCGCAACATCGCATTTCCAGAAGGCCGTGCTGGCAATCGGCGACTACCTGATCTACATGAGCGTCGGCCTCGTCGCCGTCCTGATCCTGATCGAGCTGACGCGTGGTCTGCCCTGGCTCGAACTCGTCCAATTCGCGCTGATCCTCACGGTCGCGTCGATCCCGGTCGCGATGCCCGCGGTATTGTCGGTCACGATGGCGCTCGGTGCGCTCGAGCTGTCGAAGGAGAAGGCGATCGTCTCGCGTCTCGAGTCGATCGAAGAACTGGCAGCGGTCGACGTGCTCTGCACCGACAAGACCGGGACGCTGACGCAGAACACGCTCGCGCTCGGCGAACCGCTGGTACTCGGCGTCGACGGCGCGGAAGCGCTGGTCCGGCACGCGGCGCTCGCGAGCCGGGCGGACGTCGGCGATCCGATCGATGCGGCGATCCATGCGGCAACCGGGGGTTGGGTACCGACGTCGGAGTTTTCGCTGCATCACTTCGTGCCCTTCGATCCGGTGAGCAAGCGCAGCGAGGGTCGCTGGCAGCGCGTGGGCGGCGAGACGCTCACCGTGACCAAGGGCGCGCCGCAAGTGATCTTCGCGCAAGCGGCGATCGATCCCGCGACGCGGACGCGAGCGCAGGCCTGGATCGACACGCAGGCCGCGAAGGGCTTCCGCACGCTCGGCGTCGCGAGCCGCGCCGGCGACCGGGCGTGGCAGCTCGACGGGATGATCTCGCTATTCGATCCGCCGCGCGCCGATTCGGCCGAGACGATCGCCGAAGCGAAACGCCACGGCATCGCGGTGAAGATGATCACCGGCGACAACGTGGCGATCGCGCGGGAGATTGCCGGCGAGCTCGGCATCGGTCGCCGAATCCTCGCGGCCGGCGACGTGTTCCGGCCGGACGGTGCCGAGCCTGCCGAAGGTCTCGCCGCGCGTGTCGAGAGCGCGGACGGATTCGCCGAAGTCTTCCCCGAGCACAAGTACGGCATCGTGAAGGCGCTGCAGGTGGCGAATCACCGGGTCGCGATGACCGGCGACGGCGTCAATGACGCGCCTGCGCTGAAGCAGGCCGACGTCGGTGTCGCCGTCTCCGGCGCGACCGACGCCGCGCGCGCGGCGTCGGCGCTCGTGCTGACGGCGCCGGGGCTGTCGACGGTCGTCCGGGCGGTCGAGGAGGCGCGTCGGATCTTCGAGCGAATGAACAGCTACGCGATCTACCGCATCACCGAGACGATCCGGATCATGGTGTTCGTGGTGCTCGCGATGCTGGTCTACAACCTGTACCCCATCACCGCGGTGATGATCATCCTGCTCGCGTTCTTCAACGACGTGCCGATCATGACGATCGCGTACGATCGCACGGCCGTCGATCCGGCACCCGTGCGCTGGGACATGCGCCGCGTACTCTCGGTCGCCACGGTCATGGGATTGACGGGTACTGCGGGAAGTTTCCTGATGCTGTACGTCGCACTGCAGGGTTTGCACCTGCCGATCGCGCAGGTACAGACCTTCATCTTCCTGAAGATGGCGGTCGCGGGGCACCTGGTGCTGTTCGTGTCGCGCTCCCGGGACGCCGCGTGGCGCAAGCCGTACCCGGCACCGATCATGGTCTGGTCCGCGGTGATCACGAAGGTCGCGGCGACCCTGGTGTGCGCCTGGGGATTCGGCTTGCTGGCCCCCATTTCCTGGACCGATATCGCGCTGATCTGGGGCTATTCCGTCGTCTGGGCGGTCGTGACCGATGCCGCGAAGCGCGCCGTGTTCCGACACCTCGATCGACGCGCGCCGCGGCATCGGCGATTCGTCGAGATCCTGAAGCGCGATCTGACGCGCTGAACACCCGCGTGCCCCGGCCGCGCGTGGCACGCGCTAGCCGGCGTCGTCGGAGACCTGATTCACGCCGATCACGATATGGCCATTCTTCGCATACGCGTAGGGCGGTATCGTCAGGTTGCGCGGGGCTGGCATGTCCTTGAACACGCGGCCGGAGATGTCGTACTTGGAGCCGTGGCAGGGGCAATAGAACCCGCCCGGCCAACCGGCGCCGAGTTCGACGCCCGGCAATTGTTCGCTCCGGCCGGGCTCGAACGCGCCGAGCGGCGCGCAGCCGAGGTGCGTGCAGACGCCGAGTCCGACCCAGTACTTCGGAATTCGCGCGCGCACCGCCCCGGTCGCCTTGATATAGGCGGGTTGCTGCGAGTCGTTCGAGTTCGGATCGACCAGCAGTGCGTTGTGATCGCCGATCTGGCGAAGCACTTCCGGCGTCCGGTTCACGACGTAGATCGGCTGGCCGCGCCAGGCGACGCGCACCATGCTGCCCGGCTCGATCTTCGAGGGATCGATCTCGACCGGTGCCCCGAGCGCGCGTGCTCGAGCACTCGGGTTCCAGGAGAGGATGAACGGGACCGCCGCGAACGCGACACCGAGCGCTCCAGTACCCGCCGTGGCCGCGATCAGCAATCGGCGGCGCCCCCGATCGACGTGTTCGTCCATCGCCAACACCTCGCTCGGTGTGGGTTGGCCTCGGTCCGGGTCGACTGCCCGGGCCACCGGAACGATTAGAGCCGCATCACCGGCATTGGTTCACTCGCGTGCGACGGGAAGTCAGAGTTCGTCGCTCTGACCGAGGGACGGCTGGACGATGCGGCCGTGCGTCAAATTCGTCGCGAACCGGCTCATCACGTCTTCTTCCCCATGAACCAGGAACGTCACCTCCGGCTGGATCTGGCGGTGCCACGCGAGCAGCTCGTCGCGGTCGGCATGCGCGGAGAACCCGTTGATCGTGTGGATGCTCGCGCGCACCGGGACGTCCTCGCCGAACAGGCTCACCGACTTCGCGCCGTCGATGATCCGGCGTGCGAGCGTGCCCTTCGCGGCGAAGCCGACGAATACGACCCCGCACTGTTCCCGCCAGAGGTTGTGACGCAAATGGTGGCGCACCCGCCCGCCGGTCGCCATGCCCGATCCGGCGAGGATGACCGCGCCGCCGACGACGCGGTTGAGTTGCATCGATTCGGCGGTTTCACGGCTGAAGTGCAGACCCGGCAAACCGAAAGGATCCTGGCCCGCGCGGAATCGCGCAGCCGCCTCCGCGTCGAAGCATTCGGGGTGCCGCCGGAAGATCTCGGTCGCGGAGATCGCCATCGGGGAGTCGAGGAACACCTGCATGCTGCTGCCGAGGCGGCCTCGCTCAACCCCTTCGCGCAGGTAATAGAGGATTTCCTGCGCCCGCTCGAGCGCGAACGTCGGAATTATCACGTTGCCACCACGGCGAAACGTCGCGTCGATCGCCCCGTAGAGTTCCTCGACCGAGGGTCCGATCGGCTTGTGCAGCCGATCGCCGTAGGTCGTCTCCATCACGACGACGTCGGAACGTGGCGGGGCGACCGGATCGCGCAACAGCGGGCGCCCGGCGTTGCCGAGGTCGCCGGAGAACACGATGCGGCGTCGTTCGCCGTGCTCGGCGACCTCCAGGAACAGGCTTGCCGATCCGAGGATGTGGCCCGCATCGAAAAAGGTGACGTCGATCCCCGGCGCGAGCGCGAGCTTTCGCCCATAAGAGGCGGTGCGTCCGAACCGCTCGGTCGAATTCAGCGCGTCGAGCACGCCGTACAGGGGCTCGGGCGCGGGTGTCTCGCCACGGCGTGCGTGACGTCGGGCGCGGCGTGCGGCATCCTCCTCCTGCAGGTGGGCGGCGTCGAGCAGCACGATCCGCGTCAGTTCGCGCGTCGCCGCAGTCGTCACGATCTCGCCGTGAAAGCCGCGCTTCACGAGCAGCGGCAGGCGACCGCAGTGATCGAGATGCGCATGGGTGAGGAGCACGTAGTCGATGCTCGCGGGGTCGAAGCCGAACGCCTCGGCATTCTCCTCGTCGAGCTCCCGATTGCCCTGGTACATCCCGCAGTCGATCAGCACGCGCTGTCCCGCGGCTTCCACCAAGTGGCAGGATCCCGTGACGGCACGATCCGCACCATGAAAGGATAATTTCATGTCCCGGAAATCCTCCGTTGCTGCGCTCTTGGCGATCGCGCCGCGCCGCGCTTCGCCGCGTCGATCGAGCATAGCAGGTCGGATCCTCGAGCGTTTTACGTAGAATCCACGGCTGCGGTGCGCCTCCGGCCGGACGAGAATCGCAGGACCGCGCGGCCGTGCTCGACCGGGCGCGCTCCGACGGGAGGCGCATTCGATGGACAGCTTTCGGTTCGTCCGCTTCTTCGATCAGATCGGTCGTGACGACGTCGCCAGCGTCGGCGGCAAGAACGCTTCGCTCGGCGAGATGTACCGGCATCTCACCGCCCGGGGTCTGCGGGTGCCGAACGGCTTCGCGATCACCGCCGACGCTTATCGAGCCGTGCTCGCGCGGGGCGGCGCGGGGGAGGCGCTGCGCGCGGCGCTCGCGGGCCTCGATCCGGGCAACGTCGCGGATCTCGCAACGCGCGGCCGCCGGGCGCGCGAAATCGTCTACGGCGCCGGACTCCCCGAGGATCTCGCCGCCGAGATCCTGCGCGCGTACGGGATCCTGCGGGATCAGTACGGCGAGGAACTGAGCCTCGCGGTCCGCAGTTCCGCGACCGCGGAGGACCTGCCGACAGCGAGCTTCGCCGGCCAGCAGGAGACCTATCTCAACGTCCGCGGCGATGCGGCACTCCTCGACGCCTGCCGTCGCGACTTCGCGAGCTTGTTCACCGACCGGGCGATCCACTATCGGCTCGATCAGGGATTCGATCACTTCAAGGTCGCGCTGTCGATCGGCGTGATGAAGATGGTCCGCTCGGACCTCGCCGCGGCCGGCGTGATGTTCACGCTCGACACCGAGTCCGGGTTCCGCGACGTCGTCTTCATCACCGGCTCGTACGGGCTCGGCGAGAACGTCGTCCAGGGGGCGGTCGACCCGGACGAGTTCTACGTGCACAAGCCGACCTACCGTCGGGGCAAGCGTGCGGTGCTGCGCCGCTCGCTCGGTGACAAAGCGGTGAAGATGATCTACGTCGAGGGCGAGGCGGCGCGCACCACACGCAACGTGCCGACGCCGAAGGCCGACCGCGGGCACTATTGCATCGCCGACGCCGAAGCGCTGGAACTCGCCGGATTCGCGATCCAGATCGAGGATCACTACGGCCGGCCGATGGACATCGAGTGGGCCAAGGACGGCGTCGACGGCGCGCTCTACATCGTCCAGGCGCGACCCGAGACGGTGGCTTCGCAGCGTCGCACGACGACCTTCGACCGTTATGCGCTGACCGGCGCCGGCGAGGCGATCGTCACCGGGAAGGCGGTCGGGGAGCGCATCGCCGCCGGTCGGGCCCGGGTCGTACGGGATCTCGCCGAACTCGGCCAGTTCCGGTCCGGCGACGTGCTCGTCGCCGACGTCACGACCCCGGACTGGGAGCCGGTGATGAAGACCGCCGCCGCGATCGTCACGAACCGCGGCGGTCGGACCTGCCACGCGGCGATCATTGCCCGCGAGCTCGGCCTGCCGGCGGTCGTCGGCGCCGGTGACGCGACCGCGAAGCTCGCGACTGGCGACGAGGTCACCGTGTCCTGCGCCGAGGGCGATACCGGCCGGATCTATCGGGGCACCATTCCGTTCGCGGTGGAGCACCTGGAGGTCGCAGATCTTCCGCGGCCGGCGACTGCGATCATGATCAACCTCGGCAATCCGGAGCTCGCGTTCAAGGCCTCGTTCCTCCCGAACGACGGGGTCGGGCTCGCGCGAATGGAGTTCGTGATCGCCGAATCCATCAAGGCCCATCCGCTCGCGCTGCTGCATCCCGACCGTGTTCGCGACCCCGACGTCCGCGCGCGGATCGGTGCGATGATCGCGACTGCCGCGAATGGCGCGGACTACTTCGTCCAGCGGCTCGCGGAGGGGATCGGCACGATCGCGGCGGCGTTCTGGCCGAAGCCGGTGATCGTCCGCATGTCGGACTTCAAATCGAACGAATACGCGAAGCTGATCGGCGGCACCGATTTCGAGCCGGTCGAATCCAATCCGATGCTCGGGTTTCGAGGGGCGTCGCGCTATGCGCATCCCGCGTACGTCGACGGGTTCCGGCTCGAGTGCCGCGCGATGCAGCGGGTTCGCGAGGAGATGGGGTTCGACAACGTCGTCGTGATGCTGCCGTTCGTGCGCCGGGTCCGCGAGGCCGACGACGTGCTCGCGAAAATGGCCGAGTTCGGTCTCGAGCGTGGCAAGAACGGGCTGGAGGTCTACGCGATGTGCGAGATCCCGAACAACGTACTGTCGATCGACGAATTCGCGAAGCGTTTCGACGGCTTCTCGATCGGGTCCAACGATCTCGCGCAGCTCACGCTCGGCGTCGACCGTGACAGCGAGATCGTCGCCTTCGACTATGACGAGCGGGACGAGGGTGTCAAGCGGATGATTCGCCTCGCGGTCGAGGGATGCCGGCGCAACGGAATCCACTCGGGACTCTGCGGGCAGGCGCCGTCCGATTATCCGGAGATCGCGGAATTCCTCGTCGAGATCGGGATCGACTCGATGAGCCTGAACGCCGACAGCGTGCTCGCGACGACGCGGCGCGTGCTCGAGGTCGAAGAGCGCCTCGGGCGGTCGCCGCGCGCGGGCGCGGCACGCAGGCTCGATCGATAGTTTCGCGAACGCGACGGATCGCAGCCGCATGCGCCCGCCCGTCCTGCTGCGGCATCTGCGTCCCGGTGCGCCGAGCCGCGCGCGACTGGCCGCGTTCTCGACCCGCTTGCGCACGGGACTCGACCCGATGGTCCCGTTGTTGCTGCTTGGCGCGCTCGTCGGCTTCGTCAGTGCGGTCGCGGTCGAGGGCTTCCGGGCGGCGATGCGGGCGTTGATGAGTCTTTACACCCACGAGGCGCATCTCGTCGCCGCGGCGGCGGCCTTGCCGCCGTGGGAGCGCGTGCTGATCCCGGCGCTCGCGGCCCTCGCGGGCGGCTCCGTGATGTGGGCCGCACATCGTTGGATCAAGCGGCCTCGCGGGCCTGAGTACATGGAGGCGGTCCGGGTCGGCGACGGGCGGCTGCCGCTGGTGCCGAACCTGGTCCGCACCGGGTCGTCCTTGCTCGCGGTCAGCGGCGGTATCACGATCGGTCGTGAAGGGACGATGATCCAGTTCGCGGCCCTGATCTCCTCGTTGATCGGGCGTGCCGGCCGCGCGAGCATGGAGCATCAGCGCCTGGTCGTCGCCTGCGGTGCGGCAGCCGGCTTCGCGGGGGCCTACCACGCGCCGATCGCCGGCACGCTGTTCGTCGCCGAGATCATCCTCGGTGGGCTGGAACTGCGCGAGATCGCCGCGGTGCTCGTCGCGGCGGTCATCGGCGAACTGACCACCCAGAGCCTGTTCGTGATCGGCCCGCTCTATGCAGCACACCGCGTGCCAGCGGCGAGCTTCGTCGACCTGCTGGACGGCTGTCTGCTCGGCGTGCTCGCGGGCGTGATCGGTCCGGCGTTCCTGTGGCTACTCGACGCGTCGCGCCGGGCCTATCAGGCGCGCATGAGCTCGCTACCGCTGCGCATGGGCCTCGCCGGGATCCTGATCGGGCTGCTGTCGCTGCTGCGTCCCGAGGTCTGGGGCAACGGCTACAGCGTGGTGCAGTCCTTCCTCGTCGATCCGTGGACGCTGTCGGGCGTCGCGGCGGTGCTCGCGACGCGCCTGATCGCCGTCACCGCGGCGAGCGCCGCGGGGATCCCGGGTGGGGTGCTCACGCCGACGCTCACGCTCGGCGGCGCGATGGGCTTGATCGTCGCGCACGGATGGCTGGTGCCCGCGGCGAGTCACTCACAGACCTTGTGGGCGCTCGTCGGGATGGGGAGTCTTCTCGCGGCCACCACCCATGCGCCGGCAATGTCCGCGATCCTGGTGTTCGAAATGACGGGGAACTACAACGTCGTGATGGTCGCGATGCCGGCCTGCGTGCTCGCTTCGGTCGTCGGCAGCGTGCTGCGCCACCGATCGGTGTATGCAGAGGCTCTTGGGCTGAAGGAACCGACGGAGACGGCGACGCCCGCGGTCGCGAGCACCGGGGCGCCGCCGAATTGATACGGCCGACTCAGTCGCGGCGCATCTTCGCAAGCAGACGCAGGATCTCCATGTACAGCCAGACCAGCGTGACCAGCAAGCCGAATCCGCAGTACCACTCCATGTAGCGTGGCGCGCCGCGCGCGACGCCGGTCTCGATGATGTCGAAGTCCAGGATCAGATTCAGCGCCGCGACGCCGACGATCACCAGCGACACGCCGATGCTGAGCGGCGAGGAATCGGTGATGCTGAAGACCGGGGTCTGGACGTGGAACAGTCCGAGCACCATCGTGACCAGGTAGACGAGTGCGATGCCGCCGGTCGCCGCGATCACGATCGCGCGAAACCGTTCGGTCGCCCGGATCAGGCCGGTGCGGTACGCGACCAGCATCGTCGCGAACACGCCGAAGGTGAGTCCCACGGCCTGGATCGCGATGCCCGGGTAGCGGCTCTCGAGCAGCGCCGACATGCTGCCGATCGCGAGGCCTTCGAGCACCGCATACGGCAACGCGAGAACCGGGGCCGCGTTCGGCTTGAAGCTGATGATCAACGCGAGGACCAGGCCGCCGATCGCGCCGATCGTGAGCGCTGGTCCGATCACCGCGACGTCGCCGCCGGAGAGATATTGGGACCAGGGCCACAGGGCGGACAGCATCAATGCGATCAACAACAGGAACGACTTGTTGATCGTTCCGGACAAGGTCATCCGTTCGGCCGCGCCCGTGATCGGGGCGTTCGCGAACGTCTTGTCATTCAGACCCGGATTGCCGGAGCGCAGGAAGCGATCAGCCATCGAAATCTCCTCGGGGGTGTATCCGTCGATTGCCCCCCATTATAGCGCCAGATGGCGGATCGAGGTCAGACGACGCCCGCGCGCACTTCCGGGTAGTAGCACATGTAGCCGGCGCGGCACCGGTCTTCGACGCCGCGGATCGAGACCGCGTGACGCCGCACGGCCTCGCGGTCCTCCCGGCGCAGTGTGCGGTCGACGACCGCGCGCACCATGCGAACGCTCGCGACCTTCTGGGCCGTCGAGCGCTCGCGGCCCGCGATCTTCACCGACGCGAGCCCCGCGGCGGCCAGCTCGGGTACGGCGCAAAGCCCGCAGGGGCCGTACGGGTGACCGTCCGGGGTCGTCGCGAAGCCGCAGCCGAAGCGGTACCAGAGCCAGTCGCGGTAGTCGGCGTCGTTGGCGTCGAGTTCGGCCCGCAGGCGCGCCGGGATCTCCCGGTCGTGCCTGCCGACGTATCGCTGCGCACGTCGATCGAGGCAAATCGGGCCGCCGAGACTGGTCGGCAGGTGAATCGAGTGACACAGCCCTTCCTCGAACACGCAACCGTCGTTCAGCACGAACGCTTCGATCTCGACGCCATGCGCGTTCGCGCAGATCGCCGCGATCTCCCCGAGCGTGATGTCGCGCGGCAGGATCACCCGGTGCACGCCGAGTTCCCGGTAGAATTCGACGGCTGCGGAATTGCGGCAGCCGGCGACCGAGCTGAGATGCACCCGCAAATCCGGCACTCGTTCGTGCAGCTCCGCGACCAAGCCGGCATCCGCGACGATCACGGCGTCGCCGCCGTCATCGCGGAAACGTCGCGCGAGATCGAGCAGCGCGCGCTGGTGTGCGGCGCCGTAGTGCGGGGCGTTCAGCACGAGGAACAACGACCGGTCGTGTCGATGGGCGAGATCGATCGCCTCGCGCAGCGCGTCGAGGCCGCGTAGATTGCCGAAGAGCCGCCGATTGACCGCGCCGCTGTTGAACCGCGCGATCCACTCGTCCGGAACCACGCCGCAATAGATCTCGTCGACGCCGGCGGCGGCGAGACGCTCGATCTCCTCCAGGCGGCTGATCGGCGCGGTCACTTTCAAGCGGTCAGTCCTCGGTGACGACGAGCCGGTCGATCCGGCCGGCGTCGACACCGGCGCGCACCGCGGCCGTTTCGGTGTCCCCGTGCCGGTAGAGCAGCGTATTGCCGATCTGCGCGACCGCCGTCGCGCCCGATGCGGGCGGGTCGGCGTCGATCTCGCTCACCCGGCGACACTCGCGGCGGCAACGGCCACCTGGCGAGAACTTCGTCGCGCGCGCCCGGCTCGACGAGCCGATCTTGCAGATGCGGCCTTTCGCGGCGTAGCCGTACGGCGCCCAGACCGACACCGCGAAGCCGTCGACGTCGAACGCGGACGCGGTCGCGAACGGCGGCACGTCGAGCTCGAGCCGCTCGATGCGCAACCGCTGCAGCAGGCGATGAAACGCGCCGTTCGCATAGCCGCCTGAAAAGGGCGCGAGCCATGCGGGCGAGGGCAGGCGCGGATCCTTGATCGTCTTCGCGAGCTGGCGGCCGGCGACCAGGGTCCGATCCGGATCGGCGGTGCGCAGCCGGTGGGCGACGCCCCAGTCGTTCACGACGATTTCCGCAGATCGTGGCAGCGCGCTCGCGCTCGCCTCGATCCGCTCGACCAGCGCGTCGTTCGCGACCGGCGTCATCAGCACCAGGGTCAATCCGTCGCGGTCGGCTGCCGCGACGGCCCGTTGCAGGGCGGTGCGCGACGGGAACAAGTGCTCGCAGAACTCGCTGCCGAAGTACCAATGGGTCGCGGGGGCGGTGTCGAAGGACTCACGACGAGCCTGCGCGGCGGCGACCGCCGCCCGCAGGCGCCGCGGGTCGTCGACCGCGACCGCCAGTTGCGGCACGCGCCCACCGCCCGCCGCACGCGGTCGGTCCGCGTCGCGTCGCAGGCAACGGACCTCGCGATCTCGCGGCTGCATCGGATGACTCTTCCCGCGCGCGGAACGTGGGCGCGCGTTGCTTCGGGGACCTTACCACATCCGCCGCGCGAGCGGCTCGGGTTATACTTCGGCCGGATCCCGCGCGGCCTGCGGGACGATCACGGTTCGGGATGTCGAGGACGTTCGGACGATGCCTACCTACGAATACCAGTGTGCGAGCAACGGTCGCGTGGTCGAAGTGCGCCACAAGATGGACGAGCGCATGAAGACCTGGGGCGAGCTGTGCGAACGGGCCGGTATTGCGCCCGGCAAGACGGATCCGCGGACGCCGGTCGAGAAATTGATCTCCGCGGGCTACATCGGCTCCGCAAGCGCCGCGCCGACCGACGTCGGATGTGGTGCGCCGGCCTGCGGTTCCGGCGGCTGCGGCGGCGGGTTCTGCGGGCTGCAATAACTCGCCCGCGGCGCATCGGCCGCGCAACGAATCACGGACGGCGTGACCATGTCCGACGAGAAGTCCTATCACCTGTCCCCGGACGACTTTCGGCGTCAGGGGTACGCGGTCGTCGACTGGATCGCCGATTATCTGGAGCGCGTCGAGCGCCTGCCGGTGCTGTCGCGCGCCAAACCCGGCGAGCTGCGCGCGCAGCTGCCGAAGAACGCGCCGATTCAGGGCGAGTCCTTCGATGCCGTGCTCGCGGACGTCGAGCGGCTGATCCTGCCGGGAATCACCCACTGGCAGTCGCCGAACTTCTTCGCGTACTTTCCGGCGAACTCGTCCGGTCCGGCGATCCTCGGGGAACTGCTCGCGGCGGGGCTCGGTGTTCAGGGGATGCTCTGGTCGACGAGCCCCGCCTGCACCGAGCTCGAAACGCAGGTGCTCGACTGGCTCGTGCCGATGCTCGGGCTGCCGGAGCGCTTTTCGTCGGCGAGTGCCGGCGGCGGCGTGATCCAGGATTCGGCGTCGAGCGCGACCCTGTGCGCGTTGCTCGCGGCGCGCGAGCGCGCAACGCGTTTCGCGAGCAATCGACGCGGTGTCGACGGCCGGCTCGTCGCCTATTGTTCGACGCAGACGCACTCGTCGGTCGAAAAGGCGGCGAAGATCGTCGGAATCGGCGCGGAGCACTTGCGATCGATCGAGGTCGACGAGCGATTCGCGATGCGCGCCGACGCGCTCGCGCAGCGCATCGCCGCGGACGAGGCGGCCGGGCTGGTGCCGAGCTTCGTCTGCGCGACGGTCGGCACGACGTCCTCGACCGCGATCGATCCGGTCCGGGAGATCGGGCGGATCTGCCGCGAGCGCGGTCTTTGGCTGCACGTCGACGCGGCGATGTGCGGCACCGCCGCGTTGTGCCCGGAGTTCCGGTACCTGCACGACGGCGTCGAGCTCGCCGACAGCTATTGCTTCAACCCGCACAAGTGGATGTTCACGAATTTCGACTGCGACTGTTTCTACGTCGCGGATCGCAAGCACCTGATCGAGACGCTGTCGGTCCTGCCGGAATATCTGCGCAACAAGGCGACCGAGTCGGGTGCGGTGATCGACTATCGGGACTGGCAGGTACCGCTCGGCCGGCGCTTCCGCGCGCTCAAGCTGTGGTTCGTGATTCGTCACTACGGGATCGAGGGTTTGCAGCACCATGTGCGCGAACACGTGCGCCTCGCGCAGCGCGTCGTCGCCTGGGTCCGCGAGGACGAGCGTTTCGAGCTCGCGGCGCCGGCGCCCCTGAATCTCGTGTGCTTCCGCTTGCGCAGCGGCGACGCCGCGAACCAACGACTCCTCGACGCGTTGAATGCGAGCGGCGATCTCTACCTCACCCACACCAAGCTCGACGGGAAGCTGACCCTGCGGCTGTGCGTCGGTCAGACGCGCACCGAGGAGCGGCACGTCGCGGCCGCGTGGCGGCGAATTCGCGAAGAAGCCGCGGTGGCCGAATCGACCGCGTGACCCCGCGATGAGCGTTCAGAACGCGACGTGCAGGCGTAGCGCGAACACCGAGACCGGTCCCCGGTCGCGGTTGTAACCCGGATTCACGATGCGCTGATAGTCGATTGCGGCGTGGGTGTGGCTTCCGAGCGCCGCCGAGTAATAGGTCTCCACGATCCGCTCCGTGGCCGGATGCGGCAGGCGCCCGTCGCCGACGAGCAGGCCGAGGCCTCCCGCGGCGAGGAACCGCTCGCGCGCGGCGGAAATCCCGTTGACCGCGAACCCCGCGCCGATCGTGTCGCCGCCGCGGTGCCAGTGCGTCCCGTCGATCGACACGCCCGCGGAGACGGTGCGATCCGCATCGGTGAACTCGTAGGTCTCGACGTTGCCCGCGGCCTTGCCGATGCGCGCGAACACACCGACGCCGTTCGCGACCGATTGCTCGATCGCGAGGCTGGCGCCGAACCGGCCACGATAGTGTCGAACCGCCGCGATGTCGACCGGCGCGCCGGTCGATTGGGCGAGCTGGACCGCCGCGTCGAGCAAGCCCATCCGCGCACGGCTCTGGAACGCCGTCAGCGACACCCGGCCCGTGCGTCCGAACCAGTGCTCGCGCCGATCGATCTCGCCGATCATCTGGAACTCGTGCATCCCGGGGTCCAGGTGGGCGCTGTTCGGAACGGTCGACAGGTCGAACACGCCGCCCCGCAGCGTCCACGAGCCCTGGTACCACTCGACCGCCGCACCGACCGTATACCCCCAGGCGTCCGCCGCGTAATCGAAGGTGCTCGCATCGATCAGCGACCAGTTCAGGAAGTCCATGCGCGGGTCGTGCGCGTACGCGTTGTCGTCGAAGAGGTCGGTGACCGAGAACTTGCCGACCGTGAAGACCAGGCGGTTCGCGGTCGTGCGCTCCGGTAGCTGGGTTGCGTCCGCGCGCACGTCGAACGCCGGGCCACCGAGCGCGATCGTGTCGCGGAAGAACGCCCGCTGCCATCGTAGGTAGGGGTGGCGCTGGCCGACCTTGTACGCTTCGCCGCTCGGGAAGCCCGCGGCACCGACGGTGCCGTCGAGCCCGAATCCCTGGTCGATCTCGGGTTCGACCCACAGTTCCGCGCCGTGCCACGGACGCCATCCCGCGAACAGCGAGGCGTCGAACGTCTCGCGGCCGATGTGCGGCGACAGGCTGTTGGGTCCGGCGTAGGGCGCCCGGAACGAGTCGGTCGCCTGCTCGACGAACGTCGATTGGCCGTGCAGCGCGAAGCCGGGTGCGGCCTCGCCGGACGCCGGCGGCGGCATGCCGCTCGGACCGGAGGGAGCGGCGGGATCCGCCGCGGCGAGCGCGACCGGAAGGAGCAGGCCCAAGGTCAGGGCCGCCCTCCGTGCAGCGCGGTCCGCGCGGCCGCCTGGCGGTGTCGCGATGCGCGTCATCTCGGTCTCCGGAGTATCGCCGTGCGACAAAGCGCGGTAACATACCCTAGGGTGGTAGGGTATACAAGGCGGTACGCGATGGGGCACGTGGCGAGCGAAAAGACCAAGTTGCTCAACCGGCTGAAGCGTTTGCGCGGCCAGCTCGAGGGAATCCAGCGTGCGGTCGAAGCGGACGAGGAGTGCGCGAACGTGCTGCAGCAGGCGACCGCGTGCCGCGGCGCGCTCGACGGCTTCATCGCCGAGGTGATCGAGGATCACATCCGCGAGCATATGGCCGACGAGAGTCGCGGCGCGGGTCGGGCCGAGGCGGCCGAGGACCTGATCGAGATCGTGCACCAGTACCTGCGCCGATGAGCGTCGATCCCGACCGGCGCGACCACGACCACGACCACGACCACGACCATGGTCATGGTCACGGGCACTCCCATGCACCGCCGAAGGATTTCGGTAGCGCATTCGCGATCGGCACCGGCCTGAATCTCGGGATCGTCGTGCTGCAGGTCGTCTACGGCTTGATCGCGCATTCGACCGCGCTGCTCGCCGACGCCGGCCACAACCTGAGCGACGTGCTGGGTCTCGTCGTCGCCTGGGGTGCCGCCTCGCTCGCGAAGCGGCCGGCGACGCAGCACTTCACCTATGGCTGGCGCGGATCCTCGATCCTCGCCGCCTTGCTGAACGCCTCGCTGCTGCTCGTCGTGATGGGCGGGATCGCGTGGGAAGCGATCCTGCGGCTGTCGCATCCGGTCGCCGTTCACGGTCAGGCCGTGATCGCGGTCGCCGCGGTCGGCATCGTCGTGAACGGCGTGACGGCGTGGCTGTTCGCGTCGGGCCGGCATGGCGACATCAACGTCCGTGGCGCGTTCCTCCACATGCTGTCGGATGCGTTGGTGTCGCTCGGCGTGGTCTTCGCGGGGATTGCGATTGCGTTCACGGGCCGGCGATGGATCGATCCGGTCGCAACGCTCGCGATCGTCGCGGTCATCGTGTACGGCACCTGGGGGCTGCTGCGCGACTCGGTGCGGATGGCGCTCGCCGGTGTCCCCGTCGGCATCGATCCGGAGGCGGTTCGGGCGTACCTGACGGGTCTGCCGGAGGTCAGCCGGATCCACGATCTGCACATCTGGCCGATGAGCACGACCGAAACCGCGCTGACCTGTCATCTCGTGACGCCGGCCGGTCATCCCGGCGACCGCTTCACGCTCGCGATCGCGCAGGAGCTTCGCCGCCGCTTTGCGATCGAGCACACGACCGTGCAGGTCGAAGTCGCCGAGGATGCGGACTGTCGTCTCGCCGACGCGCACGGTTAGGCGAGCGACCCGTCAAGTCCCCGAGAAGTCGCGCGCGGACCCAGCGCGGCGGCTCGATCGGCGTCGATCGAACAGCCACAGGGCGCCGAACGTACCGGCGAGCAGCCAGACGCTCACCGCGGCACCCGTGAACAGTGCGCCCCGGTCGGTCAGCGAGAAGATCTCGACCGGTGCGGTGGCCCAGCCGGGCGGATAGACCATGATCGTCGCACCGAGTTCGCCCATCGACAGCGCGAAGCCCAGCGCGGCCGCGGCGCGCAACTGCGGCAGCAACAGCGGCAGGGTCACGCGCACGAGCACCCGCGAGGGCGTGGCGCCGAGGCTGCCGGCCATGTCCTCGACGGCCGCGGGTAGCCGGGCGATGCCCGCTTGCGCGCTGGCATACGCATAGGCGGTGACCAGTACGACGTGAGTGATCCCGACGAGCGCGACCGTCCCGTTCAACAGCAATGGCGGACGGCTGAACGCGACGAGCAACGCGAGGCCGATCGAGACCGACGGGATCGCGACCGGCATCAGAAACAGCGCGTCGATCCCGCGACGGACCGGTGCCGGCGCGCGACGCGACACGAGGGCTCCCCAGACCCCGAGCACGAGCGCGCCGATCGTCGCGCCGATCCCCGTCGCGAGGCTGTGCCACAGCGCCGCGCGCGGCGTGCCGCCGAGCGCGGCGCGCAGGTGTGCGACGGTCAGGGTCGTGGGCAGCGCCCGAGTCCATTCCCCCGCGATGCTCGCGAGGAGCAACGTCATCAGCGGCAGGCCGAACACGATCGCGGTCACGATCAGGCCGATCCCCGCGAGGAGTCGCCGCGCCGGTCGCGAGTGGATCAGTTCACTCATCGCGGAACGCGCTCGAGCGCCTGGCGGTAGGTGAAGTACAGACCGAGCGACAGCGCGACGTTGCAGATCGCGACGGCGCTCGCGGCCGGATAATCGAACTCGTCGATCGCCTTGCCGTAGATCATCATCGGCAGCGTGATCACGTCCTTCACGCCCATCACCAGGATGATCCCGAATTCGTTCATCGTGAGCAGCAGGCACAAGCTCCCGCCGGCGATGAGCGCAGGCACGAGTTCCGGGATCACGACCCGGCGCAGCACGCCCCAGGGACGCTCGCCGAGGCTGCTCGCGACCTCGAGCTGCGAGCGGTCGATCACATCGAGGGCCGCGAGCACCGGTCGCATCACGAATGGCGTGTAATAGGTGACCTCCGCGAGCACCACGCCCCAGAAGCCGTACAGGAAGCTGCGCGATGCGGCCGCGGCCGATCCGCCGAGCGCAGACGTCCACAGCGTGTGGACGACGCCCGAATTGCCATAGAGGAACGTCAGCGAGAGCGCGACCAGAAAGGACGGAAACGCGAGATAGACGTCGACCAGACGCCCGAGCGCACGTGCACCGGGGAATGCGGCGAACCGGATCAGCAAGGCGAGCGCCGATCCGAGGCCGAGGCATGCCGCCGTCGCCGTCAACGCGATCCGAAGCGTCGCGAACAAGGCGCCGTGAAAGGCGTGACCGGCGAGGATCGCAGCGAAGGTGCCGAGCCCGTAGCCGCCATCGGGCCTGGCGAATGCCTCGACGGTCAGCAATGCGAACGGATAGAGAAAAATGATCCCGAGCACCACGAACGGCACCGAGACCACCAGCGGCCGCCAGGGCCTGCGAGCGAGCTCCATCAGCGGTCCGCGAGAACGACCGCGCGCTCGGCAGGGAAGCTCACCCTCACCCGTGTGCCGGGCGCGGGCAAGGGTTCGCTCGCCGGGCGATCGACCCGGATCGTCGACGATCCCGCCTCGACGACCACGCGCTGCGATGCGCCGAGCCATTGCGCGGAGCGTACGATGCCGTCCAGATGATTGCCGTCGGGCGTCCCCTCGACCGGGACCTCGAGCTGCAGATCGTGTGGTCGCAAGCACAGCAAGGCGGCGCCGCTTGCCGGCGCGTCGGCGCTGCGGCGCGCCCAGATCGTCCGATCCGCGATCCGCACGGCGATTCGGACCGGGTCGGTGTCGGCCTCCAGCGATCGATCGACGATGCGTGCGGGCAGCAGATTCGCCTGTCCGAAGAACTCGGCCGTGTACCGGTTCGGCGGCGTATCGTGCAGATTGCGCGGGGTTCCGTCGGCGACGATCCGGCCTCCGTTCAGCAAGACGATTCGATGGCCGATCGAGATCGCTTCGGTTTGATCGTGGGTCACGTACACGATCGCCGTTTGCGGCAGTTGCGAGTGCAGTCGCTGCAACTCTTCGAGCATGCCGGCGCGCAGCGGCGGGTCGAGCGCCGACAGCGGTTCGTCGAGCAGCAGGGCCGGCGGCTCGATCGCGAGCGCGCGGGCGATCGCAACCCGTTGTTGCTGTCCGCCGGACAGCTCGTGCGGATAGCGCTGCGCGTGCGCGGCCATGCCCGTCATCTCGAGGAAGCGCGCGACGGTGCGCTCGATCTGTGCGCGCGGACGCTTGCGGGCGTGCAGCCCGAAGGCCACGTTGTCGGCGACGCGAAGGTGCGGAAACAGCGCGTAGTTCTGCACGACCAGACCGAGTCCGCGGGCGTGCGGTGGCGCGGCGGTCACGTCGGTCGAGCCGAGATGGATCCGGCCGACGGTCGGTACGGTGAACCCCGCGATCGCGCGCAGCAAGGTCGTCTTCCCGGATCCGGATGCTCCGAGGAGCACCACGACCTCGCCGGCGGTGACGGAGAGGTCGACCCGATCGAGAGCGAGGTGGTCGCCGTATCGGACGCTGAGCGCGTGCACGCCGATCTGCGGCGGGACGCGATCGCGGCCGGACGGCTGGCGGGGTCCCGGAGTCATCCGTTCACCGTTCGGTCGCTTGGCGCCAGAGCGCGACGTCGTGTCCGAGCCGTTTCGCGACACGGGTCCAGTCGGGCTGCCAGATTCGGACGCCGTCGATCACGTGCTCGAGCGCGTGCGCGGCCGGCGTGGTCGGCGGGACATCGTGGCGCGCCGGGAACGCACGCGCAAGGTCGTAGAGCCGCGCCTGCGCCGGCCGGCTCAGCAAGAACGCGATCAATTGCAGCGCAGCGTGTTCGTGCGGCGCGCCGCGGACGAGCGCGATCTGGTACGGCAGCCGCACGGCGAGCCGACGACCGTCCGGGCCCGCGGGAAAGAACAGCCTCAGGTTCGGGTATTCACGCTGCTGGGAGTAGCTCATCTGCACGTCGCCATTGGCGACCCAGATCTCGCCCTTGTCGACGAGCGCAGCGAGGCGGCCGGTCGAGGCGGAGGGCCCGAGGTTGTTCGCCTGCAAGCGTCTCAGGTAAGCGAGGCCCGCGCGCTGGCTGCCGAAGGCCTCGAACGCCTGCAGCAACACCGCCGTGCCGTCGCCGGCCTGTCCAGGCGTCGAGTATTGAAGTCGATTGCGGAACGTCGGTGCGAGCAGCGCCGCCAAGCTCGCCGGTGGCGCGGGTAGCGCCGCTGCGTCGTAGATCCACGCCGAGTAGTCGTCCGCGAGCGGATACCAGAGCGCCGGCGCGTGGGGAGCGCCGAGCGCGGCACTGTCCGCCGGCGCCAGGATCAGCGGCCGCAGGGCGCCAGCGTCGGCCGCGACCTGCATGAACGGTGGGATCGTGACCAGCACGTCGGCCTGTGGCGCCGCGCGCTCGGCGAGCATGCGGTTCACGATCACGCCGGAGCCCGCCTCGACGTACTGCACCGTGATCCCGGTGCGCCGCTCGAATGCCGCGAACATCGTGCCGAACCAGTTCGGCCGGCCGTCGCGCAGCCCATCGGCACTGTAGACCGTGACGACCGCGGCCCGACTGCCGGCTGCGGCCGCGAGGCCGCAGAGCAGCAGCGCGATCACGAGTCTCGCCCGGATCGTCCGCGCGGCCGTCATGGCGCGATTCGTCGGATGCCCATCTCGCGAACCGTCGCGCCGATGGCCTCCACCGCGCGGCGCAGCGTCGCCGCATCGATTGCGCCGATGCAGCCGACCCGGAAGGTTTCGACCCGGGTCAGCTTCCCCGGGTACAGGACGAATCCCCGTTCGCGCACGCGCCGATAGAATTGTCCGAAGTCGTAGGCCGGATCCGGCGGCGAATGGAACGTGACGATGATCGGCGCCTGCAGATGCCGCGGCAGGAACGGCGCAAAGCCGAGTGCGCGCATGCCGTCGAGCAGGGCCGCGCAGTTCCCGGCGTAGCGGGCGAGCCTCGCCGCCTGCCCACCCTGCGTACGGTAGCGATCGATCGCGACCCGCAGCGCGGCGACGACGTGTGTCGGCGGCGTGAACCGCCACTGTCCGGTCCTGCGCAGGTACTGCCACTGATCGGCGAGGTCGAGTGCGAGCGAATGCGCCTGGCCCGTGCTGCCATCGAGCACGTCGCGACGTGCGATCACGAAGCCCATCCCCGGAACGCCCTCGAGACATTTTCCGGATGCGGCAATCAATGCGTCGAACGCGAGCGTGCGGGCGTCGATCGGCAGTGCGCCGAAGGAACTCATCGCATCGACGATCAACCGACGCCCATGGGCGGCGACCACGGCGCCGATGGCCTCGAGCGGATTCAGGATGCCGGTGCTGGTCTCGCAGTGCACGAGCGCGACGTGGGTGATCGCGGGATCGGTCGAGAGCGCGGCGTCGATCCGGTCGGGGTCCACCGCGGCGTCCTCGGCAAACGGCATCACCCGCGCTTCGCGGCCGAGGCAGCCGAGGATGCGCGCGATCCGCTGGCAGTACGCGCCGTTGTCGGGCACCAGGACCTTGCCACTCCTCGGCACCAGTGTTCCGAGTGCCGCCTCGACCGCGAAGGTGCCGCTGCCTTGCAGCGGCACGCAGTCGTGATCGCGCTCGGCACCGACGATCGCGACGAGGTCCCGGCAGACGGACGCGGTCAGGTCGTTGAACGCGCCGTCCCAGGAGCCCCAGTCGACCTGCATCGCGGCCTTCACTTCGGCCTCGGTCGTCAGCGGACCCGGCGTCAGCAGCACGGCGTCGGACATGCTCAGCGACCTCGGCCGATGCGAAGATGCCGTTCGATCGCCGGCACCAGGTCGGCGACCGTGTCGATCACGATGTCGGCACCGGCCGCATAGAGCGCGCGGGCCGCCGCGTCGATCCGGGCGCGTCGTTCGACGGCCGGCAATCCCTCGAGGACCGGCGCCGCGAGACCGACCCCGTTCCCGGATGCCGCGACACCGACGCTCAGGCAGCCGGCGGCATCGCCTTCGGCGACGCCCGCCTCGGAATCGTCGACCTTGACGACGCGACTCAGCGGCCAGACGCCGAGTTCGGCGCAGGCCTTGTAGATCATCAGCGGGCTCGGCCGTCCCTGCGGCGTCTCTCCGGAACACACCAGGTGCTCGGGAGCGTACCCTTGCGCCGCGGCGCGTTCGAGCACCGGCGCCATCATCTCGCGCGTGTAGCCGGTCGACGAGGCGATCCGCAGCCCCGCCGCGCGCAGCGCCGCGGCCGTCTCCACCATGCCGTCGATCAGCGTCGCCGTTCGACCCGCGCGCTCGCGCATCAGTGGGCCGAGTTCGCGTACCAGGGCATCGCAGTCGGCGGCGCTCGCCGGCGCGCCGTTCGCCGCGGTCCACGCGGCGGCGACTTCGGGCTCCCCGAGCAGCGCGCGCACGTGGTCGGCCTTCGCCTTGCCCATGTCGCGGCGGACCTGGGGTTCGGTCAGGGCGACGCCGTGCTGCCGGAACGCCTCCAGCAGCGCGTCGACCGGTGCGCGGCAGCCGAAATCCACGGTCGTTCCGGCCCAATCGAAGATCACGAGGTCGAAATGGTGTGCGAGATTCACGGATACGGGTTCCTCATCGATCACAGGGGATGTCCGGCGACGGGTTCGCGATACCGGGTCAGCGCGTCTCCGAGCGCATCGCGCAGGGCGTCGAGCCACGGTTCGTAGTGCTTCCATTGATTCAAGCCATCGCGGTAGATCGGCCTTCGAACCTGCTCGGCACTCGGCGTCCGTACGCTGCGTCCGCTCCGGTAGAACTCGAGGCACGCCGTCTCGAACGGCAATTCGCAGAAATCGAGGATGCGCCGCGCACTGCCCTCGAGATCCTCGACCACCTCTTCGTGCAGTACGCGCAGGACCTTGCCCGGCAGCACCGCGTCCCAGTGGCGCATCAGTTCCAGGTAGGTGCGATAGTAGCGCGCGATGTCGTCGATCGAATAGCTGAATTCCTGCCCGTTCGCGAACAACTGCTTGAGATTGCCGAAGCAACAGGCCATCGGCTCGCGCCGCGCATCGATGACCTTCGCGTTCGGCAGCATGAGGTGGATCAGGCCGATGTGACGGAAGTTGTTCGGCATCTTGTCGATGAAGTGCGGCCGGCCGGTACGGTACGGTAGGGTGTCGGTCAGGTAGCGCTCGCCGAGTCGGCGGAACTCGGCCGCGGTCATCGTGGAGAGCACGCGGGGGTAGCGCGGGTCGTCGGGGTTCGGCTCCCGGCCCTGCAGTTCGAGCACGATCCGGTGGACGTCGGCGAGCTCCTCGGTCCCCTCGACCGCGGAATGCGATGCGAGGATCTGCTCGATCAAGGTCGAACCGGACCGCGGCAGACCGACGATGAAGATCGGCGAGCGGTCGCCCGCACCCCATCCGGCGCGGGCCGTGAAGAATTCGCGCGTACACACCGCGATCTGGCCCCGGGTATTGCTCTCGATCACCTCGGGGCGGTATCCGCTCGTGGCGCGCTTCAGCGCGTTGCCGCGCTCGTAGTAGCGCCAGGAGTCGGCATGGTTCGCACGATCCTCGAGCGCTTTGCCGAGCGCGAAACACAGATGGATCCGATCGTCGGCGCCGAGGTCGACCCGGGCCTCGAGCGTGCGCATGCGCACGACCTCGCCCTCCTCGAATCGATACGTCTTGAGATTCGCAAGGCTCCAGTAGGCGTCGCCAAATTCCGGGCGCGCCGCCGCGGCGGCGCGGTAGGCCGCGACCGCCGCGTCGCGATCCCCGACGGTCTTCAGCACATGGGCGAGCGAGAGCAGCAGGTCGGCCGATTGGGGCGTCTCCCCGAGCAGTTCGCGGTACAGGTCGATCGCGCGAGCCTGCTCGCCGAGCCCGACGCAGGTGGCCGCGAACAGCGCGCGGTAGCCGCGATGCCGTGGGTCCTCCGCCAGCAGGCGCTCGAGTTGCGCGCGTGCCTCGCGGTACTTGTGGCGCTCGACCAGCACGAACGCATGATCGTGGCGGGCCGCACGATACGTGGGCGCGAGGTCGAGCACGGCCTCGAGCAACAGTTCGGCGTCGTCGAGGACATGACGCGCGATGCCGATCCGCGCGAGCAGGCGCATCGCCTCGACGTCGTCACCCTGGTGTCGCAGGCGCGCGCGCACCAGGGCTTCCGCCGGACCGAGGTCTCGATCGGCGAACAGCGAGGTCGCGCGCACCACCTCCGGCGCGAGGCGACCCAGGGTGGCGACGTGTTCCGCCGCCGTGTCGGCGCTCGCGCGATCGCCGCCGATCCGCCAGAGCTTCTCGAGCATCGCCCAGCTGTTGGGGAGCGCTGGGTTCAGGTTGACCGCCTGCAGCAAAGAGGCGATCGCGCGCGGCGCATCCCGCAGCGCCACGTAGCACAGTCCGCGTTCTTCGTGCAGGCGACTGAAGTGCGGATGCACGCGTTCGAGCCGCTCGAGCGTCGCGAGCGCGGCGGCGGTGTCCTGCAGGTGCCGCTGGCTGAATGCGAGTGCATACAGCACGTCGCGATTCTCGGGAACCGTCGCCGCGAGGGCTTCGGCAGCCCGCAGCGCTCGCGCGTGCTCGCCACCCCGGGTGAGGTCGCGGATGCGCCGCACTTCACGCTCGACCCGCGGTTCCTCCGGGGGCGACAGGGCGGGTTCGGCGGCGGCTGACATCATGCGACTCCGCAAGCGGCAGGCGGCGGGCCGGGAGGCCCGCCGCCGATTCTAGCCGAAGTGATCGGGTTGCCGGGACCGGTGTTCAGAAGCGGTAACCGATCTTGACGCCGATCACCCGGGGCCGCAGGGGGACCTCGGACTTGATGAACTGGGACGAGGAGGTGAACAAACTCGCGTCCGAATTGGACAGGTTCTGTCCGTACACCTGCGCGGTCCAGGCGCCCTTCGCGATGCCGACCGAGCCGTCGTAGGTCGTGTACCCCGGCTGATCGTACTTCAGCCAGGTCGTGTACGGAACCTGCACCGTATCGCCGTTCACGAAGCTCGCCGGCTCGTTGGTCATGTGTCCGATGTGGTTCGCACCGATCATCACGAAGCCCCGATACGCCTCGTAGTCCCAGTCGTAGCGCACGCGGAGGTTGAACTCCTGCGGCGGCGAGAACGCGGGACGGGTGTTCAGCGCGCCGAACGGGTTCGGGAACGGGGACCCTTTGACCTCGGTGATGCATTGGCCGAAATTCGGCGACTTCACCCCGGACGAGCTCGCGTAATTGTCGATCAGGCAGGGCGACGAGGACTGGTTCGCGCTGTTCCAGGAGCCCGATCCCTGCAGCGTGAATCCGCCGGGGAGTTTCGCGACGAATTGCAGTTCGAAGCCGTCGATCCGGTAGTTCGGGCCGTTCACGACGAAGGTGGTGTTGCCGAGGATCGTCGGATCGAATAGCGCGAACTGCACGTCGTTCCAGTCCATCCGATAGAACGAGCCGTTCAGCAGGAGGTGATGGCCGAATACCTCGGCCTTCCAGCCGATCTCATTGTTGGTCAGCGAGTCGGGCTTGTAGCTGAGCGGCGAGGAGTATTGCGGCACGCCATTCGCATCCTTCGCCTTGTTCGCGACGGTACGGTTGAAGCCGCCCGGGCGAAATCCCTGCGAGAACGTGTAGTAGACCATGATGTCCGGGGTCACGTGCCAGGTGATGTTCGCGCGGCCCTTGACGCCCGTGTAGACCGCGTTCTCGTGTTCGGCATTGATGCTGGTCGTGCCCGCATAGCAACCGTTGGCGACGTCGGCGCAGGCGAGCGGGGACGTGTACTTCGAGCCCACCTCGTCTTCGCTGTAGCGGTAGTAGCGGGCACCGCCGGTGATCGTCAGCACCTTCGGGACGATGTCGTAGTCCATCGACGCGAACACCGCGGTCTGTTTGTAGCCGCGGCGAATGTCCTCGCCGAACGCGACGTTGTCGTTGCGCACGCTCGGGTCCGACGCGTACGCGCCCGGCAGCGGGCCGACGTTACCGACGCACGGCAAGCCGCCCGCGAGCGCGTTCGCGAGGTTCGTCGGCGTGCACGACGGAATCGTCTTGTACAGGAAGTTCATGTTGTCGTAGATCTCGAAATCCTCCCAGAACAGCCCGACGATCCCGCGGGTCCGCCAGTTGCTCGGCGTGCTGAGGCGGAACTCGTTGCTCAGGTGGGTGTTCTTCACCTGGTCGTGCCAGGACGTGATCGGGGAATAGCAGGTCGGCACCGTCGAGGACGGGGTCCCGGAGCCGAAACCCGAGCCGCCGCTGCAGGTGTAGTAGAAGCCGTAGGCGCTGCGCGTGTAGTTCGAGTAATCGTTGGTCTGGTCGATGTGACGCACGAGGTAGCCGGCGGTGTACACGGCGTGCAGCGCGCCGAGCTTGCCGTTCAGCGTGAACGCGGTGTTCTCGAAGCGGTCCTTGTTCACCGCCGGCACGAACGCAGTGACCTCCCAGGGTCCGAGCGTCTGCCCGTCCGAGCCGATCGGATATTGCGTCGACAGGCCATCGGCTTCCATGTCCTGGTAGCTCTGCGTGATCAACGCGCTCCAGTCGTCGTCGATCTGGTAGAGCAGCTCCGCGCGGGCACCGCCGTACTGGACCGGATTCGACGCGCGCCCCGCGATCGCGTAGTTGTTCGCAATCTGGTTCGACGCCGGCACGCAGAAGCCAGTGTGGGTCGGCAAGCCGTTCGGGCACAAGCCGGTCGCGCCCGGACGAACGCCGCCGTAGTAGTTGCCGGTATCGTTGTTGCTGCGCGTGAAGGTGCTCGGCACGTTGGTGATGTAGCCGCCGCGCCTATCGTCGTAGATCACCACGCGGGCCGCGAGCTTGTGCGCGATCAACGGTGCGTTCAGCACCGCGCTCAGCGCGTGGTTCGGATCGCCGTGCGCGGTCACGCCGTAACTCGCCTCGGTCACGCCCTCGGTCCGGTCGAGCACCGGCTTGTTCGTGATGTAGCGAATCGCACCGGCTTCGGCACCGCCGCCGAACAGCGTGCCCTGCGGACCCTCGAGCACCTCGATGCGCTGCATGTCCACCAGGTAGACGTCGAGATTGCGCGCCGGGAACTGCAGCGACTGGTCGTCGAGGTAGGTCGCGACGTTCGGAAACGAGGCGAAAGTCGCGCTCGACTGGTTGCCCGCGAAGCCCGCGCTCATCCCGCGCATGAAGATGCTGCCCTGGCCCGGCCCGTTCGACCCGAAGGTCACGTTCGGCAGATATTTCAGCACGTCGTCGAAGGTCGTCACGCTGAGTTGGTTGAGCTGCGCACCGGTGATCGCCTGAATCGTGATCGGCACGTCCTGGACCGATTGCGCGCGACGTTGCGCGGTCACGACGACTTCCTGGAGCGCGGAGCTCGACACGGAATCCGAAGCCGCCGCAGTGCGCTCGGACGGGCCCGGATCGGTCGCGGCAAAGGCGTTCACCGTGCTGCCGCCGAGGATCGCCGCGATCGCGAGACCGAGCTTCATTCTGCTGTTCAATGGTGTCTCCCTGGATGTCTGAGTTGACGGAATTCCCATCCCGGCGCCCGGGGTCGCCGGTGCGCGGCGGTGCGTACCAGGCCGCGCGAAATCCGCACGGGGTCGGTCGAACCGCGAGGCATCCATTGTGGTGAGCCCACGATGGCGCTTTGACGACGCGCCGATGACGGATCCATGACATGCGTTCCGTGCCGGCGCCGGGGCGGCGAATCCGGCGGGCTATGCGCCGATGCTCGGGTTCTTTTTCCTCACGGCGGTCGCGGCGCTGGCGGCGGCGCTTGCCCTGTGGGTCCGCGAGCGCGGACCGAACGGCCACGGGCTGGAGTAGAGGGGCATCGGGGACCGGGATCGTTCGTGGCCGCGGATCTACGGGTTGCGTTGTCTCGCGGGCAGTTCGACCCGAAGGCCGTCCAGGCCGGGTTCGATCCTGATCTGGCACGCGAGCCGGCTGCGTGGCCGGCGGTCGAGCACGCGGCGCAGCGAGTCGAGCTCGTCGGCGCCCGGCGCGGGAATCCGCGAATCCCACTCGGCATCGAGGTAACAGTGGCAGGTCGCGCAGCTGCACATCCCCCCGCAGAAGCCGACGATGCCCGGGACGGCGTTCTCGATCGCGGTCTCCATCAGTGTCGCACCGGGCTGCGCGTCGATCGTCTGGGATGCGCCTGCCGCGTCGACGAACGTGACCTTGACCATCGGAACCCTCGGGATCTTGGAATGTGCGCTCGCAGGATCGCCCGAAGCCGCGCAGTGAGGCCAGTGCGCGGCCATCGTGGGAAATACGTATCCCGGTCGCGGGAGCGGCCGAGCAGAATTCGATCGATGCACTCCCCTGGCGCCCCAGTCCCCGTGCCGGAGCCGCCCGAGTCGTTCGATCTCGGCGCGTCCGAGGAAACCCTCACCAGGATCCGCGATTGGCTGCCGGTCTACGGCGATTTCTTTCGCGTGTATTCGCCGCGTCGCCGCACCTATAGCTACGTCGTGAACGACCCGGAGGCGGTGAAGCGCGTGCTGCTCACCAATCATCGCAACTACGTCAAGGGAGTCGGCACGGACCAGATCTCGATCCTGCTGGGCCGGGGCATCATGACGAGCAGCGGCGATCACTGGCAACGGCAGCGCCGGATGTTGCAGCCCGCGTTCCACCGGCGGGTGTTGTCCGGATTCGGCGGCGCGATCGCGCAGACCAACGAGGAATACGCGTTGCGCTGGGCGACGGTCGCGCGCCGCGGCGAGCCGCTGAACGTGACCGAGGCGGCGAGCGAGCTGACCCTCGACATCAATCTGCGTGCGATCTTCGGCGACGATCTGGCGTTGATTCGAGAGCGCTTCGGCGAGAACCCGTTCTCCATCGTGCACACGGAGGCGGATCGGGACCTGAAATTCGCGTACCGGATCCGATCCCTCGGCACGATCCTGCAGGAATTGATCGACCGTCGTCGGGCGAACCCGGCGGAGAAGCGGTTCGATTTCTTCGAGATGGCGCTCGAGGCGGAGGACAAGGACACCGGCGAACGCATGAGCGACCGGCAACTGATCGACGAACTGATCACGCTGGTCGTCGCGGGACACGAGACGACCGCGTCGGCGCTGACCTGGACCTGGTACCTGCTCGGCCGGCACCCCGAGATCCAGGAACAGCTCGCCGCATCGACCCCGGGATTGCCGGATCTGGCGACGCTCGGTCTCGAGGGCCTCGAAGAATGGGTCCTCGGCCAGCAGGTGATCAAGGAGTCCCTGAGACTGTGTCCGCCGGGCTGGATGATGACCCGGCGGACGGTCGCCCCGGACGTTCTGCACGGGATTGCACTGCCCTCGGCGACCGACGTGTTCATCAGCCCCTACTTCATGCACCGGCATCCCGCGCATTGGCTGGATCCGGAGCGCTTCGATCCATCGCGCTTCGATGCGGCGGCGGAGGCGGCGCGCCACCGGTTCGTCTATCTCCCGTTCGGCGTCGGGCCGCGACATTGCATCGGCGAGGCGCTCGCGACCTTCGAGATGGCGACGCACCTCGCGGTGATGACCCGGCGGTTCCGCCTGACGCCGATCGGCGACGAGGCCCCGCGGATCGAGGCGCGGATCAATTATCGCCTGCGGTCCGACCTTCTGATGCGGATCGAGGCGCGATGAGATCGCGGCCGGGCGCCGGGTCTTTCCTTTCCGCCGTCGACGCGATTCACTAGCGGCGATTCGCCGGCGACCGGCCGGCCCGCGCAAGGGAGAGGTCGACCATGCCGCAAGCGCCGCGCACCCTGGGGCTGCGTCTCGTCAAAGGCGACATCAACGGCTTCATCGCGCTGTCGATCGACAATCTGTCGGTGCTGGCGCTGTTCGCGGCGGTTCTCATCCGGGGCTTCGGCGTGCCGGGAGAGATCGTGCTCGGGCGCATGATCCCGGGAACCGCCTTCGGCGTGCTCGTCGGCGACGCGCTGTACTGCTGGCTCGCCGTGCGCCTCGCGCGGCGCGAAGGGCGTGGCGACGTGACCGCGATGCCGTTCGGACTCGACACGCCGTCGACGATCGGGATGGGATTGCTGGTGCTCGGCCCCGCGTTCGCGCACTGGCGCGCCGGTGGGCTCGGTCCGCAGGCGGCGGCGCTGCGGACCTGGGACCTCGGCATGGCCTCGACGGTGATCATGGGACTGCTGAAGCTGCCGCTGTCCTTCGTCGGCCGGCGCCTCGGTCGACTGGTGCCGCGTGCCGGACTCCTCGGATCGCTCGCCGGGATCGCGCTGCTGCTGATCGGCTTCCTGCCGTTCGTCGAATTGATGCGCGAGCCGATCGTCGGCTTCCTGTCGCTCGGGCTGGTGCTGTACGCGCTCGTGGCCAAAGGCTCGGTGCCGGCGCGGCTGCCGGCGGTGCTGTTCGCGGTGCTCGCCGGGACGTTCGCGCACTACCTGCTCGCGGCGACGACCGGAGCCGGCGTCGCGGCCGGCGTGCCGATCGCAGCTCACTTCGCGCCGCAGTGGCCGACGCCCGATCGCGGCATGTTCGGCGCGTTCGGGGCGGCGACCGCGTACCTGCCGCTGCTCGTGCCGTTCGCGCTGCTCACGGTGATCGGGGGCGTCAACAACACGGAGAGCGCGCGGGCGGCCGGTGACGACTACGACGTCCGGAGCATTCTGCTCGCGGAAGCGGTCGCGACGCTCGCGGCGGGACTCCTCGGCGGCGTCGCGCAGACGACTCCCTATATCGGTCATCCGGCCTACAAGGAGATGGGCGCCCGCTCGGCGTATACCTTGCTCGCGGGTCTCGTGATCGGCATCGGCGGCACTTTCGGCGTGGTCGCGGACCTGCTGCGCTGGGTCCCGCTCGCGGCGCTCGCGCCGGTGCTGATCTTCGTCGCGATCGACATCACCACCCAGGCGTTCCGCGCGGTGCCCGCGCGGCACGCGGCGGCGGTCGCATTCGCGTTCTTTCCGTCGATCGCGCGCATGGTCACGATCGAGCTGAGCGACCCGAAATTCGCGTCGCCGCGCCGGTTCGCGGCGCTCCTGGCCGCGACGTCCGCGACGCGGCCGTCGACGCTCGAGACGATCGTCGCGCTCGGCAACGGGTTCATCGTCACCGCGACGATCTGGGGGGCGTTCCTCGCCGAGATGATCGACCGACGCACCGGCGCCGCCGTCGCGTTCCTGGTCGCCGGCGCGACGCTGTGCGCGTTCGGGGTGATGCACTCGGTGCGCGCGGACGGCGGCGTCTACCTGCCGTGGGCGTTGCCCGCGGGCGAGCGCTTCGAGGTCGTGCAGTACTGCGGCGCCTATCTGGTGCTCGCGGTCGTGCTGGCGGGGCTCGCGGCGATCGATCGCCGGTCGCGCGCACCGCAGCGCCGATGAGCTAGGATCGCCGTCGGTGGCGGTGGCGCGGACGGGACGGAGCGCTCATGAGTGACTCTTCGGCGATTCGGCGCGAAGTCGGTGCGATCGCACGGACGTTCACGGGACTCGGATCGATCATCGGATTCGGGGGGCGACGGCCATGAGGCGCGTCGGTCTCGCGGCACTCGGACTGTGCTTCTCGCTCGGCTGCGGGATCGCACCGACGGGTCACGCGGCGGCACCTGCGCCGGCGGTGGACGCGGCCTGGATCCAGTACGGGCCGGGCGGATCGATCGAGGCGAGGGCGGTCGTCGCCGCGCCCGGGTGTCCGCGCGCGCGGATCGACGGCGTCGAGCATCGGATGCAGGTTCGCGCGGCCGCGAACCCCGACTTTCCGACGATCTGCCGCATCGCCGTCCCCCGCGCCGCGCGGGCGATCGCGATCGCCGGGCACGCGATCCCCTTGCCGGCCGCGCGGGTTCGACGCATCGTCGTGGTCGGCGATACGGGATGTCGAATCCAGGGGGCGATCGTGCAGGACTGTGCCGATCCGCGCCGCTGGCCGTTTCCGCAGCTCGCCGCGGCGGCGGCGCGCGCCCGGCCGGACCTCGTGATCGACGTCGGCGATTACCTCTACCGGGAGAGCGCGTGCCCGGTCGGCAACACGGGTTGCGCGGGCTCTCCGTACGGGGATCGCTGGGCGACCTGGCGCGCGGATTTCTTCGCGCCGGCCGCCCCGTTGCTCGCCGCCGCGCCGTGGGTCGTCGTCCGCGGCAACCACGAGGCCTGTGGGCGTGCCGGGGTCGGTTGGTTGCGCTTGCTGGGCCCGGATCCGGTCGCGCCCGGCGAAGCGTGCGTGCCGCACCTCGCGCCGTACCGGATCACGATCGGCACCCTGCACCTGGTCGTGCTGGACGACGCCAACGCCCCCGACGTTCGCCGCGACGCGGCGCTCGTGCCCACTTACCGACGCGAGTTCGCCGCGCTCGCGCGGGCACCGGCACCGAGCTGGCTGCTGATGCACCGCCCGATCTGGGGCGCGATCGCCGGCCCTCTCGACATCCCGATCGGCGGCAACGCGACGCTGATCGCGGCGATCGGTCGCCGGGGCATTCCGGCGCCGATCCGCCTGATGCTCGCCGGGCACATCCACAGCTTCGAGGCACTGAACTACGGTGGGGCTCAGCGGGTCCCGCCGCAACTGATCGCGGGCTTCGGCGGCGACCGCCTCGATCGCACGCCGAGAGAGCTTGGCGGTGCGATATTCCAGGGCGATTCCGGCGTCAAGGTCACCCGCGGCGTGTCGATTCCCGGCTTCGGCTTCATCGTGCTCCGCCGCGCGGCGCGCGGCTGGGACGTCGACGTGCACGATGTCGCGGGCGGCGTGGAGCGGCGCTGCTGGTTTCGCGGCGGGCGCGTCGGCTGCGCACGCCGGCGGTAACCGCGACGGCGCGGTCGAGACGATCGGGCATCAGCTCGCGCGCGATTCGAGCGCGACGCCGGCGCCGAGCTCGGAGGCCGCGAGATGCGCGGCGACCGAGGTAACACGATCGCACCGCCGACCAGGGTTGCCCGGCTCGGCGCCTCGTGGACCACGAGCCAGACCCACAGCGGCGCGAGCGGCGCGTCGAGCGCGCCGATCAATCCGGTCTCGACCGGCGACAGCCGGCGCGCACCGAGCACGAACAGCGGCAGGCCGATCGCGAAGTTCACGACGCCGAACGTGGCGAGCAACGCGAGGGCGCCGCCGGATGTGGCGAGCGGCGCGCCGAACGGCCAGCATGCGACGCCGCTCAGCAACGAGGACAGACACGCGGTCAACAGCACGGGAACCTCCGGATGGCGGCGCACGACGACCGTGGTCAGCGCCATCGTCAAGGCCATGCCGGCCGCGAACGCATCCCCGATCCAGCTGCCGTGTCCGCCGAGCCCGACCATCACCGCGACGCCGACCAGCGCTCCCGCACTCGCGATCAAGGCGCCGCGCCCCGGTCGCTCGCGCAGCATCCACCAGCCGAGCGCCGCCGCCATGAACGGCGTGGTCGCATAGATCACCGCGACGTTCGCGACGCTCGTGCGGGTCAGCGCGCAGAGGTAGAAGATCATCCCGAGCGCGCCCTGCGCGACGAACAGCACGCCGAGCCAGCCCATCGCGCGCAACGCCGCCCAGCCGCGCGGCTCGCGCAGGAACGGCATCGCGAGCGCGAGCGCGATCCCGCCGAACAGCCCGCGCCACGCGAGCAGCGTCCAGACGTCGACCGGTAGCAGGCGCGTGAACAGACCGCCGAGGCTCCACGCGACGGCGGAGCCGGTCACACAGGCGAATCCGACTCGTCGGCTGGCGCGACTCATCCGCGAAGGTCCGGGGGCTTGGTGGTTGGCCGCGCATTCTGCCATGAACGCGCGGCCCGGACCCAGCGGAGCGTGCGGCGCCCGGCGGTCGCGCTACTCTTCGCCCTGCTCGGCCGCCGCGATCAGCGCGTGGACCTGTTCCATCGCCCCCTTCGCCGCCTGTTCGGCGCACGCGGGGCTCTCGGACGTCGTCAACGGATACAATTCGTCGAGCTGCTTGCAGGCCGCCTGTGCGGTCTCGTGGACACGCCGCTCGAGCTCGACCGCGCCGCTGTGGGTCCGCAGGTCGAGATCGCCGTAATAGACGTGCCGCGTCAGACTGACTTCCTCGATCGGGATGCCGCTCGAGGTATGGCCGACGACCTTGGTCGCCCGACCGGCTTCGACGGAGATCTCCTTCAACGTCTGTGCTCCGGTGACACCGGCGGCGAGCGCGATGCCCGCGCCGAGCACGCCGAGAATGCTGATGCGGCGGAGCCGCGTGGTGGTGTTCATCGTCGATCCTCCTGATCGGGTGTGATCGGTCCCTCGATGCGCAGTATCGCAGTCGGCGGCGGGGCGGGAACTCCGGAGTTTCCAGGGTCGCGGCTACGGGTTCTCGCAGCGATCCGGCGGGATTTCGCGCTACGTGCTAGCGTAGGCGCCATGCAGGAAGTGCATCGGCGCGACCGGGGGCTGGTTCGCGCGCTCGGTCCCTGGGGGCTCGCGGCGAACGTGCTGAACGCGATCGTCGGCTCGGGGATCTTCGTCGTGCCGGCGGCGCTCGCGGCCGAGGCGGGACGCTATGCCCCCGCGGTGTTGCTCGCCTGCGCGGCCGCGATCGGCGCGGTCGCGCTGTGCTTCGCCGCAGGGTGCAGCCGGGTGCCGAGCAGCGGCGGGCCCTACGCGTACATCGAGGCCGCGCATGGAGCGTTGCCCGCGCAGCTCGTCGGCACGATGCTGTGGCTGAGCGCGCTGCTGTCGGACGGCGGGATCGCGTCCGCGCTCGGTGGCGCGGTCGCGGCCGCGGCGCCGCCGCCGTTCGCGGCGCTCGTGCGATCGGCCGTCGTGATCGGGGTCGTCGGCGGAGTCGCGGCGATCAACGTACGCAGCCTCAAGGGGGGCGCGCGGCTGCTCACCGGCGCGAGCGCAGTGAAGCTCGTGCCGCTCGTGGTGTTCCTCGGGGTCGGCGCGGGCGCGATGCACGCGGCTCACTTCGACGTCGGAGGCGCCCCGAATCCGTCCGGAATCGGGCGCGCTGCGATCCTCGCGATGTTCGCATTCATGGGAACGGAGAGCGCGCTCGGCGCGAGCGGCGAAGTCGTTCGCCCGGCGCGCACGATCCCGCTCGCGATCGTCGCCGCGCTCGCGACGGTGACACTGCTCTACGTCTGCATCCAGCTCATCGCGCAAGGCGTGCTCGGCGCCGCGCTTCCCGGTTCGGCCGCTCCGCTCGCCGACGCGCTCGGACGCGTCGGCCCGGGCTGGCGCCGGTTCATGCTCGCCGGTACCGCGCTGTCGCTGTTCGGGTGGCTCTGCGCGGATCTGCTGTCGACGCCGCGACTGATCTTCGCGTGCGCGCGCGATGGCTGGCTGCCCGCGGTCCTCGGGCGCACCCACCGGCGCTTCCATACGCCGTATCTCGCGATCGCGGTGTACGCGATCGTGGCGATCGCACTCGCACTGTCGAACGGCTTCGAGGAACTCGTGGTGCTGGCCGCGCTCGCGATCGCGCCGGTCTACGTGTTCGGCTGTACGGCCGCGGTCGTGCTCGCGCGCCGTCGGGTCGCGCTCGCCGGCGAGCCCCTGGAGATCCGGGGGC
>JAGWPU010000074.1 GCA_028870355.1 Gammaproteobacteria bacterium | reverse complement strand
CGACCTCCCGCTGGTTGATCAGGCACTTCTTGGATTCGTGCACGAATTCGATCGGATCCTCGATGGTGATGATGTGATCCGGCCGGTTGTCGTTGCAGTGATTGACCATCGCCGCGAGCGTCGTCGACTTGCCGGACCCGGTGGGTCCGGTCACGAGCACGAGCCCCCGGGGGAGCATGCACAAGTCCTTGAAAGTCTTCGGCGCGTTGAGATCGTCGAGCGACAGGATCGTCGACGGAATCATCCGGAAGACCGCGCCGGCACCGCGATTCTGGTTGAACGCGTTCACGCGGAATCGCGCGAGTTTCGGAATCTCGAACGAAAAATCGGTCTCGAAGAACTCCTCGTAGGCCTTCCGTTGCTTGTCGTTCATGATGTCATACACCATGCTGTGCACTTCCTTGTGCGCGAGCGCGGGCATGTTGATGCGTTTCATGTCGCCGTCGACCCGTATCATCGGCGGCACCCCGGCCGACAGGTGCAGGTCGGACGCCTTGTTCTTCACCGCAAACGCGAGGAGTTGCGCGATATCGACCGCCATCGACCGCTCCAGAATCGGCTCCATCGAAGCCGCATGCAGTATATAAGAGGGTATCGATACCCAATATGTTAATTGGTCCGCAGAATTCCGCGATCGATCCCCGGGAGATCCTCGACCGCATCGCGCGCGCAGCGCAGCGGGCCGGCCGGGATCCGGCCGAGGTCACGCTGATCGCCGTCGGCAAGACGCAGCCTGCCGAACGGCTGCGCGCGGCCGCCGCGGCGGGCATCACGGATTTCGGAGAAAATTATCCCCAGGAAGCGGCCGCGAAGATCGACCAGCTCGCGGATCTCCCGCTGCGCTGGCACTTCATCGGGCGCCTGCAGTCGAACAAGACGCGTCTCGTCGCGAACCGGTTCGACTGGGTGCATTCGGTCGATCGGGTCGAGATCGCACGCCGGCTGTCGGATCAGCGCTCGCCGCACCGCCCGCCGCTCGAGATCTGCCTGCAGGTCGCGGTCGTGCCGGAGCCGGGAAAGGGCGGCCTCGAGCCCGGCGCGCTGCCGGAGGCCGCCGCCGTGATCGCGGCGCTGCCGCGCCTACGCCTGCGAGGACTCATGTGTCTTCCCCCGTTCGAGCGGGATCCCGCGAAGCAACGGACCGCGTTCGCGCATCTGCGCCGCCTGCGCGATGAATTGAATGCCCGCGGGCTCGCACTCGACGTATTGTCGATGGGGATGAGCGGGGATTTCGAGGCGGCGATCGCCGAAGGCGCGACCCACGTGCGCATCGGCACGGCACTATTCGGTGAAAGGCTCTGAACGAATGAATATCGACGGCCGACTGGCCTTCATCGGCGGCGGCAACATGGCGGCCGCGTTGATCGGCGGACTCCTGCGGCGCGGCCTGCGCCCGGCACAGGTCGTGGTGGCGGAGCCGGGCGAGGAGCGGCGTCGGTGGCTGCGGACACAGCTCGGCGTGGACGCATTCGCCGACAACGCGCTGGCCGCGGCACGCGCCGACGTGGTCGTGCTCGCGGTCAAGCCGCAGAGCATGCGCGAGGTATCGCTCGCGCTCGCGCCGCAGCTCGCCGACTCGACGGCGCTCGTGATCTCGGTCGCGGCGGGCATTCCGCTCGCGGCCCTGGAGCGCTGGTTCGGCACCCAGCGAGGCCTCGTGCGTACGATGCCGAATCGGCCCGCGCTGAGCGGCTACGGCGCGACGGCACTGGTCGCCCCCGAGCGGACCGGGCGCCCGCAACGGGAGCTCGCCGAATCGATCATGAGTGCCGTGGGAATGACCGTCTGGCTGGACACCGAATCCCAGATGGACGTCGTCACGGCGCTCTCGGGCAGCGGGCCGGCGTACTTCTTCCTGTTCATGGAAGCGCTGGAATGCGCGGCGCGCGACCTCGGCCTCGCCGGCGAGATCGCACACCGGCTGACGCTCGCGACGGCGCTCGGCGCCGCACGCCTGGCCGACGAGTCGTCCGAGCCGCTCGCGGCGCTGCGCGCACAGGTCACCTCGAAGGGCGGTACGACCGAGGCGGCGCTCGCGGTCTTCGAGACGGCGGAACTGCGCGCGACGATCGCGCGAGCGGTCGCAGCGGCGGCGCACCGTTCGGTCGAGCTGGCCGCTGAATTCGGCCGACCCTGAGGATCGGGGCGTCGATGAACGCGATTCGTTTCCTTGCCGACACGCTCCTCGGATTGCTCGCGCTCGCGTTCCTGCTGCGCCTGATGTTCCAATGGGTGCGGGCGGACTTTCGCGACCCTTATGCGGACGCGATCGTGCGGGTCACGAACTGGCTCGTGCTGCCGTTGCGGCGCGTATTGCCGCCGATCCGGCGAATCGACACCGCCACCGTCGTTGCGGTCGTGATCGTCGCCGCTGCGAGGACCGGGGTTCGACTCGCGCTGGACGGGTTCGGCGGGATCGACCCGGCGGCCTTCCTCGTGCTCCTGGTGAACGGTCTCGCGATCATGGTGCTTCGCGTCTACCTGGTGGCGATGCTCCTCTACTGGCTGAGCGGCTTCGTCGCCTCCGGCGGCCATGCGCCCGGATTCGGACTCGTTGCGCGCCTGTGCGAGCCGCCGCTTCGTCGGATCCGCCGAGCGATTCCGCCGATCGGGCGCGTCGACTTCTCGGCCCTCTGGGCGACCCTCGCGATCCTCGCGGCGTTGATGCTGCTGCACGGCGCCTGACCACGCGCGGTGGTCTCACGCACCGTCGGGGGAGTGCGAACTACTGGAAATTCCAGCCTCCCGCGAACCCATGCCGCCGATCTTTTTTTTTCGAACGCGCTAAACATCGGCTTTTTTCTATGTTATTTTCGGCGCCGAGTTCGAGTTTGGGTCATCGAAACCCGCGTTCGGAAAACACCCTAGGAGATTGAAATGGCGAAAAAGAGTGCAGCGCCGACCAAGTCGGAGATCTTGGCGAACATCGCTAAGGAGACGGAACTCACGAAGAAACAGGTCGCGTCCGTGTTCGACGCGCTGTCGACGACCATCAAGAAGAGCCTGCGCGGCCACAGCACCTTCACGATGCCGGGACTGCTCAAGATGAAGGTCGTGAAGAAGCCGGCGACCAAGGCACGCGAAGGCGTGAACCCGTTCACCGGCGAGAAGATGATGTTCAAGGCGAAGCCCGCCAGCAAGAAGGTACGGATCGCTGCGCTGAAGAACCTGAAGGAATTCGTGAACTAAGCGACGACGAATCCTTGGGGTCCGGAGCGGCTGAAAGGCGCCTCAGACGCTCCGGATTTCTGCGATCACCGCGTCCCGCAAGTCGGCGAGGCGGCCGTGGAAGAAGTGGCCGACGCCCGGTAGGCGCACGAGATCGGGCGCGGGTGCCCTGCGGCGCGCCCAGTCGATGACCTGCACCGGATCGACGACCTCGTCCGCATCGCCCTGGATCACCATCCACGGGCAGCGTGGCGCGACGAGATCCGCGAAATCGAAGCGCCCGACGGGCGGTGCGACCAGGATCAGCCCCGCGAGCTCACGCCGCTGTGCGACGCGCAGCGCGACATAGGCACCGAACGAGAATCCCGCGAGAACCAGCCGTCGACCGGGCCAGCGGAGCGCTCCCCAGTCGGCAACCGCCGCCGCGTCGTCCGTCTCGCCGACGCCCTCGTCATAGGTCCCGTGGCTCGAACCGACGCCACGGAAATTGAATCGCAGCGTCGGCACCGTGCAGTCGACCAGCGCCTTGGCGACGGTCGTCACGACCTTGTTGTCCATGGTCCCACCGAACAGCGGGTGCGGATGGCACACGACGCCGTAGAGCGCCCCCGCCGATGCCGGTTCGGCGAGCACCGCTTGCAGGCGACCCGCCGGCCCCGGGATCTCGACCGGTCGGGCATCGACCCGCGGCACACTCATCGAATCGCGACCAGTTCCACGTCGAAGACGAGCGTCGCGTTCGGCGGGATCACCCCACCCGCGCCGCGTGCCCCATAGGCGAGCGCCGGCGGGATCACGAGGCGCCGGCGTCCGCCGACCCGCATGCCGACGACGCCCTCGTCCCAGCCCCGGATCACTCGCCCCGCACCCAGCACGAATCGCAATGGGGCACGCGACAGGGAGCTGTCGAATTCCTTGCCTTCGTCATTCGCAGCGGCGGGGTCGTAGAGCCATCCGGTGTAATCGACGACCGCCGTTTGACCGGCGTGGATCGCCGGCCCGACGCCGACGCGCAGATTGGTGATCCCGAGGGGGCGCGGGGGCGCCGCGGCGGACCCGGCCGCAGCCGGCATCGGCGATCTACCGTGGCAGCCCGTGATCAACGTGCACGCGAGCCAAGCCCAGATCCAAGTCCAGCGACGCATCGAGATTCCGCGGTCGGTCGGGTCGCCCAGAGTGTAGCGCGACCGGGGCTCGGAGCGACATCGGCCCGAGTACGCCGAGCGCCCAATGCCGCACGATCGCGATCGCATCGTCGATCTCGTCGAGGATCTGTAGCACGAGTTCCATCGGCACGAGTGTAGGTGAGGGACCGCGACCACCGGTGTGAGTCGCTTCACAGGCTGCGCGGAGGAGCGGCGGTCGCGGCGCGCTCGAGGCACCGCGCCCGGTCGGGCTTACTTCTTCACGTCCCAGCTGCCGCGGACCTTCTCGGTCCAGTTCTTGTAGCTATGCCAGCTGTACAGGTCGGTGGTGATCGCGGCGTGCCGCCCGCCGATCTTCGGTCCGCGACGCACCGCGTTCCCGGGCCGGTCCGCCGGCGTGCCGGCGACCGGGGAATCGCCGGGCGCACGGCGATCCGGGCCACGATAGGGGGATTTCGATTTGCCGTCGCTCATGATCTGGTGTGGAGCCTGCTCCGCGGAAGTCGAGGTTAGGCAGGGACGCCGCGTTCCGCAGGAACTGTGTCACAGGGGCGGGAAGCGGGCGAGCACGGTTCGCGAGACGTGAGAGGTGTTTCTCAGACGCCGGCGCGGTAAGTTAAATCGCCGTCCGGATCCGCGGCGGCCAGCCCGCGGTCGAGCGCGGTGATCCCGCGGCCGCCTCGGCCTACCGCCGCGTCCTCAGGCGACGAGGCGATAGCAGGGCCGGTACTCCGTCCCGGCGAGCTTCATCCGTCGCTGTGCGACGAACGATCGCAGCAATTCGTCGAGCGGCGTCATGATCCCGGGTTCCCCGCGCAGTTCGAACGGCCCGTGACGCTCGATCGCCGCGATACCGGAGTCCTTCACGTTGCCGGCGACGATCCCGGAAAACGCCCGGCGCAGATCCGCAGCCCGTTCGTGCACCGGCCGATCGCGGACCAGTCGCAGTGCACCCATCGCTTCGTGCGTGACCTCGAAGGGCCGCTGGTACTCGTACGGGACCTTCAGGAGCCAATTGAAGCCGAACGAATCGCTGACCGCGCGCCGGTACTCCCTCACCCTCGCGAGGCCTTGGACCATGGCCCGGGCGACCGCCGCCGGATCGTCGAGGATGATCTGGTAGCGCGACTGCGCCTCGGCGCCGAGCGCCGTGCCGATGAAACGGTGGATCTGCTCGAAATAGCCGGCACTGACCGCCGGACCGGTCAGCACCAGCGGGAAGGGCTGGTCGCGGTTGGCCGGATCGAGCAGGATTCCGAGCAGATAGAGGATTTCTTCGGCAGTCCCGGCGCCCCCGGGGAACACGACGATTCCGTGCCCGAGCCGCACGAACGCCTCGAGCCGCTTCTCGATGTCCGGCATGATCACCAGCTGACTCACGATCGGATTCGGCGGCTCGGCCGCGATGATTCCCGGTTCGGTCAGGCCGATGTAGCGTCCGTTCGCGATGCGCTGCTTCGAATGACCGATCGTCGCGCCCTTCATCGGCCCCTTCATCGCGCCGGGTCCGCAGCCGGTGCACACGTCGAGGCTGCGCAACCCGAGTTCGTAGCCGACCCGCTTGGTGTAGTCGTATTCCTCGCGCTGGATCGAGTGTCCACCCCAGCAGACGACCAGGTTCGGCTTCGTCTGCAGTTCGAGCACGCGCGCATTGCGCAGGATGTGGAACACCGCGTTGGTGATCCCGGTCGAATCCGACGTGTCGAACCGGCCGCCGCGCAGGATCTCGTTCGAGATGAACACGACGTCGCGCAGCACCGCGAACAGGTGCTCCTTGATGCCGCGGATCATCACGCCGTCGACGAAGGCCGCAGCCGGCGCGTTGCGGATCTCGAGCTTGACGCCCCAGGCTCGCCGCACGATGCGTATCTCGAAGTCCCGGTACTTCTCGAAGATCAGCCGCGTGTCGTCGACCGCACCGCCCGAATTCAGCACCGCGAGCGCGCATTTGCGGAACAAGGGGTACTGGCCGCCCTGTTCCGCACCGAGCAGGGTTTCGATCTCCTGCTGGGAGAGATGCTCGAGGCTCCCTTTCGGCGCAACCCGCGCGTCGACGACGTCCGACGAGAGTATCTCGGTCTCCACGTACGCCGCCCGCTCGTTATGGGGTGATGTCGATCGGGATGCCGGTGCGCGTCTTCATCCAGACGTCGACCATGTTCGAATCCGACAGCGCGATGCAGCCGTTGGTCCAGTTCTGCGTCTCGTAATAGGTCGCCGGGTAGCGCGGATCGTTCGGCGTGCCGTGGATCATGATGTCGCCGCCGGGCTCCCAGTGGTGCCGCTCCGCGCGCGCCTCGTCGCGCCCGTTCGGATAGGACACCTCGATCGAGAGGAAATACGCGCTGTGCGGATTGCGTCCCTCGAGGAAATAGTGTCCTTCCGGCGTACGGAAGTCGTCTTCGCGTCGCTTGGGACCGTGCGGGTCCAGTCCGAACTCGACGTGGTAGGCGCCGATGATCTCGTTGCCGTGGTACAGATAGAGCATGTGCGACGCCTTGCGGACCACGATGCGATCGGCCATCAGTCCCGCCGTCGCGGCATCCGCAGTCGACCCCGGCTCGCTGCCGAGGTTGGGTGCCGAGCCCTTCAGTGGCGCCCCCGTCGATCTCGTCGGCGTCGCGATCGTCGAGTGCATCGCGACCGATGCGGTCGGCGCCGCGTGGGCGGAACCCGCGGCGGTCGCGAACACCGCGGCCGCGAGCAGCGGGACGATGCCGGCGCGCGCCGGTCCGGGATCGAGCGGGGTCGTGAGGGCGTTCATGCAGCGATTATAAACATCATCCGCCGCACCGCGACCAGACCTGAGTCACGGCGCCGGGGCTTCGCGATCGGTCGGCGATGTGCAGGAACGGTCCGCGGTCGATCATTACCATTCCCTGACCGAGGAGCGTATCCTTCGGTCATCGTGATGACCGCTTCGTTACGCCGCGCGCGTTCCCGCTGCGCGACGGCCGCACACCGCCTCGCGATCGCGATCTGCGTCGCGCTCCTCGCAGCCTGCCACTCGCATGCGCCGCGGGCATGGCGACTCACCGACGTCCGTGGCCACCTGCCGGATCTGCGATTCCGGCTCGTCGGCGGCGCCGGACACCCGGTCACCGCACAGGCATTGCGCGGCGAGAACGTGCTGCTGTACTTCGGATACACCCACTGTCCCGACGCGTGTCCGCTCACGATGACCCACCTGCACCGGGTCATCGTGGATCTCGGACCGCTCGCGAAGGACGTGCGGATCCTGTTCGTCAGCGTCGATCCGGCGCGCGACACGCCGCAGGTCGTGCAGGAGTACGCGGCCGCGTTCGATCCGCGTGCGGTCGGCCTGACCGGCGACATGAGCGAGATCGAGACACTCGCGAAGCGCTATCGCGTCGCGTTCAAGCGCGGCCCGGACCTCCCGGGTGGGGGCTACGAGGTCACGCACAGCTCCGCGATCTACGTGTTCGACACGCGGGGGCGTGCGCGCCTGATCGCATCGCCGGCGGATACCGACGGGGACATCGCCCACGACCTGAGGATCTTGATCGGAACGGAGGGTTCGCGATGATGCGAGCGATCGGTCGGCGGACGGTCGCGGCGCTGCTCGGCGCGGCGCTGCTCGGCGCGGCGGCGGGACCCGTGGCCGCCGCCACGATCGGGGTCAGCCATGCGTGGATTCGCGTGCTCCCGGGGGATCTGCCGGCGGCCGGCTACGCGCGCCTGGAGAACCGCGGCGACGAGTCGATCGCGCTGGTCGGCGCGCACAGCGGGAGCTACCGGCGGATCATGCTGCACGAGAGCCTGACGAGCGGCGGGATGGCGGAAATGAAGCGCGTCTCCCACCTCACGATCCCGGCACACGGCCGGGCGGCGCTCTCCCCCGGCGGCTACCACCTGATGCTGATGGGAGCGGTACGTCCCGTGAAGCCCGGCGACAAGGTCTCGATCACCCTGGTTTTCGCCGGCGGAGCCACCGAGACGGTCACGTTCCTCGCGATGCCGGCGAACACGAGCCGCGGTCCCTGACCGGACTCGCACCGCGGCTCAAACCGACCGCAGCCGCTGCGCGCGAACCCGGCCCGGCGGGGCCAGGCGGCCGCGGGACGATAGCGAGGTCCAGTTGCGAATCGCGACCAGCGCACCGAGCACGCTCATCATGCCGCCTGGAATCCACAGGATGAGCCCGCCGATCCGCTGCGACCGCATCGTCGTGATCCACGGAAACGCCCGCCCGCACAGATCGTAGATCGGGAACAGGTCGCGGCGGGTGAACGTGATGTACGCGCCGAGGACGATCTGCGGCAACGCGACGATCAAGGACAGGAAGATTCGCGTGCCCGGCGCGAGCCGTGCCGGCGGCTTCGAGCGGCGGTCGAGCACCAGCCACCAGAACAGCAGGCCGTCGATCGTGACGCTCCAGTTCATCACCCGATAGAGCCGCCAGTCGAGCATCGCGACGAAATGCAGCGGTGGCCAGAGCCACAGATAGATGATTCCGACGAACAGGAAGCCCGCGACGCCGGGGTTCAGCAACACGTTGAGCGAGAGCCGGACGAGCGGATTCGGCGCGACGCACTTGCGCAGGAACGCACGCCAGCGCAACGGCAATCCCGTCCGGATCGCCGGCCCCGGGGCGGCGAGCATGATCAGGAACGGCGCCAGGTGGTGCAGGACCACGTGCTGCAGCCGGTGCACGAAGAACTCGCGCTCCGCGTAATAGTCCCACTGGGTCTGCAGCGCGGCATAGAGGAGCGCGAGACCGCTCCAGAACGCGAGCTGCCGCCAGAATCCCCGGGGCCGCCGCCGCGCGCCGCGCAGGTACAGGAACACCGTCGCGGCGAACACCACCAGGAAGGCCGGCGAGAACTCCCAGGGGACGAGCCACGCGAGGCCGCTCACCGGCGCTTCACCGATGCGGCGCGACCGCGGCTAGCCGCACTTCGAGTCCCCGCAATTGAGGCAGGTGTAGCACCCGTCCATCATCACGACCGCGGCCGTATTGCACTTGCTGCAGAGCTGCGCGCCCTCCGGGAACAGCGCCTTCGAGAACGCGTCGGTCTGCTTGGTCCGCGCCTCGAACTCTGCGCGCTTTTCCTCGACCAGCTTGCGCTGATGCTCGTCGAGCTCCGACTTCTTCAGCATGCCGATCGACTGCAGGTGTCGTTCGATCACGTGCCCGAGCTCGGCGATCGTCGAGGGCATGTACTTGCCGCCCGGCTGCCAGTAACCGCCACGCGGATCGAATACGGCTTTGAGCTCGTCGACGAGGAAGGTCGTGTCACCACCCTTGCGGAAGACTGCCGAGATCACGCGGGTCAGCGCGACGATCCACTGGAAGTGATCGAGATTCTTCGAGTTGATGAAGACCTCGAACGGGCGCCGCTGTTCGTGCGGCGTCCCCTCGTTCAGCACGATGTCGTTGATCGTGACGTACATCGCGTGGTCGGACACCGGCGTCTTGATCTTGTACGTCGAGCCGACGAGCACCTCGGGCCGCTCGACCTTCTCGTGCATCCAGATCACGTTGTCCTTGGACTTCGCGGGCTCGCTCGGGGGCGCCTTCGCCGCGGCCTCGGCCTCGGGCTTCTGCACCCGGTACTTCACGATCTTCTTCTCGATCTTGATGGTCGACATGGTCAGAACTTCCCGTAGTAGCCTTCCTTGAGGGCATCGAACAGGTTCGCGGCGGTGTGGGTCTCGCCGTCGTACTCGATCTCCTGATCGCCCTTGACCTCGACTTCGTTGCCGTCCTCGAGCGTGAACACGTAGGTCGTGTTCTTCAGGTCCTGTTCCTTCACGAGCACGCCCTGGAACGCCTCCGGGTTGAACCGGAAGGTGGTGCATCCCTTGAGCCCCTGTTCGTGCGCGTACAGGTAGATGTCCTTGAAGTCCTCGTACCGGTAGTCGGTCGGGACGTTCGCGGTCTTCGAGATCGACGAGTCGACCCAGCGCTGCGCGGCGGCCTGGATGTCGACGTGCTCGCGCGGCCCGATGTCGTCCGCGGCGACGAAGTAATCCGGCAGGCGCTCGGCGGAGTTCTGCGAATTCGGCATCGCGCGCGGATTCACGAGCTCGCGGTACGCGAGCAGCTCGAACGAGAAGACGTCGATCTTCTCCTTCGACTTCTTGCCTTCGCGAATCACGTTGCGGAAGTAGTGGTGCGCGAACGAAGGCTCGATCCCGTTCGACGCGTTGTTCGCGAGCGACAGCGAAATGGTGCCGGTCGGCGCGATCGAGGTGTGGTGGGTGAAGCGCGCGCCGACCTCGGCGAGTTCGTCCACCAGTTCCGGCGCCGCCTCCGCGATGCGCTGCATGTAACGACTGTAGCGTGCGTGCAGCACCCGACCGGGCACGCGCGCGCCGACGCGCCAGCCGTCGCGAACCATTTCGGGCCGCTTGCGCAGCATGTCCGCGGTGACCGTGAACTCCTCGGCCATGATCGGCGCCGGCCCCTTCTCCCGGGCGAGATCGAGGGCGGCTTCCCAGCCGGCGAGCGCCATCTCGCGGGAGACGTTCTGCGTGAACGCGACGGATTTTCGCGATCCGTACTTCATGCAGAGCATCGTGATCGTGGAGCCGAGCCCGAGGAATCCCATCCCGTGACGGCGCTTGCGCAGGATCTCGTCACGCTGCGGCGACAGCGGCAGGCCGTTGATCTCGACGACGTTGTCGAGCATCCGCGTGAAGATCTTGACGACCTTGCGATAGGTTTCCCAGTCGAAGCGCGCGTCCTCGGTGAACGGATCCAGCACGAACTTCGTGAGGTTGACGGACCCGAGGAGGCACGAGCCGTAGGGCGGCAACGGCTGTTCGCCGCACGGGTTGGTCGCGCGGACGTTCTCGGTCCACCAGTTGTTGTTCATCTCGTTGACGCGATCGATCAGGATGAACCCGGGCTCGGCGAAGTCGTACGTCGACGACATGATCAGATCCCAGACGCGTCGCGCCGGCAGCGTCTTGTAGACCTTGCACGCGACGAGACCGTCCTCGTTGGTCACGTATCCATCGTTGTACGGCCATTCCCGCCAGACGAACTTCGTGCCGTCCGCGAGATTCGGTCGATCCGTGTCGTATTCCCGCTCGCTCAGCGGGAACGCGAGCCGCCAGTCCGAGTCGTTCTTGACCGCCCCGATGAACTCGTCGGTGATCAGCAGCGAGAGGTTGAACTGACGCAGCCGCCCGCTTTCGCGCTTCGCCCGGATGAACTCGAGGACGTCCGGATGGCCGATGTCGAACGTGCCCATCTGGGCGCCACGTCGTCCGCCGGCCGAGGAGACCGTGAAACACATCTTGTCGTAGATGTCCATGAACGACAGCGGCCCGGACGTGTGCGCACCGGCACCCGAGACGTAGGCGCCGCGCGGCCGCAAGGTCGAGAACTCGTAGCCGATTCCGCAGCCCGCCTTCAGGGTCAGGCCGGCTTCGTGGACCTTGTTCAGGATGTCGTCCATCGAATCGCGGATCGTGCCCGACACGGTGCAATTGATCGTCGAGGTAGCGGGCTTGTGCTCGAGCGAGCCCGCGTTCGAGGTGACTCGTCCTGCGGGGATCGCCCCCTGGCGCAGGGCCCACAGGAACGACTCGTACCACTGCTCCCGCAATGCCTCGGTCGTTTCCACGTCGGCGAGCGCGCGCGCGACCCGCTTGTAGGTGTCGTCCATCGACAGATCGATCGGCGACCCGTCCTTGGCCGTCAGGCGGTATTTCTTGTCCCAGATGTCGAGCGAGGCCTCCTGGAACGGAATACTGCCGACGTCTTTGTTTTGTATTCTGACCACCGTGTTCATGGATTTGTTGATTGCTCCCTCGATGATATCGGGCGACCCTCGACCTCGACGACTGGCGGGTCCCGTCCGCGGCGAGACGCGACGGACGGAACGGGTCCGCGAGCACTCGTGTGATCCCACCCCGCAAACACTAGATCTTGTGATTGGGGTCAAAAGGTTAAGTCGCGACGCGGATCGACGTCAAGCAAATTGTTGGCGTGATTTGGCTAAATTTTTATCTTAAAAAACAATGTGTTGTAAAATATTTCCTAGAATGCTCATCAATGCATTTTTGCGCGCCCAGGTCAAGCGGGTTGGAATGCGGGCCCTATATGTTGTGCCGCGACGAGCACGCCGGCACCGGGACGCCCGCGATCACGTCCCCATTGAAAATCCGCGTTCGCGTCCCTAGTTCCCGCGGCAGGCCACATCGATCTCGAGGAGGTAGAACCATCATGACCGTCGTGCGTTATGAGCCCTGGGCCATCGTCAATCGTCTGCAGAAGGACATCGACCGACTGTTCGGCGCGCCGATCGCGACCGCGGCCGATTCCGGCGCTTGGTTGCCGCCGGTGGACATCCACGAGGAGCCGAATCGTTTCGTGATCACCGTCGATCTGCCGGGCGTCGACCCGAAGGCCGTGTCGATCACCGCCGAACAAGGAGTCCTGTCGGTTCGTGGACGCCGCGACGAGGCGGCCCCGGAGAGCTCCGAGGGGTATCGGCGCGTCGAGCGCATCAAAGGCGATTTCGAGCGGCGTTTCAGCTTGCCGGATACCGCGGATACGCAGGGCATTCGCGCGAAGGCGGCGAACGGCGTCCTCGAGATCGCGATCCCGAAGCTCGCTCAGGTGCAGCCGCAGCGGATCACGGTCGAGGCGGCCTGAGCCGGCGACCGCGCGCCGCGTTAAGCCGAGCGACGCTTCCGTGTAAAATCGCGGTCCGAACGATCGCCCGCGCGGGCCGGGTGCAACCCGCTCCGCGCCCGCGCGGGCGATCTTCTCCACCTCGACACGGAGTGCGCTCGGGATGAACTCGCGCTTGTCTTTCGCCGCCGTCGCCGCGATGGCCGCCTTCGCCTTCGGGCCCGGCGCCTCGGCGACCTCGCTCTCGCCACTCCCTTCGCTCGCGCCGATCGTCAAACGGGTCGCCCCGTCGGTGGTGAACATCGCGACGCGGGGGACGATCGAGGAGCCGGGCAACGACCGCAATCCCCTGCTCGACGATCCGTTCCTGCGCCACTTCTTCGAGAACCCGCCGAACGCACGGCCTCGGCAACGGGAATTTCGTGCGGCCGGATCCGGCGTGATCGTCGACGCGAACCACGGCTACATCGTGACCAACTATCACGTGATCGAGCATGCGACCCAGATCACGGTGACCCTGCTCGACAATCGCTCCTTCAGCGCAAAGGTCATCGGCGCCGACGAAGGCTCGGATCTCGCGCTGCTGCAGGCGAAGCAGCCCGGCCTGGTCGCGATGCCGCTCGGCGATTCCAGTCACCTGCAGGTCGGGGACTACGTGCTCGCGATCGGCAATCCGTTCGGGCTGCAGCACACCGTGACCTTCGGGATCGTGAGTGCGCTCGGGCGCTCCGGGATCAACCCGGACGGCTACGAGGATTTCATCCAGACCGACGCGTCGATCAACCCGGGGAATTCCGGCGGCGCGCTCGTGAACCTGCGCGGCGAGCTGGTCGGCATCAATTCCGCGATCCTCTCGCGCCAGGGCGGCAACATCGGCATCGGGTTCGCGATCCCGGTGGACATGGTCAAGAACGTGATGTCGCAGTTGATTCGATACGGCGAAGTCAAGCGCGGCGTGCTCGGCGTGAACATCTACGACGTGACGCCGGAAATCGCCAAGGAGTTCGGGCTGCGCGAGGCAAGCGGTGCCCTCGTCGCGGGCGTGATCCGCGGATCGGCCGCCGATCGCGCGGGGATCCAGACCGGGGACATCATCACCTCGATCGATGGACAGCCGATGCAGAACGCGGGCGAACTGCGCAACGCGATCGGGATGTTGCGAGTCGGCACGACGATTCACGTCGGTCTGCTGCGTGACGGCCGCAGCCTGCACGTGACCGCGACGATCGAAAGCCCGACCGGATCGGAAGCCGCGGATGCCGGGCTCATCAACAAGGCGCTCGACGGAGCGAGTTTGACGGACGAGCCGGGCGGCGGGGGCGTGAGGATCCGGTCGATCCAGCCGGGCAGCGCCGCCGCGCAGGCGGGCTTGCGTCCGAACGACCTGATCGTCGGCATCGGGCGCCAGGCGGTCGCGGACACGAAGGCGCTGCGCGCGATCGCGAAGGGCGCGCAGTTCCTGATGCTCAAGGTCAAGCGCGGCTCCTCGTTCCTGCTGATACCGATCCGCTGAGACGATGCGCCCGATACGCCGCTCGCGCGTGTGCTTGCTCGGTGGAACCGGCTTCGTCGGGTCCCGGCTCGCCGCACGCTTGCTGCGCGACGGTCATTCGGTGACCGTGCTGTCGCGAGACCCCGAGCGCCACAAGGGCTTGCGCGTGATGCCGGGTGTCGCGATCGAGCGCTGCGACGTCTACGCCGAGGCCGCGCTCGCGGACCAACTGCGCGGTCACGACGTCGTGATCAATCTGGTCGGGATCCTGAACGAACGCGGCTTCGCGGGCCGCGGCTTCCGCAGGGCGCATACGCAGCTCACCGCAACCGCGATCGACGCGGCTCGCGCGGCCGGCGTGCGCCGGTTCCTGCAGGTCTCCTCGCTCGGCGCCGCCGAGGATGCCCCGAGCCATTACCTGCGTTCCAAGGGCGCCGCGGAACGACGGGTGCGGGAGCGGGCCGGTTCGATGGAATGGACGATCTATCGTCCGTCGGTGATCTTCGGCCCGGGGGATTCGTTCCTCAACCGCTTCGCGGCGCTCCTGGCCGCGCTGCCCGGGGTGTTCCCGCTCGCGATGCCCGATGCGAAACTCCAACCGGTGCACGTCGACGACGTCGTCGAGGCCCTGCGGCGCGGCGTCGACGGGTCCGCACCGTCCGGGGCCACGCTCGATCTCGGCGGCCCGCGCGTGGTCACGTTGCGCGAGGTCGTGCGCTTCGTCGCCGCCTGCACCGGACGACGCCGCCTGATCCTCGGCTTGCCCCGAAGCGTGTCCCGGCTACAGGCGTTCTTCATGGATTTCGTGCCGGGCCGCCCGTTCTCGAGCGACAACTACCGGTCGCTGACCATCGACAGCGTGTGCGCCGAGGATGGTTTCACGCGGCTCGGCCTGCGTCCACGGTCGATGGAGGGCGCGGCGCCGGCGTTCCTCGGCGCGCGGGAATCGAACGCCCGGCGGAGCCGCTGGCGCCGCGACGCCGGG
>JAGWPU010000073.1 GCA_028870355.1 Gammaproteobacteria bacterium | reverse complement strand
GGTCCCGGCCAGCGCCGTGTTTTGATCCGCGGCATTCAGGCATCGGGTGAGCCGACCGTGGGTGTCTACTACGACGAAAGCCCGGTCGCAGGCTCTGTCGGAACCACGAGCGATGCGGCCTCATCGACGCCGGATTTCCGGCTGTTTGATGTGGAGCGGGCGGAAGTGCTGCGCGGTCCGCAGGGCACGTTGTTCGGCGCGGGTTCCGAGGGTGGCACGGTGCGTTACATCACCACGCCGCCGAGTTTGACGCGTAGCAGCATCTACAGCCGCGACTCGATCGAGTACACCCAGGGCGGCGCGCCGAGCTACGAGGCGGGCATCGCCGGCGGGATGCCGATCATCCAGGGCAAGCTCGGCGTACGCGCCGACGTCTGGTACCGGCGCGACGGTGGCTACATCGACCTGATCGACCCGGTGACGCTCGCGAACCTGAGCCACAATGCGAACTATTCGACCACCTCGCTGTTCCGGCTCGCCGCGGTCTGGGCGATCAACGACCAGTGGCGCGTGACCCCGACGTTCTATTACCAGGATCGTTATTCGGGGAACACGAACGACTACTGGCCGATCTACAGCAACCCGGGCAAGGACCGTTACGTGAGCGCGGATCCGACGCGCCGCGGCCGGCCCGACCGGTTCTACCTGCCGTCACTGAAGATCGTCGGCCACTTCTCCAAGTTCGACGTGATCTCGAACACCGCGTACTACCACCGCAAGGAGACCAGCGGCTACGACGGCACGCTCTACAACCTGGGGTTCTACCAGTCGTTCGAGGTGTTCGGATCCTACGCGAGCGGACTCCCGCTGCTGCTCGACGGCAGCGGCGTGCACCTGCCGCCCGGCACGACCAACTACCGCTCGCCGGCGACGGTCGACAACGGCCAGCAGAACCTGGTCGAGGAATTGCGGTTCCAGTCGAACGATGCGAGCTCGCCGCTCACCTGGACCACGGGCCTGTTCTTCAGCACGAATCGGCAGAGCTATCTCGAGCAGATCCACGACCCGCTGCTGAACGAACTGACCACCGTGTACTACGGCTCGAGCTACGGCGACGTGTTCTGCAACTACGATGCCAACCTCGGCGCCTGTGCGACCCCGTACCAGCCGATCCTCTACGATCCCCGGTTCCCGAACGACTCGTACTTCCTGCAGACCTTCGCGGACGACAAGCAGTACGCGTGGTACGGTGAGGCGACCTACGCGTTCACGAAGCAGTGGAAACTCACCCTCGGTGCGCGCGAGTCGCATACCCAGTACTCGTTCCACACGCTGACCGGCGGACCGCAGCTGTTCCTGACCCCGCAGACCGGCACCGGCGGCAAGAGCGAGAACGCGTTCACCCCGAAGGTCAGCATCGCGTACCAGCACGACCCGGACAACCTGTACTACGCGACCTACGCGAAGGGCTTCCGGCCGGGCGGCGCGAACAATCCGGTGCCCTATGCGGCTTGCGCCGGCGACTTCCAGAACTTCCACATCAACGCCGCGCCGCAGACCTTCAGTTCCGACAGCGTGAACAGCTTCGAGGTCGGATCCAAGAATAATTACGAAGACCGGGTGAAGCTCGCGACCAGCGTGTACTACATCCAGTGGAACAACATCCAGCAGACCGTGGTGCCGCCGATCTGCCAGATCTCGTTCATCGCGAACCTCGGCAAGGCGGTCGCGAAGGGCTTCGACTTCCAGGCCGACGTCGCGCTGACCGATCACTTCACCGCCCAGATCACCGCCGGCTACACCGACGCGCGCTACACGCAGGATGCGCGTTTCTCGCCGCTCGAAGCCGCACCGATCGTGGCCAAGGGCGATGCGGTCACCGGTCAGAGCGGACAGCCGGGCGCGCCGGTCACCGGCTCGATCGGCCTGCAGTACAACTTCCACCTGTTCAATCGCAGCTCGTTCGTGCGCTTCGACGACGAGTACCAGGGACGGGCGAAGTGGCTCTCGCCGCAACAGGATGGATCGACCCAGCAATTCGATCCGGCGAACTACGTGTTGAGCTCGACCAACTTCATGTCGGTGCGCGCCGGGATCCTGATCGGCGACTGGCGCGTCGAGGCGTTCATCAACAACCTCGCCGACAGCAACACGATCACCAACTACCACTGGTCGATCGATCCGGGCGTCTGCGGCTCGCCGGGCGGCCCGCCGGTCTCGCCGGCTTGCGAGTCCGCGACGCGGCTGCAGCGTGACTGGACGTTCCGGCCGCGCACCTTCGGCCTGACCTTCATCTACCGCCACTGATCGATCGCTCGCCGGCATGACGACGCCGACCGCCCCGGGACGCAACCTAGTGCGTCCCGGGGCGGTTGCGCGCTCACGACCTCGGTGTTATTTTCCGATATAAGAAATTTATATGATGATATAGCGGGGGAGTTGTACGATGCCGACCGCGCCGACGTCGATGCCGAACGGATTTTCTTCCACTGCGCGGCGACGCCGCGACATCGCCGGGGTCGCGCTCGCGGCGCTCGGTGCGATCACTCTCGCCGCCGCCGGGGGTGCGGCCCGCGCGGCCGCCGCGGGCGGCGGCAACGCGCTGCAGGAGATCGTGGTCACCGCGACCCGCCGCGCCGAGAGCATCAGCAAGGTGCCGATCAGCATCACCGCGTTCAGCCAGGGATCGCTCGACAATCGCGGGATCAAGGACTTCCAGGACATCGTGAAGTTCGTGCCCGGCGTGTCGATCGACAACTCCGGCACGAACGCGATCTCGATCCGCGGGATCTCCTCCTCCGGCGGCGCCGGCACGACCGGGATCTACATCGACGACACGCCGATCCAGATGCGCTCGCTCGGGTTCAACCCCGACGACACGCTCCCGCGCACCTTCGACCTGCAGCGGGTCGAGATCCTGCGCGGGCCGCAAGGCACGCTCTTCGGCGCGGGCTCCGAGGGCGGGACGGTGCGCTACATCATGACGCCGCCGAGCGTGACCCGGGCGTCGACCTACGCCCGCACCGAGGTCTCGTTCACCCAGGGCGGCCAGCCGAACTACGAGGCGGGGATCGCGCACGGCGGGCCGATCATCGACGGCAAGCTCGGCTATCGCGCGAGCGTCTGGTACCGCTACGACGGCGGCTGGATCAACCGCGTCGATCCGACCACGCGCGACATCGTCGAGAAGAACGTGAACCACGTGAACACGGTCGCGGCCCGACTGGCACTCCTGTACCAGCCGGTCGACGGCGTGCGGATCGAACCGAGCGTGATGTTCCAGAACGCGCGCCGGCACGACGTGTCGACCTACTGGCCGGCGTACTCGGACGTCGCGGCCGGTCACTTCAACACCGCGACCCCCGAGCGGATCGCGGTGCCGGACCGCTATTACCTGCCGGCGCTGCGGATCACCGCCGACATCGGCAAGACCCAGCTGATCTCGAACACCTCGTACTACAACCGCCACGAGCTCACCGGCTATCAGGGCACCGTGTACGACCTCGCGTTCTTCCAGAGCCAGGTCTGGCTGACCGGCACCTGCGGCTCGGCCTCGACGACCGCGACGCCGCCGTGTTCCTGGTATCCGCTGATCGACGCGAACGGGATCCACCTGCCGGCGGGCTTCCAGAACTACTCGACGCCGAACCAGATGACCAACGATCAGGAGACCTGGACCCAAGAGATCCGCTGGCAGTCGAACGATCCGGCGAGCCGGTGGCGCTGGACGGTCGGCACGTTCTGGTCGCTGTCGCGCGAGGTCAGCATCGAGGAGCTGAAGGACACCCAGATCATTCCGTTCTGGACCGCACTGTTCGGGAGCGACCCGCAGTCGTACTTCGGGCCGTATTACGACTGCAACGGCGCGGGCGTCGCGGGCCAGTCGCTGCCGAACTGCGACATCTACTACAACGGCGTCGTCGGTCACGACCGCCAGCTCGCCGGCTTCGGCCAGGTCACCTACGACTTCACCAGGCAATGGCGGCTGACGCTCGGCGGCCGCATCTCGAAGATGTCGTTCTCGATGAACCAGCACGCCGACGGGCTCGAGAACTACGGCCCGAGCTACGCCTCGGCCTCGCAGAGCCAGACCGCGTTCACCCCGAAGGTGAGCGTCGACTTCCAGGCGGATCCGAACAACCTGTACTACGCGACCTACGCGAAGGGCTTCCGGCCGGGCGGCGGCAACCCCTCGCTGCCGAGCTACTGCGACGGGACCGGCGGCCTGCAGCAGACCGGCTATCCGAACGGCGCGCCGCCGACCTACGACGCCGATACCACCCAGAGCTTCGAGATCGGCGCGAAGAACGCGTTCGCGAACCGCCTGCGGGTCGCGACCAGCATCTACTACGTGAAGTGGAACAACATCCAGCAGAGCGTGTACGTCGCGTACAACTGCGGACTGCAGTTCACCGACAACCTCGGCACCGCGGTCGCGAAGGGCTTCGACCTGCAGGCCGACATGCTGCTCGGCGACGGCTTCACCGCGAACGCGGCGGTCGGCTACACCAGCGCCCGCTATACCCGCTCGACGCCGGCGCCGAAGCCGTTGCTGGTGCTCGCGGGCGACGCGATCTCCGGCCAGGCGGCGATCGACGGCGGCCCGGGCACCAGCCCGCCGTGGACGGTCTCGCTCGGCGCCGAATACCACTTCCACCTCGTGAACCATCGCGCGTTCCTGCGGATGGACTGGGAGTACCAGAGCCGCAACCCCTGGCTCGCGGCGAACCAGGATCCGCGCAGCGTGCAGTACGACCCGTACGTGTTCACGCTGTC